>NZ_JBVHMF010000005.1:170696-355129 GCF_055558595.1 Streptomyces sp. NPDC025721 | reverse complement strand
AGGGATGGGGCGAGCGCAGAGAAGAAGAAGGGCCGCCGCCGTACGGCGACCCCCCCCCCCCCCCCCCCCCCCCCCCCCCCCCCCCCCCCCCCCCCCCCCCCCCCCCGTCCGTGTCCCGGCGGTGCGCCCTCAGCGGTTGGCGACCGCCTGCTTGACCAGCGTGCGGCCGAAGTCCCACATCAGGCCGCCCCCGCCGTGCGCGTCGTCCATGACGGCGGTGAAGGCCGTCACGAAGCGGTCGACGTCCGCCTCGTTCACGACCAGCGGCGGGATCAGCTTGATGACCTCGACGTGGTCGCCGGAGACCTGGGTGAGGATGTGGTGCCGCTGGAGCAGCGGCACCACGACCATCTGCGCGAAGAGACCCTTGCGGGCGGCCTGGAGCATCGTCCAACGGCTGCGCAGGCCGAGCGACTTGGGGCGGCCGAATTCGATGCCGACCATCAGGCCGCGACCGCGGACGTCCTTCAGGAACTCGTACTGGTCGGTGAGCGCGGCCAGCCGGGTGCGCAGCAGGTCGCCCATCAGCCGGGAGTTCTCGACCAGCCGCTCGTCCTCCACCACCGACAGCGTGGCCAGTCCCGCCGCCATCGCCTGGGCGTTGGACCCGAAGCTGGCGGAGTGCACCAGCACCCGGTCCATGGAGGAGTAGACCTTCTTGAAGATCCAGTCCTTGCCCAGCGTGGCGCCGACCGGCACGTATCCACCGGAGAGCGTCTTGGCGACGGTCAGCAGGTCGGGCTCGACGCCCTCCTCCTGCTGGTAGGCGTAGAAGGTGCCGGTGCGGCCGATGCCGGTCTGCACCTCGTCGCAGATGAGCAGCGCCTTGTGCTTGTGCAGCAACTCCTGGGCGGCGCGCAGGTATCCGGGCGGCGGGATGTAGACGCCGTGGCCCTGGATCGGCTCGATGATCATCGCGGCCACGTCGCCGCGCTTCAACTCCCGTGCGAGCGCTTCGAGATCGCCCACCTCGATCGGGGTGTCGGGCAGCAGCGGTGCGAAGCCGTCCTGGAATCCGGCCTCGCCGTTGACGGACAGCGACCCGGTGGTCAGCCCGTGGAAGGAGTGCTTGCAGTACAGGACGCGCGTCTTGCCGGTGGCGTACCGGGCGAATTTCAGCGCGGTCTCGACGGCCTCGGTGCCGCTGTTGCCGAAGAACACCCGGTCCAGGTGCGGCGAGTGGGCGAGCAGCTTCTCGGCGAGCAGGCCGGGCAGCGGCTGGCAGTCGAAGCGGGTCAGGTCCGCGAGCCCCGCGTCGAGCACGTCGTGCAGCGCCTTGCGGACCACCGGGTGGTGGCGGCCGACGCCCATCACGCCGAATCCGGCGAGCATGTCCAGGTAGTCGTTGCCGTCGGCGTCCCAGAAATGCGCGCCCTCGGCCCGCTCGTAGACCTTGTCGAAGCCGATGGTGTGCAGCATCCGCGGAAGCTGGTGGTTCAGGTGCTTGGCGTGCAGGTCGTAGCGCTCGCCGCCGCGCTCGGCGAGCAGCGTCGCCAGGTCGAACCCCTTGGCCGGGCCGGGCACTTCGCCGCCGCCGGCCTGCGGGGCGGGCCCTTCGCCCACGCTGCTCTCAGACGATGTCATCGCTCACCTGCTCCTTGCGTACGTGAATGGGTACGGCCTCCCGCGCGGTGTCGTCCGCGGCCCCGGCCGGTTCCCCGACCGTCACGGTACGCGCGCCGCCGTTCCGGGTGTCGGTACGGGTGTCGATACGGGTCAGGGCCGCGCCGATCCGGCCCGCGATCTCGGCGGGGGTCAGTCCGATGTCGGCCAGCACCTCGGCGCGCTTGGCGTGCGCGAGGAACTGCTGCGGGATGCCGAAGTCGCGCAGCGGCACGTCCACGCCCGCGTCGCGCAGCGCCTGCGCGACGGTCGAACCGACGCCGCCCGCGCGGCCGTTGTCCTCCACGACGGCCACCATGCGGTGGCGCGCGGCCAGTTCGGGCAGCGCCGGGTCGACCGGCTTGACCCAGCGCGGGTCGACGACGGTGACGCCGATACCTCGGCCGGCCAGCAGTTCCGCGACCGACAGGCAGGTGGCGCCGAGCGCGCCGACCGAGACCAGCAGCACATCGGACGTCTCGCCCTCGGACGGCCGGTGCAGCACGTCCATGCCGCCGACCCGGTCGACGGCGGGCAGCGGCTCGCCGACGGTCTCCTTCGGGAAGCGGATCACGGTGGGCGCGTCGTCCACGTCGAGGGCTTCGCGCAGTTGGGCCCGCAGTTGGTCGGCGTCGCGCGGCGCGGCGATCCGCAGCCCCGGCACGACCTGGAGGATCGACATGTCCCACATGCCGTTGTGCGAGGCGCCGTCGACCCCGGTCACCCCGGCCCGGTCGAGGACGAAGGTGACTCCGCACTTGTGCAGCGCCACGTCCATCAGGACCTGGTCGAAGGCGCGGTTGAGGAAGGTCGCGTAGACCGCGACCACCGGGTGCAGTCCGCCGGTGGCCAGGCCCGCGGCCGAGGTCGCGGCGTGCTGTTCGGCGATGCCGACGTCGTAGACCCGGTGCGGGTACGCCTTCGCGAAGGCTTCGAGTCCGACCGGTTGCAGCATGGCCGCGGTGATCGCCACGACGCCGGGCCGCTCGGCGCCGACCCGGACCATCTCCTTGCCGAAGACGGAGGTCCACGACGGGCCGCCGACCGGGGCGAGCGGGCGGCCGGTGAGCGGGTTGATCGCGCCGACGGTGTGGAAGCGGTCCGCCTCGTCCTGCTCGGCGGCCGGGTAGCCGCGGCCCTTCTCGGTGAGGCAGTGCACCAGCACCGGGCCGCTGAACCGCTTGGCGCGGCGCAGCGCGGTCTCGACGGCGGCGATGTCGTGGCCGTCGATCGGGCCGACGTACTTCAGGCCCAGGTCCTCGAACATGCCCTGCGGGGCGAAGGAGTCCTTGAAGCCCTTCTTCGCGCCGTGCAGCGACTCGTAGAGCGGCTGCCCGATGACCGGGGTCTGCTGGAGGACGCTCTTGCCCCAGGACAGGAAGCGTTCGTAGCCGTCGGTGGTGCGCAGCGTGGTGAGGTGGTTGGCCAGACCGCCGATGGTCGGGGCGTACGACCGCTCGTTGTCGTTGACGACGATGATCAGCGGGCGGTCCCGGCCCGCGGCGATGTTGTTCAGCGCCTCCCAGGCCATGCCGCCGGTGAGCGCGCCGTCGCCGATGACGGCGACCACATGGTCGTCGCCGCCCTTGACCTGGTTGGCCTTGGCGAGGCCGTCGGCCCAGCCGAGGACGGTGGAGGCGTGGCTGTTCTCGATCACGTCGTGCTCGGACTCGGCGCGGCAGGGGTAGCCGGACAGGCCGCCCTTGCTGCGCAGTTTGGAGAAGTCCTGGCGGCCGGTGAGCAGTTTGTGGACGTAGGACTGGTGGCCGGTGTCCCACAGGATCCGGTCGGCGGGCGAGTCGAAGACGCGGTGGAGCGCGATCGTCAGCTCCACCACCCCCAGATTCGGTCCCAGGTGGCCGCCGGTCCTGGCCACGGCCTGGACCAGGAACTGCCGGATGTCGGCGGCCAGTTCGTCGAGCCGGCCTTCGGGCAGTGCCTTCAGGTCGCGCGGGCTTCGGATGTTCTCCAGCATCGACATAAGTGGACCTCGTTCCCCCTGCCGGGATTGCTATGTTCAGCCGACCGTTCCCGCGACGGCTTGGCCGCCGACGGTCACGGAGGGTTCACCCGACGTGGTGCCGTCGGCCTCCATCTGCTCGGCGAGTTTCATCGCCTCTTCGATCAGCGTCTCGACGATCTTCGACTCCGGCACGGTCTTGATGACCTCACCCTTGACGAAGATCTGACCCTTCCCGTTGCCCGACGCCACACCCAGATCAGCCTCACGGGCCTCACCCGGACCGTTGACGACACAGCCCATCACCGCGACCCGCAGCGGGACCTCCATACCGTCAAGACCCGCCGACACCTGATCAGCGAGCTTGTACACATCCACCTGCGCACGCCCGCACGACGGACACGACACGATCTCCAGCCGCCGCTGCCGCAGATTCAACGACTCCAGAATCTGGATACCGACCTTGACCTCCTCCGCCGGAGGAGCCGACAGCGACACCCGGATCGTGTCCCCGATACCCTCCGACAGCAGAGCGCCGAACGCCACAGCGGACTTGATCGTCCCCTGGAACGCCGGACCCGCCTCCGTCACACCCAGGTGGAGGGGGTAGTCCGACTGCGCGGCCAGCAGCCGGTAGGCGTTGACCATCACCACCGGGTCGTTGTGCTTCACCGAGATCTTGATGTCCCGGAAACCGTGCTCCTCGAACAGCGACGCCTCCCACAGCGCGGACTCCACCAGCGCCTCAGGCGTCGCCTTCCCGTACTTCTTCAGCAGCCGCGCGTCCAGCGACCCCGCGTTCACACCGATCCGGATCGGCGTCCCCGCGTCCGAAGCCGCCCGCGCGATCTCCTTCACCTTGTCGTCGAACTGCTTGATGTTCCCCGGATTCACCCGAACCGCCGCACACCCGGCATCGATCGCCGCGAACACGTACTTCGGCTGAAAATGAATGTCCGCGATCACCGGAATCTGCGACTTCTTCGCGATCGTCGCCAACGCGTCGGCGTCATCCTGCGTCGGACACGCCACCCGCACGATCTGACAGCCCGAAGCCGTCAGCTCCGCGATCTGCTGAAGAGTGGCACCGATGTCAGAGGTACGGGTCGTCGTCATCGACTGGACGGAAACAGGCGCGTCCCCGCCCACCGGGACCGACCCGACCTGGATACGACGCGAAACACGACGCGTCGCCAGAGGCCGGGCCGGCAGGGAGGGCAGGCCGAGCGCGACCGGCTCGACTGCTGTCATCGTCAGGTCACTTCGCCCTGTTGGAGGCGACCGTCTCACGGGCGGCGCGGATGGACTCCTTCAGGGAGCCCATGGTGGCCATGACGGCCGTGGGCTCGTAACCGCAGTGCGCCATGCAGTTGTCGCACCGGTCGTCCTTGCCCCGGCCGTACTTGTCCCAGTCCGTCTCGTCCAGGAGCTTCTGGTACGTGGCCACGTACCCGTCGGCCATCAGGTAGCAGGGGCGCTGCCAGCCGAAGAGCGAGTAGTTGGGGATCGCCCACGCGGTGCAGGGGAAGTCCGCCTTGCCCTCCAGGAAGTCCAGGAAGAGCGGGCTGTGGTTGAGCCGCCACTTGCGCCGGTTGCCGTCGTCGAACGCCTTCTTGAACAGCTCACGGGTCTGCGTCACGCCCAGGAAGTGGTCCTGGTCGGGCGCCTTCTCGTAGGCGTACGCGGGAGACAGCATCATCTCCTCGACCTTCAGATCGTCATTGAGGTAGTTCATCACCTCGATGATCGTCTGCGGCGTGTCGGTGTTGAAGAAAGTCGAGTTCGTGGTGACCCGGAAACCGCGGCGCTGGGCTTCCTTGATCGCGGCCACGGCCTCGTCGAAGGTGCCTTCCTTGGCCACGGACTCGTCGTGCCGCTCGCGCATACCGTCAATGTGAACGGTAAAGGCAAAGTAAGGAGAAGGTGTGAACTTCTCGATTTTCTTGCGCAGCAGAAGGGCATTGGTGCAGAGGAAGACGTACTTCTTCTTCGCGACGAGTTGCCGGACGATCTCGTCGATCTGGGGGTGCATCAGCGGCTCACCACCCGCGATGGACACCATCGGCGCGCCCGACTCCAGCACCGCGCCGACGGCCTGGGCCACCGGCATGCGCTGCTTCAGCACGTTGGCGGGGTGCTGGATCTTGCCGCAGCCCTCACATTTGAGGTTGCAGGCGAAGAGCGGTTCGAGCTCGACGATGAGCGGGAACTTTTCGCGGCGCCTGACCATTTTCTGTTCGAAGAGGTACGACGCGACACGGATGGTCTGACGGAGCGGCATAGCCATCTAGCTCACCTCCAGGGGAGCACGGTAGTGCGGTGCCAATCAAGAAAGGCAGGAACAAGATCTCTGAGCACCCGGAATGCGATGATCCCGGTGCGAAGCGTTCCGACACGTACGAGTTCGAACTCGGGCGTGTCGACGACGACTCGGGCCGCCGCGATGTGGCGCGCGCCTTCGGCGAGCGCGGCGCGTCGCATCGCGGCCGATTCCATGTCCACGGCGATGGCACCGGTCGCCGCCAGTGCGGTGCGCTCGGCGCCCCGCACGACATGGTCGGATTCTGCGAGGGGGCCGGTGTGCACGGTGTGACCGGCCGCCTTGAGCGCGGCGGCGAGCGCCTCGCTCTCGTGGCCGTCCTCGGCGACCACGACGTCACCGGGGCGCATGCCGGGCGCGAGCCCGGCACAGAAGCCCGTGGTGAGGACGGCCGAGCCGCGCAACTCCGGTTGGTGCAGGGCCTCACGGACCACCCGGTCGGCGGCCGTGGGTCCCATGCCGGTCCTGAGCACGGTGACCCTTTCGGCGGCGTTCCGGGCCGCTCCCCTGCGCAGCGCGACCTTCTCGATGCGCAGGGCGCACACCACCAGCAGCGGCGGTCCTGTATGGCCCACGAACTAGGCCCCCTTTCCAGCGGCGGTTCCGGCGGTGACGGCCGGGGCACCCGCGGTACCGAACGGCTCGTCGCGTACGTATCGCCCGAGGGCGGTCAGCGGGAAGACCATGCGGTAGAGGTGGTAGTTGATCGAGAAGTCGCGGGGGAAGCCCGTACCGGTGAAGTACGGCTCGTCCCACGACCCGTCGGGGAGCTGAGTGTCGGTCAGCCAGCGCACCCCGCGCGCGACCGCGTCACCGTCCCGTTCGCCCGCCGCCAGCAGCGCCATCAGGGCCCACGCGGTCTGCGAGGCGGTGGAGGCACCGCGGCCCACCCATTCCCGGTCGGAGTAGGAGCGCAGGTCCTCGCCCCAGCCACCGTCGTTGTTCTGCACCGATTCCAGCCAGCTCACCGCCTTGCGGATCGCCGGGTGGCTCGACGGCAGACCGGCCGAGGCCAGCGCGGGGACGGCGGACCCCGTGCCGTAGATGTAATTGACCCCCCAACGGCCGAACCAGGCGCCGTTGTCCTCCTGTTCCGCCAGCAGCCACTCGATGCCGCGGCGGGCGTGCTCGTCGTGCTCGAGACCGAGCGCGGCGAGCATCTCCACCACGTGCGCCGTGACGTCGGCCGACGGCGGGTCGATGACCTCGCCGAAGTCGCAGAAGGGCAGCCGGTTCGGGAACCGGCTGGTGTTGTCGGCGTCGAAGGCGCCCCACGCGCCGTTCCGCGACTGCATCCCGACGTTCCAGCGCACGGCCTTCTCCACCGCGGAGTCGACGCGCGCCCGGTCCGGGTGGTCGATCCTGCGCAGGGCGAGGACGACCTCGGCGGTGTCGTCGATGTCGGGGTAGATGTCGTTGTGGAATTCGAACGCCCAGCCGCCCGGGGCGAGCTGGGGCCGCTGCACGGACCAGTCACCCGGCCGGGTGATCTGCTCGCCGAGCATCCATTCGGCCGACTTGACCAGCGCCGGGTCGTCCGCGGGGACGCCCGCGTCGGCGAGCGCGATGGCGGCGAGGCAGGTGTCCCAGACCGGGGACTGGCACGCCTCGATCATCCGGACGCCCTCTTCCGGCCATACGGCGAAACGATCCAGCGAGTCGAGACCGGCCTTGACCACCGGGTGGTCGAGCTCGTAGCCCAGCAGGTGCAGGGCGATCACGGAGTAGACGGCGGGTGGCTGGATTCCTCCCCAGCAGCCGTCGGCCTCCTGACGCTCGATGATCCAGCGGGCACAGGCGTGCATGGCGCTGCGCCGCACCATGCGCGGGCTGAAGCGGCGGTAGACGTGCAGCACCTGGTCGAGCCGCTCGAAGACGCCGTCCCAGGTCCTGATGGAGGCTCTGCGCCGCTTGGGGTTGGGCTGTTTGGGGTTGATGTGCAGCTCGTCGATGCCGAACGGCGCCGGGCGGACCGGGCGGTGGGCTCCGACGACGGTGAGCGGCACGATGGTCTGCCGCGCCCAGCAGCCGAACGAGTAGATGTTCAGCGGCATCCACTTGGGCAGGTAGATGATCTCGGGCGGCAGTTCCGGGAGGTCGTCCCAGCTCCACCAGCCGAACAGGGCCAGCCAGATGCGGGTGAAGACCCGGCTGGCCGCCACTCCCCCTTCGCCGCGCGACCACTTGGCGGCGAGTGCCATGTGCGCCTCGTCCGGGGAGTCCCCGGCGAGTCGCAGCGCGACATACGCCTCGATGGTGGCCGACACGTCGCCCGGCCCGCCGTGAAAGGTGGGCCAGGCGCCGTCCTCACGCTGCTGCGAGCGGATCCACCGGGCGGAGGCCGCGGTGGTCTGCTCGTCCTGGATACCCAGGAACTGTCGGAGCAACAGATCCTCGGCGTCCATCGTCACGTTCGTTTCGAGGTCGCCCTTCCACCATCCGTCGGGGTGCTGCCGTGCCAGAAGGTGGTCTGCGGCGCGCTGCACGGCACGCTGCGCCGCCGCCTCGGTGCCGTCGGCTGGAACAGGGTCCGGCTCCGAGGTGCTGCTGGCCGAAGGTGTCCGGTGGGTTGGCGTCCCTGGACTGCCATCGGTCGTCGCTGTCATGGCTTCCCCTTTGCAGTTGAGACTATCTGCGGTGTTGGGGCGGCCGTCGGCCGTCACATAAGAGGGACCGGCGACGTTAGCGCTCCACGTTTCGTTCTGTCGTTCTCTTTATTTCTCGCGGACCACCACAAAATCCGCGAGACCAACGAGCTTACGTTGAATTTGTTCCGGCATGTCCATTTTGTCCAGCGCGGCGATGGCGGTCGCGTACTGCCTCCTGGCCTCCTGGGAGGTCCACTCACGTCCACCGGCCTCTTCGATCAACGCCGCGCGCATAGCGAACTCTTCCTCGCTGAAGGCACCGGTTTCAGGATTCTTCGCGTCCGCCGCGAGCAGTTCACCCAGGCGCTCCGACGCGGACCCTCCCGCGGCGAGCGCGGCGACCACGGGAAGCGACTTCTTGCGCTGCCGCAGGTCGCTCCAGGTCTGCTTGCCGGTGGCCGCGGGGTCGCCCCAGATGCCCAGCAGGTCGTCCACCGCCTGGAAGGCGAGCCCCAGGTGGTAGCCGTACTCCTCCAGCGCGTCGGCGTCGGACTCCGAGGCCCCGCCGAGCACCGCGCCGATGGAGGACGCGCAGGCCAGCAGCGCGCCGGTCTTGTTGCCCTCCATCTCCAGGCACTCCTGGACGGTGACCCGCTCGCGGTGCTCGAAGGAGATGTCCTGCGCCTGACCGTCGATCAGTTTGCGGGTGGCGGTGGTCAGCCGGCGGGTGGCCCGGCCGGCGTCGACCGTGCCCTGTTCCAGCAGCAGCTCGTTGGCGAGTGCGAAGAGCGCGTCGCCGACCAGGATCGCCTGGGCGGGACCGTGCACCTTCCACACCGTGTCGCGGTGCCGCCGCTGCTCGTCGCCGTCCATCAGGTCGTCGTGCAGCAGCGAGAAGTTGTGCACCAGCTCCACGGCGACGGCGCCGGGTACGCCCGTCTCGGCCGAGGCGCCCGCGGCCTCCGCGGACAGCAGGGCCAGCGCCGGGCGTACGGCCTTGCCACCGTCGCCGTCCGCGGGGCGGCCCGCCTCGTCGATCCAGCCGAAGTGGTAGGCGGCGACGGTGTCCATCGGGGGTGCGAGGCGGGCCACGGCCGCGCGCAGTACGGGTGTGGTCAGGATGCGGCCGTTTTCCAGCAGTTCGATGACGCCGGTGGCGGTCACGTTCTCTCCTCTGGTTGCACCAATAGCACTCATGCCGCCTCCAGGACGCCGTTGTCGAATGGCATCCCGAGCGCGGACAACGCTTCTCGGGAGGCGTGCAGGCCGCTGCGCACCGCGCTCTCCATGGTCGCGGGCCAGCCGGTGGCGGTCCACGACCCGGCCAGGTAGAGGCCGGGGGCGCGGGTCACCGGACCGGGCCGCAAGCTCCCGACACCCGGAGTGGGCGCGAAGGTCGCGGTGCGTTCCCGGGTGACGAAGAAGTCGCGGACGCCCGCGCCGCGGGCCGCGGGCAGCAGCCGTTCCAGCTCGGGCAGGTAGCGGGCGCGCAACTCGGCCACGGGGAGGTCGATCTCGTCCTCCACCGCCGACTGGGACACGGCCACGTACTGACCGCCGCCGGTGAGCCCGGAACTGACGGTGCGGTCGAAGACCCACTGGACGGGGCTGCCGAGTGCCGCGAAGAACGGCTGTCGGAGCACCTGTCTGTTGTAGATCACATGCATATTGAGGATCGGAGCGGTACCGATGCGCAAGAGCTTTTCCGGATCTTCGAGCGATCCGGCGGGCAGCAGGCCGTGCGCCTCGCGCTGCGGGACCGCCAACACCACGATGTCCGCGTCGAGTTGCTCGCCGCGTCCCGGTCCGGTCTCGATCGAGACGTGCCAGCCGCCGTCCGCCGCCTCTTTGATGCCGGTGGTACGGGAGCGCAGCATGGTGCGTACGCCCGCGGTGTCCAGCGCGGCGCGGGCCCGGCCGTCGTGCAGGTCGCCCAGCGGCGCCGAGGCCCAGCCGATGTCGGCGGCCCCCGGGTCGGAGAGCAGTCCGGTCTTGAAGACCTTCGCGGCCAGGCCCAACGAGGCGTCGGCCGACCGCGCGTTGAGCGTGGCCACACCGACCAGGTCCCACAGCGCCTCGATGGTGCGCGCCGACTGCCCGCGCGCACTGAGCCAGCTCGCGAAGTCCGTACGGTCCAGGGCCGGGTCGTCCAGGTCGAGGCGGCCCAGCGCGAGCGCGGCGCGGCCCACCGAGGCCCGCTCACGCGGACTCAGATGCGGGTAGCGGAGCAGGCTCGCGGCCAGGTGCAGGGGCACCGGCAGCGCGGTCCTGGACAGCCGCCCCAGCCGGAGCGTGTCGGCCTCCAGCACCGGTACGTCCAGCCGGTCCTGAAGGGTCACCAGGTCGCGGGCCGCGATCCGGTCGATGAACCACTGGTAGGCGTCGCAGCAGCGCAGAAAGACGTGCTGGCCGTTGTCGACGGTCAACTCGCCGCGCTTGAAGGAGAAGGCGAGGCCGCCGAGCCGGGGTCTGGCCTCGGCGAGGGTGACGCGCACCCCGGCGTCGGCCAGCGCGAGCGCGGCCGTCGTACCGGCGAGTCCGCCGCCGACCACGACGGCGGTGCGCATGCCGCCGCCGTCGGTGGTGATCCGCTCATGCGCGGTCATGCGTCCTCCCCCCTTCGGCCCCGCCGTGTCCAGCACGGCGAACCGTTGCTGGCAGTGACGCCGTACGTGTCCCGGTGGTTGCCTCGTCGTGCGCGTACCGTGCCCCGTGCCGTGCGCGCGGACCCGCGCCGTCGCGGGACGGTCTCACGCGTCACCTCGTGGGGAGCGGGCGGTACGGCGGGCGTCGAGCCCCGCGAGGCCGCGGACGGCGACGTACGCCTTCTGCCGTCCGGGCAGTGACACCCGGCCGCGCAGGACGGCCTCGGGGTCGGCGGCGATCCGGTCGAGCAGCCTGCGGTAGATCCCGGCCATGGCCGAGACGCAGGCGCCGCTGCGCCGGTCGAGCATCGGGAGCAGCCGGTATCCGGTGGCGAACAGGGTGCGGGCGCGCCGTACTTCGAATTCCACCAGGCCGGGGAAGTCGGAGCCGGGCGGCGCGGTATCGCTGTGGAAACCGGCCGCGCAGCCGAACTTGGCGAGATCCTCGGCGGGCAGGTACGTCCGTCCGTTCGCGGCGTCCTCGCGGACGTCCCGGAGGATGTTGGTGAGTTGTAGGGCGAGGCCGAGCGTGTCGGCATATTCTGCGGCACGCGCATGATCGTGCCCATTCGCGGTGCCGAACACGCCAAGCGAGAGCCGTCCGATCGCGCCGGCCACGCAACGGCAGTACACGGCGAGGTCGTCCCAGGTCTCGTACGTCTCGCCGCGGACGTCCATCAGGACGCCGTCGATGAGTTCGTCGAGCCCTTCGAGCGGCAGCGGGAAGCGGCGCGCGGAGTCGGCGAGCGCGACCGCGACCGGGTCGGTGTCGTCCTCCGCGACCTCTCCCGCGCGGACGCGGGTGAGCAGCGCGCGGGTGCCGTCGAGCCGCTCGGCCTTCTCCCGCGGCGGCAGTTCACCGTCGCCGATGTCGTCGACCCGGCGGGAGAACGCGTACAGCGCGGACATCGCCTGCCGTTTGGGGGCGGGCAGCAGGCGGATGCCGTACGCGAAGTTGCGGGCCTCGTGGCCGGTCACAGCCTCGCAGTAGCGGTAGGCCGCGAGCACGGGACCGGACGTGTGGGCGGAACCGTTCACGGTCCGGCTCACCCCTCTCTTCGCAATGTCGACCCCACCTCGCGCAGCAGGCTGGGCTTGGTGGCTTTCGGCGATACCGCCAGTACGTCGTACCCCGCCGCTTCGACCGCCTTCAGCGCGGCACGGCCGCCGCCGACGAATCCGGCGAGCAGCAGCCTGAGCCTGCCACGGACGCTGCCCACCAGGGGGGTACCTTCATCCAACAAGTATCCGGCGCGTTCCGCCTCGTGCGCGACCAGGGCGCGCACCTGTGCGCCGGCCGTCGCGGCGGCGAGATCGGCCTCCTCGACCGAGAAACGCTTCATGTCCTCGGCGGGCAGATAGATCCGGTCGCGGCCGAGGTCCTCGGCCACGTCCTGGAGATGCTCCACGATCTGGAGCGCGGTGCAGACCGCGTCCGAGCGCCGGACGCGCTCGGGCGTCGAGGTGCCGGTGATGGACAGCACCAGCCGGCCGACCGGATTGGCGGACAATTCGCAGTACGCCAGCAGGTCGTCGTAGGTCGCGTACCGCCGCACCTGCTGGTCCTGCCGGTTGGCGGCGATCAGACCGAGGAAGGGCTCGGGGCTGAGGTCGTGGCGGCGGACGGTGGGCTGGAGCGCGAGCAGCAGCGGGTGCCGGGGAGTGCCGTCGAACACGCGGTTGAGGTCGGCCTCGAAGGCGTCCAGCATCGCGAGCCGGTCGTCGGCGGAGTCGGCGGACAGTCCGAGTCGCAGCGCGTCCTCCCGGCCGCCCCCCGCCAGGTCGCCGTCGCCGATGTCGTCCACCAGCCGGGCGAATCCGTACACCGCCATCAGGTCCCGGCGCCAGGCACGCGGCAGGAACACCGGTGCCACGGGGAAGTTCTCGCGCGCGGCCTTGTCCAGGACGGCCCGGGACTCGGCGTCCCCGGTCACCATGCTCTTCCCGGCACACAGGCGGCGAGCGTGCCCCGGAGCAGGATGGTCCCGATCATCATGGCCGCCACACCCCCCGTTCTACACCGCCCAGCAGATACTTCCCATTTCGGACACGCCGCACCGGGTGTCGCACCCGGGTGTCGGTCAGCGGTTTCGATCATCTCCAGGCTCCCAGCACCGGTACAGCTTACGACCGGTGATGCTGCGGCGTACGCCGGGGGCGTGACACGTGGTGGGATTGACATACAAGGTCCCCGCCGGATCGTCCGACGGGGACCTCGTACGCCTGCGAGCAGGCAGGGAACGCTACTTGCCGGTGTGCTCCTCGTACGCCTTGAGCACGTCATCGGTCAGACCGTCCATCAACAGCTCGCCCTTCTCCAGCCACACCACGCGGTCGCACGTGTCGCGGATAGAGTTGTTGTTGTGGCTGACGAGGAAGACCGTGCCCGCTTCCTTGCGCAGTTCCCTGATCCGGGCCTCTGACCGGCGCTGGAACGCGCGGTCGCCGGTGGCCAGCGCCTCGTCGATCATCAGCACGTCGTGGTTCTTGGCCGCCGCGATCGAGAACCGCAGGCGCGCCGCCATGCCGGAGGAGTACGTCCGCATCGGCAGCGAGATGAAGTCGCCCTTCTCGTTGATGCCCGAGAAGTCGACGATCCCCTGGTAGCGGCGGCGCACCTCGTCCTGCGTCATGCCCATGGCCAGACCGCCCAGGATGACGTTGCGCTCACCCGTGAGGTCGTTCATCAGCGCCGCGTTGACGCCCAGCAGCGACGGCTGGCCGTCGGTGTAGATCTTCCCGCGCTCCGGCGGCAGCAGACCCGCGATGGCGCGCAGGATCGTCGACTTGCCGGAGCCGTTGGAACCGATGATGCCGATCGCCTCACCGCGGTACGAGGTGAAGCTGACGCCCTTGACCGCGTGCACCCGGCGGACGTTCGGCGAGCCCTTGCGGGAGATCAGCCGGCCCAGGGCGGCGGTCGCGCTGCCCTTGCCGGTGCCCGCGCCGTGCACCGTGTAGACGATGTGCACGTCGTCCACTATCACGGTGGGAACGCGGCTGTCGGAGGGCTGCTGTGCCCTCTCGACGCTCTGCTGCTCAGCCACGGCCATATTGCTCCTCCGCCTTCCAGAAGTAGACGTAGCCGCCGACGCCCACCAGCACGGCCCAGCCGACCGCGGACGCCCACACGTGCGGCGGCAACTGGGAGGAGGTCACGCTGTCGATGAGCGCGAAGCGCATCAGATCGATGTAGACCGCGGCCGGGTTGATGTCGAGCAGGATGCGTACGAAGTGCGGCGCGTCGCTGGTCAGCTTCTCGATGCTGTACATGACGCCGGACATGTACATCCAGGTGCGCAGGATGAACGGCATGAGCTGCGCCAGGTCCGTCATCTTGCTGCCCAGCCGCGCCACGATCAGCGCCAGGCCGGTGTTGAAGACCCACTGCGTGATCAGCGCGGGGAACATCAGCAGCCAGGAGGCGTTCGGCACCTCACCGGTCATCAGCACGATCGCCAGCAGGACGAACATCGACATGATGAGCTGCTGGAGCTGCATCAGCGTGAAGGCGATCGGCATCGAGGCGCGCGGGAAGTGCAGCGCCCTGATCAGACCGAGGTTGCCGGACACCGCGCGCACGCCGCTGAGTACCGAGGACTGCGTGAAGGTGAAGATGAAGATGCCGGTGACCAGGAAGGCGATGAAGTTGTCGATGCCTTTGCTGGTGCCGATCAGCAGACCGAAGATCAGGTAGTACACCGCCGCGTTCAGCAGGGGCGTCATCACCTGCCAGAGCTGGCCGAGGCGGGCCTGGGTGTACTGCGCCTGGGTGCGCGCCTTGGCGAACTCGTTGATGAAATGTCGACGGCCCCAGAGCTGCCGCGTGTACTCCACCAGGCCAGGCCGGGCGCCACTGACGGACAAGCCGTACTTGGCCGCTACCTGGGCGGGGCTGAGGCCGTCATCGGCCGTGGGTGCCGGGGGGACACCGACGGCGACCGCACCATTGTGCGTTGTCTCGCTCACAGTTGACACTTTCGTCCTCAAGGTGCGCGCCGGGGCAGGGGAATCCCGGGCTGCGCCTGATGCTCTCAGGTCCGAGCTTGTCAGATGATCGGGGGTCGGCCTAGCCGGGTCAACCTCCAGACGGTCCGCCAGCGCATCGGCCGCCGTTGACCGCAGGGAGTTGTCCATCCCTCACGGAATCCGCCGAGCCACGCTCGCAGCGCCGGCCCGGACGGCCGGCGCACCAGCGTCAGCGCGAACCAGACGCCGAGGTACGCCGGGACCAGCGGCCAGGGCAGATTACGCCGGGCCAGCCACACCCGGTTACGGGCCACCAACCGGTGGTACACCGCGTGCCGGGCGGGCGAGGTCGCCGGGTGGAACAGCACCATGTCATGCCGATAGTCGATCAGCCAACCCGCGTCAAGAGCGCGCCAGGCCAGATCTGTCTCCTCGTGCGCGTAGAAGAATTCGGCGGGCAGCGGACCGACCTGCTGGATGACGCGGCTGCGCACGGCGCACGCGCCGCCCAGGAAGGTGGTGACCCGCGAGTCCCGCATCGGGTCGGCGGCGCGCAGCCGGGGGACGTGCCTGCGCTGCGTCTGCCCGGTCTCGGGGTCGGCGATCCGGAAGCTGATGATTCCCAGCTCGGGGTCGGCCTCGAAGGCCCGCCTGACCAGCTCCGCGGTGTCGTCGCCCGGCAGCAGCCCGTCGTCGTCCAGGAAGAGGACGACGTCCACTTCCTCGGCGCCGGGGCCGAACATCTCGATGCCGACGTTGCGCCCGCCGGGGATGCCCAGGTTCTCGGGCAGCTCCGCGGTGCGCACCTCGGCGGGCAGCGGCGGCAGCGGTGACCCGTTGCCGACCACGGCGACCGTCACCGGCGGGCCCTGCTGCTTGGCGACCGAGTCCAGCAGGTCGTTCAGCTCCGCGGGGCGGTTGCCCATGGTGATGATGACCGCGCCGACGCGCAGCGGCGTCCCCTGCGTGCTCACTTCAGCCTGCTGGAGGCGAGGACGGAGACCAGGTGCAGCAGGGTCTGGAGCAGCGCGATGCCCGCCAGCACGGCGACGCCGAGCCGGGTGAAGAACAGGTCGCCGCGCGCCTGGTCCACGATCGCGAGCAGCAGGATGAGCAGGGACGCCTCGACGCCCAGCACGAGGCGGTGCCACTTCAGCGCGGCGGCGGCCTTGCGGGCCAGCGCCACTCCGGAGGAGCGCGGCTCGGACGCCGCCTCCTTGACCGGCGGGAGCCCGCCCTGGTGCCGGGCGACCCCGACGAGGTCGGTCTCGGCCTTGATCAGCACCGCGCCGAGCGCGGCGAGGGTGCCGAGGAACGCCCACAGCCAGTCGATCCGGCCGCTGCCCCACAGGTCGGCGGCGCGCAGCCCGAAGCCGACCAAGACGGCGGCGTCGCACAGGTAGGCGCCGACGCGGTCGAGGTAGACGCCAGACAGCGAGAACTGCTGCTTCCAGCGGGCGATCTCCCCGTCCACGCAGTCCAGCAGCAGGTAGAGCTGCACCATCAGCACGCCGAGGACGGCGCCCGCGATCCCGGGCACCAGCAGCGCCGGGGCGGCGAGGACGCCGAAGACGGTCATGAGGTACGTCAACTGGTTGGGCGTGACGCGGGTGGGCGCGAGGTGCCGGTCTATGCGCAGCGACAGCTCACGCATGTAGAGCCGGCCGGCCCAGTGTTCGCCGCTGCGGCGGTCCTTGACCCCCGGGGGGTGAACGACCGGGCGCAGTTCAGCTACTGATGGCTTTGACATAGTCGGCGTATGCGTCCCTGATCTCGGTGGCGGAGAGGTCCAGGTGTTCCAGGATCGTGAAGCGGCCGGGGCGGGTCTGCGGCGCGTAGCGCACCGCTTCGACGAACTCCGGTTCCGTGAAGCCGATCTCCTCGGGGAGAACGGGCAGTCCGTGGCGGCGCAGGGTCTCGGCGATGAGGCCCGACTCCTCGCGCGCGCCGCGCAGGTGCATCGCGAAGGCGGCGCCGATGCCGACCTGCTCGCCGTGGGCGGCGGCCCGCTGCGGGTGGAGCAGGTCGAAGGCGTGGCTGATCTCGTGGCACGCGCCGGACGACGGGCGGGTGTCGCCGCTGATCGACATGGCGATGCCGGTCAGCACCAGGCCCTCGGAGAGCGTGACCAGGAAGTCGTCGTCGCCGATGCCGCCGGGGTGCCGCAGCACGGACTCGCCGGCGCTCCTGGCCATCGCCGCGGCCAGGCCGTCGATCGGCTCGCTGTTCTCGCGGTGGGACAGCTCCCAGTCCGCGAGCGCGGAGAGGTTGGAGATCGCGTCGCCGATGCCGGCCCTGACGTAGCGGGCGGGCGCCTCGCGGATCACGTCGAGGTCGATGACCAGCGCGATCGGCGTCGGGACACCGTAGGAGCCGCGCCCGTTGTCGTTGTCCAGGGTGGCGACCGGTGAGCACAGGCCGTCGTGCGAGAGGTTGGTGGCGACCGCGACCATGGGAAGGCCCACCCGCGCGGCGGCGTATTTGGTGACGTCGATGATCTTGCCGCCGCCGAGGCCGATGACCGCGTCGTAGCGCTTGCCGCGCATGGAGTCGGCGAGCTTCACGGCCGCGTCGATGGTGCCGCCGTGCACCGGGTACCAGTCCGCGCCGGGCAGCTCGGGGGCCAGCCGGTCGCGCAGCTTGAGCCCGGAGCCCTCGCTGACGGCGAAGGCGAGCTTGCCGGAGGTGGAGATCCGCTGATCGGCCAGGAGTACGGCCAGGTCGGCGATCGCGCCGCCCCTGATGTCGACGACGACCGGGGAGGGGATGAGCCTGGTCAGTACTGGCACGCAATCACCCGCCCCTTGGCGAGGTCGTCGTTGTTGTCGATCTCGACCCAGGCGACGTCACCGATCGGGGCGACGTCGATGGTGAAGCCGCGGTTGACCAGCTCCTGGTAGCCGTCCTCGTAGTACAGGTCGGGGTCGCGCTCGAAGGTGGTCTTCAGCGCGTCGGCCAGCTCGGCCGCCGCCTCGCCCTCGATGAGGGTGACGCCGATGTACTCACCGGTGGCCTCGGCCGGGTCCATCAGCTTGGTGATCCGCCGCACTCCCCTGCCGGGCTCGGCGACGACCTTCATCTCCTCGTCGGCGAGGTGCTTGACGGTGTCCAGGGCCAGCACGATCCGCTTGCCGCCGCCGCGCGCGGCCAGCAGGGTCTTCTCCACCGACACCGGGTGCACGGTGTCGCCGTTGGCCAGAATCACCCCGTGCCTGAGGACGTCGCGCGCGCACCACAGGGAGTAGGCGTTGTTCCACTCCTCGGCCTTGTCGTTGTCGATCAGGGTGAGGGTGAGGCCGTACTTCTCCTCCAGCGCCGTTTTGCGCGCGTAGACCGCTTCCTTGCGGTAGCCGACGACGACGGCGACCTCGGTCAGGCCGATCTCCGCGAAGTTGGACAGGGTGAGGTCCAGGACGGTCAGGCTGTCCGCAGCCCCTTCGGGACCGACGACCGGCACCAGTGCCTTGGGCAGGGTGTCGGTGTGGGGGCGCAGGCGTCTTCCGGCGCCGGCCGCCAGCACGAGGCCGATCATGCGGGTTCTCCTGTTTCGTCGTGTACAGCGGGAGCCCCTGCGGACACCCAGAAGCGGACGCTCTCGGTGAGGACCAGCAGCGCGAGCGCCGCGGCGAGCACCGTCAGCGCGACCGTGAAGCCTGTGTGGTGTGCGACGGCGGCCAGGAGGGCGACCACCAGGGTGCGGCCCTCGTGTCCGCCGGCCGCCCGTACCAGGGCCCGCGGCGGCGCCCCGGTGCCGCCGCGGATGCGGTACACCGTGTCGTAGTGATGGTAGGCGACCGCGGCCACCAGACCGAAAGCAGCGGGCAACGCCCCGTTTACCCCGGAGACGGCCGCGAGGGCCAGCACCGTGCCGTACTCACCGGCCCTGAAGATCGGCGGGACCAGCCAGTCCAGGGCCCCCTTGAGCGGCCGGGAGACGGCGAAGGACGAGGTCAGGACGTAGACCACGGCCACCAGCGGCGGCCACCAGCTGCCCCGGGAGGAGAGCGCCGCGGTGGCGGTGACCGCGGCGGCGCCGAGCAGGGCGACCGCGGGCGCCGCGAAGGATGGCATACGACCGGCGAGCGGGCGCAGGATCCGGGCCCCGGCCTCGGCGAGCGGCCCGCTGTCGGCGAGGTCGGCGAGCGCCTGGGCGGCCCGGTCGGTGCGCTGGGCCTTGCGGGTGAGTGAGCGCAGGACGCGGCCCGCGGTGGTGTAGCAGGCGGCGAGGCCGCAGCCGACCAGCAGGACGACGAAGGTGACGCGCGGGGTGGTGACCGCGGTGAGCACGGCTATCAGCGCCCAGCGCTCGCCGATCGGCAGCACGATCATCCGCCGTACCCACACCGTCCAGCCGACGCTGTCGAGCCTGCCGGACAGCGCGGCGGTGGGGCTGGTGTTGGCGGTGGCGTCGTGGTTGGCCTCGTTGAAGGCGAAGTCGACGACATGGCGGCAGGTCTGGAGGACCATCGCGCCGAGCGCGAGCGCCCATACGTCGTGGCCGCCGCGGGCGGCGCCGAGCGCGAGGCCCGCGTAGTAGGCGTACTCCTTGGCCCGGTCGAAGGTGGCGTCGAGCCAGGCGCCGAGCGTGGAGTACTGGAGGGAGTAGCGGGCGAGCTGGCCGTCGGTGCAGTCCAGGACGAACGAGGCGAGCAGCAGGACGCCCGCCGCGACGTATCCGGTCCGGGTGCCGGTGGCCGCGCAGCCCGCGGCGATCAGCGCGACCAGCAGCGACGCGGTGGTGACCTGGTTCGGGGTGAGGCCGCGGCGGGCGCACCAGCGGGCCAGGTAGCGCGAGTACGGGCTGATGCAGTGGGTGGTGAAGAAGCCGTCGCGGGACTTCACCGCGCTGCGCAGCCGTACCGCCTCCTCGTCCACGGCGGCGACGGCCTCGGCCGCCGCGGCACGCTCGGCGGCGTCGGCGGGGACGGCCGCGACGAGGACGCCCAGCTCGGGGCGGTGCGGGGCGGCGCCCTGCGCGTCGAGGGCGGCAGCCAGCGCGTCGGGGACGACGGCGGCCAAGGTGGCCGCGCGGGCGGCGGGGGCGGTGTCGCCGTCGGCGGCGGACAGCAGGGTGCCGCCGGGGGCCGATACGGACGAGGCCGGTACGGAGGGAGCGGTCTGCGACGGGACGGTGGCGCCGCCCTGCGCGGTCAGCCCGGTGACGGCGGCGGTGAGCGCCTGGCGGCCTGCGGCCTTCGCGGACACGGCGCCCGCAATCGCGGCGGTGTCGAAGCGCGGGTCGGTCAGGGCCAGGCGCAGCGCGTGCCGGTGGCCGACGAAGCGGCGGTCGACGACGGCGACCCGGTCGGCGGCGGGCACCTGGGCGAGCCGCGCGGCGACGGCGACGGGCGTGTCCGCCTCGACCACCTGGAATCCCAGCGCCCGCAGGTCGTCCGCGAGCGGCGACGCTGATCCCGCGGCGGGCGGGCCGGTGAGAATGGCGGTCGACAGAGGAACTCACTCCCTGGATGCGTGCGAAGGGCTTGCCTGTAAGGGCCGCGGTCGGCAAGTCCGGGCCAGGCACGACGGCAGAGGCTATCGGATCCACGTCCGCCACCGTTCACCGCCCGTTCGCCTGAACTTGGCGTGCCCGGCGTGATCATCATCGTTGATCACGGGCGCCCGGACAAACGACGGACGCGCTCACCCGTACGAGTGAGGTGGGCGGTGTTCCCCGCGCCCCTTCTGCGCGCCTCATCACCGCAGGTCACCGCACATGACAACGGTCTCCAGTACCGGCTTGCCCACGGTGGGTAACCGGTGTTGACTGACCGCCGCACACCGGATGGCACGGCGGTCCGACGAGAGGGGGACGCGGCCATGGGGTCAGGCCACGCGCACGGCCACGGCGAAGGTCGCACGCGCAGCGGCGGCCAGGAGCGCGGCGGCGAGCGGAAGGACGGCGACGGCGGCCGGAAGAAGGGCCACGGTCACGACCACAGCCACGGTCTGCGGCCGGGCGCCGACGGCACGGCCGGTTCCGCGTACCGCGGCCGGCTGCGGATCGCGCTCGGCATCACGCTCTTCGTGCTCGCGGTCGAGGTGGTCGGCAGCGCGGTCACCGACTCCCTCGCGCTGCTCGCCGACGCCGGTCACATGGCGACCGACGCGGCCGGTATCGCGATGGCGCTGCTCGCCATCCACATCGCCAACCGCCCCGCCAGCGAGCGCCGCACCTTCGGCTTCGCACGCGCCGAGATCCTGGCGGCGGTCCTCAACGCGGTGCTGCTCTTCGGCGTCGGCGCGTTCATCTTCTACGAGGGCGTACGGCGGCTGATCAGCCCGCAGCACATCGACGCCGGCGGCACCGTCGTCTTCGGCGCGATCGGTCTGGTCGCGAACTCCGTGTCACTCGTTGTGCTGATGCGCGGGCAGCGCGAGAGCCTCAATGTGCGGGGCGCTTTCCTCGAGGTGATGGCGGACGCGCTGGGGTCGCTCGCGGTGATCGTGGCGGCCGTGGTGTTCATGACCACCGGCTGGCGGCAGGCCGACCCGGTGGCGTCGCTGCTGATCGGTCTGATGATCGTGCCGCGCACGTGGAAGCTGCTGCGCGAGGCCGTCGACGTCCTGCTGGAGGCCGCGCCCAAGGGCGTTGACATGGGCGATGTCCGCAGCCACATCGAGGGGCTGCCCGGCGTGGAGGGCCTGCACGATCTGCATGTGTGGACGATCACCTCGGGGATGCCGGTGCTGTCGGCGCACGTGGTGGTCAGCCAGGAGGTCCTGGAGGCCGTCGGCTACGAGAAGATGCTGCACGACCTTCAGGGCTGCCTCGGCACGCATTTCGATGTGGAGCACTGCACCTTCCAGTTGGAGCCGGTCGGGCACGCGGAGCACGAGGCGCGGCTCTGCCACTGAGCGGCACGCGAAGTGAGGCAGACTGAGGGCCTGTCGTCGAAAGCGAAGGATGGACATGCCCACCAGTCCTGCCACCGGCCGACCCGGCTCCCCCACCGCCGTACCGTCGCCCAATGGTGTTGCCGCGCAGACCCTGGCAGATGCCGAGCAGACCCCGGCGGGTCAAGCCGTGGCGGAACCGATCCTGCTCGAACTCGTCGACGAGGACGGCCGGACCATCGGCACCGCGGAGAAGCTGTCCGCGCACCAGGCGCCCGGACGCCTGCACCGCGCCTTCTCGGTGTTCCTCTTCGACGGCGAGGGCCGGCTGCTGTTGCAGCGCCGCGCGCTGGGCAAGTACCACTCCCCCGGTGTCTGGTCCAACACCTGCTGCGGGCACCCGTACCCCGGTGAGCAGCCGTTCGTGGCCGCGGCCCGGCGCACCGCCGAGGAGCTGGGCGCGGCGCCGGTGCTGATGCGCGAGGCGGGCACGGTCCGCTACAACCACCCGGACCCGGCCTCCGGTCTGGTGGAGCAGGAGTACAACCACCTGTTCGTCGGGCTGATCGGCGACGCGCTGCGGCCGGACCCCGAGGAGATCGACGACACGGCGTTCGTGGGCCCGCAGGAGCTGGCGCGGCTGCGCGCGGACGGACCCTTCTCGGCGTGGTTCCAGACGGTGCTCGACGCGGCGCTGCCGACCGTGCGCGAGGTCACCGGCGGTACGGCGGGCTGGTAGCCCCCGTCCGGCGGGCCCCGTCCGGCACCGGGCAGGACGGGCAGGGCAGCGCGGGACGGGCACGCAGGTCAGGACGGGCAGGCAGGACGGGCACGCAGGCCAGGACGGGCACGCAGGCCAGGACGGGCAGGCAGGTCAGGGCAGGACGGGCCGGGGGGTTTCAGAGGGCGGTGGTCCGCAGCGGGAGCGCCGCCCAGATCACCTTGCCGCCGGTCTCGGTCTGCGCGATGTCGCACTGGCCGCCCGCCTCCGCGGTGATCGTCTTCACCAGCAGCAGCCCGCGCCCGCCGGTCTGCCCGTGGTCGGCCTCCAGCGCCCTGGGGCGGTACGGGTGGTTGTCCTCGACGGCGATCCTGATCCAGTCGGCGCCGACCGCGACCTCGACGGTGATCTCGGGCGACAGCACGGCCGCGTGCTTCACCGCGTTGGTGACCAGCTCCGAGACGATGACCAGCAGTCCGTACAGCAGGTCCTCGTCGATCGGCACCCCCTGGTCGGCGACGAGGGCGCGCACCCCGCGCCGCACCTGGGGCACGGACGAGTCGAGAGCCGGGGCGGTGAACCGCCACACCCCCTCGTACGGTCTCGGAGCCGGAGCCTGATCGGGCGGGACGCTCCCGCGCACCTCCATGACCGCACCCACCGTCGCTTTCGCGTGACGTGTCCCCGCGGCCCCTGCCGACAACCCCGGCAGCTTCCGCCTCACAGGTCGAGTGTCCGTAACGGCGGGAGCCGAACAGGCAGGAAACCGTAAGTCCGCACCTTTCTGTAATTTTTGACCGGAAACGATCGCCGACTTCGTTTTTTCGATCGATTCGCGGCAGTCTTCGGACGCTTCCCGAACTCTTCGACCGAGATCATCTGCACGTGCACCGGCGTACCGGTGCGTCCTGGCACGGCGTACCGGTGCCTCCCGGCGCGGGCGCCGTGCGCCCCCGGCCGGCCGCGCGCCGGTCGATAGGATCTGTCGGCACCGGCCAGCGCATGTCGCCCCCGTGAAGGAGCACGCATGTCCACCTCCGGCCCTGGGCTGCTCGTCAGCGCCGCGGACGGCACCGCGACCGTGACGATCAGCAATCCGGCCCGGCGCAACGCGATGACGACGGCCATGTGGCAGTCGCTGCCGGGACTCCTCCACGACCTCGCGGTCGATCCCGCCGTCCGCGTGCTGGTCCTCACCGGCGCGGGCGACACCTTCTGCGCGGGCGCCGACATCACCGACCTCGCCGACCCCGTCTCGTCGAGCGGCGCGCAGTCCGCCGCCATGGCCGCGGAGGAGGCGCTGGCCGCCTTCCCCAAGCCGACGATCGCGGCCGTACGCGGCTACTGCGTGGGCGGCGGCTGCCAGCTCGCCGTCGCCTGCGACCTGCGCTTCGCCGCGCGGGGCGCCCGCTTCGGGATCACGCCCGCGCGCCTGGGCATCGTCTACGGCGCCGCCTCCACCCGGCGCCTGGTGCGGCTCGCGGGGCCCGGTACCGCCAAACACCTGCTGTTCTCGGCCGAGTTGATCGACGACGAGCGGGCGCTGCGCACCGGCCTGGTGGACGAGGTGCTGCCGGAGGACGAGCTGGACAAGCGGGTCACGGAGTTCGCCGGGGTGCTGCGGTCGCGCTCGCAGCTCACGCAGGCCGCCGCGAAGGAGTTCACCGCGACGGCGGACGCGTCGGACGACGCGGCCCGCGCCGCCCACTGGGCCCGGCAGGCCGCCCTCAGCGGCGACACCGCCGAGGGCGTCGCCGCCTTCCTCGAACGCCGCGAGCCGCGCTTCACCTGGACCCCGGCAGCGGACTGAAGCAATTGCGCGGCCGACCGAGCGGAGGAACGAAGTCGATGGCACGGCTCACGACGGCCGAGGTCCGCCGCTGGCGGGCCCGCTCCCAGGGCCTGACCGAGGACGGAAGCGACGGCGCGGGCGGCAGCGCGGGCGAAAGCGACGGCAGCGGCAGCGGCAGCGGCAGCGGCAGCGGCAGCGGCAGCGGCAGCGATCGTACGGTGGCGGACGCCGTCCGGCTCTCGGCCGGTCTCCAGGCGCAGGACGCGAAGGCGTGCCGGCTCCAGGTCAGGGCGCGGACCGGCGGCACCCACGGCGCGCCGACCGCGGCCGACGTGGACACGGCGTGCGGCGCGGACCGCCGCGCCGTCGTCCGCACCTGGCTGATGCGCGGCACCCTGCACGCGGTGGCGGCCGAGGACGTGCGCTGGCTGACCGCGCTGCTCGGCCCGCGCGCGGCCGACGCGTACCGCGGGCGCCGCGCCCGGCTGGGCCTCGACGAGGAGCTGTGCGAGCGGGCGCTGCCCGCCCTGGAGCGGGTGCTGGCCGACCGGCCGCCCGTACCGCGCGCCGAACTGGTCGATTTGCTCGCGGCGGAGGGGGTGGCCGTGGACCCGGGCGGCCAGGCCCCGGCGCACCTCGTGCTTTTCGCGGCGGCCAGGGGCGTGCTGTGCCGCGGCCCCGAGGCGGCGGGCGACGTGTCCACGTATGTCCTGCGTGAGCGGTGGCTGAAAGACGTCCCCGACGACGGCCCGACCGGCGACGACGCGCTGGCCGAACTGGCCGTCCGGCACGCCACCGCCTACGGCCCCGCGTCGGTCGCCGACTTCGCGCGCTGGTCCGGGCTGCCCCTGGGCCAGGCCAGGCGCGGCCACCGGGCGGCGGCGGACCGGCTCGCGCAGGTCGCGGGCCCGGACGGCGAGCCGTTGTGGGCCGCGGCCGGCACGGCGCCGCCTCCGGCGCGGCCCGCGGACCGGCCACGGGTACGGCTGACCGGGCACTTCGACCCGTATCTGCTCGGCTACCAGGACCGCGACGCCCTGCTCGACCCGGCCTTCGCGACCCGTATCGCCACGGGCGGCGGCATGCTCATGCCCTGCGTGCTGCGCGACGGCGCGGTGGTCGCCACCTGGCGCCACACCTGGCAGGGCCGCCGCCTCACGCTCCGCGTCGAGCCGCTGACCGGCCCCCTCCCCGCCCCGGTCGCCGCCGGCATCACGGCCGAGGTCGCCGACATCGGCCGCTTCCTGGGCACCGAGGCCGCGTGGGAGTGGGCGCGGGGACTGTAGGCGTCCCCATGACCG
Source organism: Streptomyces sp. NPDC025721 (assembly GCF_055558595.1). Lineage (NCBI taxonomy): Bacteria > Bacillati > Actinomycetota > Actinomycetes > Kitasatosporales > Streptomycetaceae > Streptomyces > Streptomyces sp. NPDC025721. The sequence continues at coordinate 329,394 of NZ_JBVHMF010000005.1, read as the reverse complement.
TCCCGGCTGAACGCCCAGCGCATACGAGTCGCACCGGCACGCGGTCCGCGCCGGAGTGGAGGCTGGTGTCGCGGGCGTCGCCCTCAGGGCTCAGCGCGTACGGGTCACCGGCACGCGGTCCGCGGCGGAGTGGACGCGGGGGGTGCAGGCGTCCCCTCACGGCCCGGCTGAAGGCTCAGCGCATGCGGGTCGCGCCCACCGCCACGCGGTCGGCGGCGCCCGGCGGCATGGCCGGGTGGCGGCCGAGGAGGATCACGCCGATGGTGATGGCGGCGAGACCGGCGGCCTCCCAGGCGAGGGCGCCGGGGGTGACGCGCAGGCGGTCGCCGAGGAAACCTATGCCGCAGGCGATTCCGGCCAGCGGCTGGGCGGCGGTCAGCGCGGGCAGCGACATCCGCAGCGAGGCGGTCTCGAAGGCGCTCTGGACGAGCAGCATGCCGGTGAGGCCGATGACGGCGATGGCGTACGGCTGCCAGTGCACGGCGAGGGCGGCCACACCCTCGTCACCGGCCAGTTGGCTACAGATCCGGGTGAGGGCGTCCTGGAGCCCGTAGAGCAGGCCCGCGGCCAGCGCGAGGAGCGTGGCCTCGGAGGACGGCGGCAGCCGCTTGGCCGCGCCGGTGAGCAGCAGCGCGAGCCCGGCGACGATGCCGAAGACCAGCCAGTGCCGCAGCGCCCCCGCCTCGGCCGCGCTGCCCTCCGGCTGGCCCGCGACGATGAAGGCGGTCACGCCGAGGGCGAGCAGGACGACGCCGCCCCAGCCGCTGAGGCCGAGGGACTGGCGTGGGGTGAGCCAGCGGGCGAGCGCCATAGCGAAGAGCAGATTGGTGGCGGTGAGCGGTTCGACCAGGGAGACCTCGCCGTAGACGAGGGCGACGGCTCCGAGCACCTGGCCGCAGACCATGAGGCCGACACCGAGCAGCCAGTCCGGCATCCGCACCAGGTGCAGCAGCAGCCGGAAGGACAGGAAGTCCGCGAGCGAGGCACGCGCGGCCGCACGCTGCTGCAACACGAAACCGAGGCCGAGGCAGCACGCGGCACTGACTCCCAGCAGGAACACGGCCACGCGGTCACTGTATAGGCACTGACCGCGGGATCGAGGGGTTCCGTGGGCTTCGCCACAGGTCCGCGTCGCCTTCAGGACAGCGACGCGGACAGCTCACCGACAGCTCACGAACAGCTCGCGGACAGCGGTCCCACGGGAGCCGGCCGGCCCGGCGGACAGCCGAGCGCCGGCCGGCCGGCAGCCGGGCGACAGGGCGCCCCGCAGCCGCCGTACGGGTCACGGCCGCGCGTTCGGAACCGTTTCCGCGCTCTCCCACACGGTGAGGAACGCCAGCCGCAGGCACGCGGCGAGCGCCGGGTGCTCGATGTAGAGCGCGGTCGTCGCGCCGGTCCCGGCCACCGGGTCCGGCATGTCGCAGAGCACCAGCGACGCGTCGGCGACCACCAGCTTCAGCGGCAGCGCGGAGGTGAAACGGTGCTCCTCGCCCGCCGCGCCGAAGCGCCGTACGTTCTCCAGCACCTCCGTGTCGTCGAGCGAGTCGTGGGTGTAGATCGCCCGCACCGAGCCGCCCGAGCGGCGCAGCCGACGTACCACCTTGATGCCGGGGGTGTTCGCGGCCGGGGCGACGAAGGGCGGTTTGCAGAAGCTCAGCAGTTCGGTCTTGGCCTGGCCCTGGATGTCGGTGAACGCCTCGGCTATCGACTTGGGGTCGCGCAGGATCTCGACGTAGTCGATCGGCACGGTCTGCGTGCGGCCGTCGGCCCAGACCGGGACGAGGGCGGCGGTCAGCGCGGAGGAGACGCGGTCGAGGCGTTCGAGGGTCTCGCGCTGGAGGGCCATGAGGCGGGCGACGGCCAGTTCCGGCGCGACGGCCGAGAAGGTGGCGACCCGGCCGGGGTGCGCGGTCGCCAGCCGCCGCCGTACCAGCGTGTCGAGCACGTCGTACACCCGCTGCCGGGGTACGTCCGCCGCCCGCGCGACCTCCGCCGCCGTGTACGACTCGCGTCGCACGAGGGCGAGATAGACCCGCGCCTCGTACCGCGCGAGACCCAGCGCGACAAGGTCGTTGACCGGTTCTTCCTCCGTCTCCATGGCGCCACAAGGTATACGGCGGAGATCGACTTGCGGAAGCGAGCCGGGGTCGGATCCAGGCCGATCCGAGGGCAACTCTTTGCCATAGGCCGGTAGTTACTTGGGCCCTCGGTCACTACGTTCAGCATCGGTCACCACTCACGGTGGTGGCAGTCGGCAGTAGATGACATCCGGATCACCAGTGAACGTGCGCCACACGAAGTCCCAGGCGTCGCCGTCGCATGATCGGTTGTCATGACCTTGACATGAAGGTCAGCGGCGGACGCCCTCGGGAGCCGATCCCCCCATGGAGGGCAGTTCATTGAAGTCGTCACACCCCGGCCGGGCCAGACGGGCCGTCCGCCGCACGGCGGTCGCCGTACTGTCGGCGGCGGCTCTCGTCACCGGCGGTCTGCTGGCCACCGCGGCGCCGTCCGTCGCCAGCACCCCGGCGTCGGGCGCGGCAGCCACCTCCGCGTCGTCGAGCACGGCCGCGTCGTCGCACACCTCCGCGTCGTCGAGCACGGCCGCGAGCACGTCGTCCGGCGCGTCCGCGTCCGCGTCGTCGGCCGCTCCCACCCAGCGCCTGTGCGCCGTTCCCGCCAAGAAGGGCCAGATGGCCTGCATGGCGCTGACCCGTACCGACGTCGTCCACCACCTCGGCATCACCCCGAACGCCACCCCCTCCGGCTACGGCCCCACCGACCTCCAGAGCGCGTACGCGCTGCCGTCGTCCGCGGGCGCCGGAGCCACCGTCGCGATCGTGGACGCGCAGGACGACCCCAACGCCGCGGCCGACCTGAGCACGTACCGCGCGCAGTACGGGCTGCCGGCCTGCACCACGGCCAACGGCTGCTTCAAGAAGATCAACCAGAACGGCTCGACCACGTCGCTGCCGAGCGCCGACTCCGGCTGGGCCGGTGAGATCTCACTCGACCTGGACATGGTCAGCGCGGTCTGCCCGCAGTGCCACATCCTGCTGGTCGAGGCCACCTCGGCGAGCATGGACGACCTGGGCACCGCGGTGAACCAGGCGGTCACGCAGGGCGCGAAGTACGTCTCCAACAGCTACGGCGGCAGCGAGGACTCCTCCGACACCACCGCCGACTCGCAGTACTTCAACCACCCGGGCGTCGCCATCACCGTCAGCTCAGGCGACGAGGGCTACGGCGCGGAGTACCCGGCCGCGTCCAAGTACGTCACCGCCGTCGGCGGCACCGCGCTCAGCCGCGCCAGCGGCACCGCCCGCGGCTGGACCGAGTCCGTCTGGAACACCTCGAGCACCGAGGGCACCGGCTCCGGCTGCTCGGCCTACGACGCCAAGCCCACCTGGCAGACCGACACCGGCTGCGCCAAGCGCACCATCGCCGACGTCTCCGCCGTCGCCGACCCGGCCACCGGCCTGGCCGTCTACGACAGCTACCAGGCGTCCGGCTGGCAGGTCTACGGCGGCACCAGCGCCTCGTCGCCGATCATCGCCTCCGTCTACGCCCTGGCCGGCACCCCCGCGGCCGGGACCACCCCCGCCTCCTACCCGTACTCCCACACCGGCTCGCTGAACGACGTCACCAGCGGCTCCAACGGCTCGTGCGGCGGCTCCTACCTGTGCACCGCGAAGGCCGGATACGACGGGCCGACCGGGCTGGGCACGCCGAACGGCACGGCCGCCTTCACCAACGGCGGTTCGACCGGCGGCAACACGGTGACGGTCACCAACCCGGGCGCCAAGTCCACCGCGGTCAACACCGCGGCCTCGCTCCAGATCAGCGCCAGCGACTCGGCCTCGGGCCAGACCCTCACCTACAGCGCCTCCGGCCTGCCGACCGGTCTGTCGATCAACTCCTCCACCGGTCTGATCAGCGGCACCCCGACGGCGGCGGGCACGTACAACGTCACCGTCACCGCCACGGACACCACCAGCGCCTCCGGCAGCGCGTCCTTCACCTGGACGGTCACCGGGTCGGGCGGCGGCGGCTGCACCACCGCGCAGCTCCTGACCAACCCCGGCTTCGAGAGCGGCAACACCGGCTGGACGACGTCCTCCGGCGTCATCGACAACAGCACCGGCGCCCCCGCCCACAGCGGCTCGTACAAGGCGTGGCTGAACGGCTACGGGACCACCCACACCGACACGCTCGCCCAGTCGGTCACGATCCCCGCCTCCTGCACCAGCGCCACCTTCACCTTCTACCTCTACGTCAGCAGCCAGGAGACCAGCACCACCACGGCGTACGACAAGCTCACCGTCGCCGCGGGCAGCACCACGCTGGCCTCGTACTCCAACCTCAACAAGGGCACCGGCTACGTGCAGCGGTCGGTCAACCTGTCGTCCTACGCGGGACAGACGGTCACTCTGAAGTTCACCGGCACCGAGGACTCCAGCCTCGCGACGTCGTTCCTGATCGACGACGCGGCGGTCAACGTCGGCTAGCCCGTCGTCCGCCGGGGTCCTCCGGATCGGCGACACCCGGCGACGGGAGGGCTTCCCGCCCCGGCCCCACAGGGGCGGGAAGCCCTCCTCGCCGCATCGGTGAAGGCGGCACCGCGTTCGCCGTCGCCACGGCCAGGTTCTAGAGGTCGATGACGACCTTGCCCCGCACGTGCCTGCCGGCCTGGAGTTCGGCAGCGCGGCGGATCCGCTCGACCGGGAAGGTCTCCGCGATCGGCACCCGGAGCCGGCCCGCGGCGACCAGGCGGGCGATCTCCTCCAGAGCGCCGGGGGCCGCGTTCGCGCCGTTGGCCGCGGGTACCCCGTCGACCTGCGCGGCGATGGCGCAGATGCGACCGTCCGGGACGCCGAGTTCCCTGGCGGCGTGCACGGTCTCCACGCCGTGCAGGTCGACGGCGGCCGTGACGCCGCCGGGAGCGAGCGATCGGACCCGGTCGGCCAGGCCGTCGCCGTAGTCGACCGGCTCCGCCCCGAGCTCGCGCAGATAGTCGGCCGACGCCGGCGATCCCGTCCCGATCACGCGCGCTCCCGCGATCCGGGCCAGTTGGACGGCGAAGACCCCGACCCCGCCCGCCGCGCCGCCGATCAGCACGGTGTCGCCCGGGCCCGGATCGATGACGGCGAGGGCGGCGGATGCCGTACGGCCGGCGATCGTCAGGGTGGCGGCGGTACGGTCGTCGACGCCGTCGGGCGTGTGATGAGCCTCGTTCGCCGCCGTCCCCCCGGCCGGGTCGATCACCACGAAGTCGGCGACCGCGCGGGACAGGGCGCCCCCGAACACCCGGTCGCCGGGGGCGAACCCGCTCACCTCGGCACCGACCTGGTCGACCACTCCCGCGTAGTCGGTGCCGAACCCGGCCGGCAGGCTCAGGCCGAACCGGGCGGCGGTGTCCGCGTCGGCGGTCATGATCCAGTCCATCGGATTCAGACCGGCCGCGGTGACCCGTACGCGGATCTGTCCCGGCCCGGCTTGCGGGGCGGGAACCTCGCGGACCTCCAGGGCCTCGGGGCCGCCGAACGACTCGAGCCGGACCGCCCTGCTCCCGTCCGCGGGAGGCTGATCGCTCTGTGCCTTCATGTGCGCCTGTCTCCTTGGGACCGAGGGAACACACCGAAACGGACTATGCTCCGTTTACATGAATGACCGTAACATAAACGGAGCGCGATCCGTTTTGGCGGACGCGGAGCCCCGCGCGCCACGGGCGGACGCGGCCCGCAACCGCGACCAGTTGCTCGCGGTGGCGACCCGCGTGTTCATGTCGGCCGACGCCGAGTCGTCGATGCGGGCGATCGCCCGCGAGGCCGGGGTCGGGATCGCCACGCTCTACCGGCACTTCCCGACCCGCGAGTCGCTGGTCGACGCGGTCTACCAGGATCAGGTCGTACGACTGACGACCGGTGCCCGCGAGCTGCTCGGTCAGCTGCCCCCGGCCGCGGCGATGCGGCGCTGGACGGACCTGTTCGGGGACTGGATCGCGACCAAGAACGGCATGATCGACACGCTCCTCGCGATGATCGAGTCGGGCGAGATCACCCATGCGCGGACCCGGACCGAGCTGCTGACGGCCATCACGACGATGCTCGACGCGGGCAGTGCGGCGGGCGACCTCCGCTCCGACGTCACCGCCGAGGACATCGCCGCCGCCCTCATCGGCATCTTCACCGTGGCCCCCCGGCCCGGGCGCGCGGCCAAAGCCGGCCGCCTGCTGGACCTGCTGATGGACGGCCTGTCGCCCGCCGCCCGGCCGAGCCGCGCCGAAGACTGAGTCGGCGTCAGCCGTGTCGGCGTGCCGCGCCGAAGGCTGACCGGGTCAACCTCGCCGGTGTGCCGTGCCGAAGGGATCGCGGGACCCGGGCCGGCCCCCACTGCCGACCCGGGGTCCCGCGATGGTGCCGATCACCGTACGTCGACGGTGATCTTCCACCCCGCGATGGCATGGCAGGACATGACACCGGGGGTGGCGCCGGGGCAGGCGCGCCGGAACCCGCTCAGTTCGGCGGTGCCCACCCGCGCGCCTCGGTAGACGCCGGGAGAGATCTCGGAGAGGGCGACGCCCCGCTCGCCGGGCGGCCGGTCGCCGGGGGCGGTGGCGACCCGCAGGGTGCTGCCGACACTCAGGCAGACCTCGCGGCCTTCGGCCCCGCCGCCGGGCGTGACCGTGACGTCACCGCAGACCGGCCGGGTGCTGCTGTCGCTCGGATCGGGCGACCCGACACGTACGCCGCTCGCGCTTCCGCAACCGGCCACCAGCAGTACGGCGGCGGCAGCGGCCAATGTCCGAGCGCGCATCGTGTCCTCCTCCGGCGGCCGGTTCGGGGTCCGGTCATGGATGGGACGCAGCCGGACGCCACCGGGTTCCCTCCCGCCCGGAGGGTCCGGGGGCGCCGTCGGGAACGCGGCGCGGGCCGCCTCGGGAAATCGGGGCCAGGCGCGCTCGAAGGTTCGCTCAGCGCTCGGTGATGCGGCCGTCGGCGACCTCGACGCGGCGGGTCGTGTGCACGGCGTCCAGCATCCGCCGGTCGTGGGTGACCAGCAGCAGCGTGCCCTCGTACGCGGCCAGCGCCGCTTCGAGCTGTTCGATCGCGGGCAGGTCGAGGTGGTTGGTCGGCTCGTCGAGGACCAGGAGATTGACGCCGCGGGCCTGGAGCAGCGCCAGCGCGGCGCGGGTGCGCTCGCCGGGCGAGAGGGTCGCGGCGGGGCGCAGCACATGGGCGGCCTTGAGGCCGAATTTGGCGAGAAGCGTACGGATCTCGGCCGGATCCATGTCGGGCGCCGGGGCGCGGAAGGCGTCGAGGAGCGGTTCCTGCCCGCGGAAGAGGCCGCGGGCCTGGTCGACCTCGCCGACCAGGACGCCGGGGCCGAGCGCGCTGTGGCCCTCGTCCAGCGGGAGGCGGCCGAGCAGCGCCGCGAGCAGGGTGGACTTGCCCGAGCCGTTGGCTCCGGTGATGGCCACCCGGTCGGCCCAGTCGATCTGGAGGTCGACCGGCCCGAAGGCGAAGTCGCCGCGGCGCACGCGGGCGCCGCGCAGGGTGGCCACCACGGCGCCCGAGCGGGGCGCGGCGGCGATCTCCATCCGCAGTTCCCACTCCTTGCGCGGCTCCTCGACCACGTCCAGGCGCTCGATCATCCGGTCGGTCTGCCGGGCCTTGGCGGCCTGCTTCTCGCTGCCCTCGGCGCGCGCCTTGCGGGCGATCTTGTCGTGGTCGGGCGCCTTGCGCATGGCGTTCCTGACGCCCTTGTCCATCCAGCCGCGCTGCATACGCGCCCGTGCTTCGAGTCCGGCCTTGGTGTCGGCGTACTCGTCGTACTCCTCGCGGGCGTGCCGCCGGGCCGTCTCGCGTTCCTCCAGATAGGCGGTGTAGCCGCCGCCGAAGGTGCTGACCTGCTGCTGGGCGAGGTCCAGCTCCACCACGCGGGTGACGGTGCGGGTGAGGAATTCGCGGTCGTGGCTGACCAGGACCGTACCGGCGCGCAGGCCGCCGACGAATTTCTCCAGCCGTTCCAGGCCGTCGAGGTCGAGGTCGTTGGTGGGCTCGTCCAGCAGGAAGACGTCGTAGCGGCTGAGCAGCAGCGAGGCGAGTCCCGCGCGGGCGGCCTGGCCGCCGGAGAGCGAGAACATCGGCTGGTCCAGGTCGACGCCGAGGCCGAGCGAGGCGGCGGCCTCCTCGGCGCGTTCGTCCAGGTCGGCGCCGCCGAGGGCCAGCCAGCGGTCGAGTCCGGTCGCGTACGCGTCGTCGGCGCCCGGGGCCTCGTCCACCAGCGCCTGGGTGGCGGCGTCCAGGGCCGCCTGGGCGGCGGTGACCCCGGTGCGGCGGCTCAGGAACTCCCGCACGCTCTCCCCGCCCGGCAGCCGCTCGGGCTCCTGCGGCAGATGCCCGACGGTGGCGGTGGCCGGGCTGAGCCGCAGCGTCCCGTCCTCGGGCGTGTCGAGCCCGGCGAGCAGCCGCAGCAGCGTGGACTTGCCCGCGCCGTTGGCGCCGACCAGACCGATGACGTCGCCGGGGGCGACGACCAGGTCCAGGCCGGAGAACAGGACACGGTCGCCGTGTCCGGCGGCGAGATTCTTGGCGACGAGAGTGGCACTCATAAGAGGGCGGAGTTTATCGGGTGCGACGGGAGGCGGGCGAAGGGCTTTCACGGCGGGCGGCGGAGGCTTGCCCTCCGGTCGGCGGAGGGCGTGCCTCCGGTCGGGCCAAGGGCTGTCGCCGGGTCTCGCCGTGCCGCCGGGTCCGGCTCGACGCGAGGTGGGTGGCCGGTGCAGCCATATTGGCTGGTTGCCTTCTTACGCTGCCTTAACCTACGGTTGCGTAACTTACGTAGGCGTAGGTGCGAATCTCCGCTGCACCCGCAGGCCGTGCGTATGTGCCCGTGGATCCGTCCGCGGCGCCGTACGACCGACTGATCGCATGTCGCGTACGTACGTCCGTACGATCCGTACAGCCCGTGCGGGTCCCGTACACCCCCGTCCCATGTCCGTCCCCTCTCCCGTCCCCAGGAGCCCCCGTGACCTTGACCTCGCCCGACCGTGCCCAACCCGACGTCTGGAGCGACGCGACGCTGCTCTACGCGCTGGAGGAGGTCGTCGAGCGGGAGCTCAACCGGCACCTCGGCGTGGCCAAGGAGTGGATGCCCCACGAGTACGTGCCGTGGAGCGACGGCCGCAATTTCGACGGAATAATGGGGGGCGAAGCCTGGGCCCCCGAGCAGTCCAAGGTCACGGACGTCGGCCGGATCTCCCTCGTGGTCAATCTGCTCACCGAGGACAATCTGCCCAGCTACCACCACGAGATCGCGACACTCTTCGGCCGTGACGGCGCCTGGGGCACCTGGGTGCACCGCTGGACCGCCGAGGAGGGCCGGCACGCGATCGTCATGCGCGACTACCTGCTGACCAGCCGCGCCGTCGACCCGGTCGAGCTGGAACGGTTCCGCATGCAGCACATGTCGGAGGGCTTCGAGCACGACCACCGGCACAGCATGGTCCACTCCGTGGCGTACGTCGCCTTCCAGGAGCTGGCCACCCGCGTCTCGCACCGCAACACCGGACACCAGTCGGGTGACCCCGTGTGCGACCGGATGCTCGCCAGGATCGCCACCGACGAGAACCTGCACATGGTCTTCTACCGGAATCTCCTGGCCGCCGCCCTCGAGCTCGCCCCCGACCTCGCGATGCGGGCCATCCGTGACGTCGTCGTCGAATTCCGCATGCCGGGACACGGCATGCCCGGCTTCGAGCGGGCCGCCGCCCGCATGGCCATCGGCGGCATCTACAACCTCCGCATCCACCACGACGACGTCCTCCAGCCCGTTCTGCGCCACCTCAAGGTCCTCGAGATCTCCGGTCTCGGCCCCGAGGGCCTCCAGGCCCAGCAGGAGCTCGGCCTCTTCATGGGCGGCCTCAACGAGCAGGCCACCCGCTTCGACGAGCGCCGCGAAGCCCTTCTCGCCCGCCGCGCCGCCCGCGCCTAATCCCCTTCGGGCCGCGCCCCTACGACGTCCACCTCCCGAAGGTGGGCGCTCTGGGGGCGCGGCCCCGCGCGGCTGTCTCACCGAGGTCGGCACGCCCGGTCTTTTCAGGGGCGCGGGGAACGGCGCGACCAGCCAGGGACGACGTGCACGTCACCACCGCCCCCAGCGGGGCACCGGCTGTCGCAGGGACACCGACCCAGTGGGGGCGGGAAACAATCATGCACGCATGCTTGATTGTTGCGGGCCCCGCCTGCCACCCTCGTGGCCATGGCCGATCCGCAGTCCGTCCGTACCGTCCTGGCCGATCTGAGAGCGGAGAGCGACGCGCTCGACGACGTGGTGGCCGGGCTGGAGCCCGAGCAGTGGGCGAGGCCGACACCGGCCGAAGGCTGGACCGTTGCGCACCAGATCGCGCATCTGGCCTGGACGGACGCCCAGGCGCTGCTGGCGGTCAAGGACGCGGAGGCGTTCGCCCGCGAGGTCGGCGACGCGGCGACGCGGCTGGACGCGTACGTGGAGGACGGCGCCCGGGAGGGCGCGATGCTGCCGCCGCCGGAACTGCTGGAGAGGTGGCGGTCGGGCAGAGCCCGGCTCTGGGCGACCCTGACCGGCGAACCGCCGGGCAGCCGCTTCCCCTGGTACGGGCCGCCGATGAGCACGGCGTCGATGGCGACGGGCCGCCTGATGGAGACATGGGCCCACGGCGAGGACATCGCCGACGCGCTCGGCGTCGAGCGCCCACCGACCCAGCGCCTGTGGCACGTCGCCCGAATCGCCTTCAGGGCACGGGACTTCGCCTTCGCGGTGCACGGCCGCACCCCGCCCGGCACGGAATTCCGACTCGAACTGACGGCGCCCGACGGCACCTTGTGGACCTTCGGCCCGGACGACGCCGAGCAGCGCGTGACCGGCCCCGCACTGGACTTCTGCCTGCTGGCGGTGCGGCGCAGGCACCGCGACGACGTGGCGGTACGGGCCCAAGGCCCGGACGCGGACGCGTGGTTGTCGATCGTGCAGGCATTCGCGGGCCCGCCGGGCAAGGGACGGCCGCCGCGCGGCGGCGCGGAGGGGAGCACGTCATGACGCAGGTCGACACACGCGGAGCGGACTTCGCCGAGCGGCGGGCCGCGATGCTGGAACGGCTGGCCGAGGTCGAGGCGGGGCACGCCGCCGCGCTGGCCGGTGGCGGCGAGAAGTACCAGGAGCGGCACCGGAATCGCGGCAAGCTGCTGGCGCGGGAGCGGATCGAGCTGCTGCTCGACCCGGACACACCGTTCCTCGAACTGTCCCCGCTGGCCGGCTGGGGCAGCGACTTCGCGGTGGGCGCCTCCCTCGTGACCGGCATCGGCGTGGTCGAGGGCGTGGAGTGCCTGATCACGGCCAACGACCCGACGGTGCGCGGCGGCGCCAGCAACCCGTGGACGCTGAAGAAGGCGCTGCGGGCGAACGAAATCGCCTTCGCCAACCGCCTGCCGGTGATCAGCCTGGTGGAGTCGGGCGGCGCGGACCTGCCCAGCCAGAAGGAGATCTTCATTCCCGGCGGCGCCCTCTTCCGCGACCTGACGCGGCTGTCGGCGGCCGGAATCCCCACGGTGGCCGTGGTGTTCGGCAATTCGACGGCGGGCGGCGCGTACATCCCCGGCATGTCCGACCACGTCATCATGGTCAAGGAGCGGTCCAAGGTCTTCCTCGGCGGGCCGCCCCTGGTGAAGATGGCGACCGGCGAGGAGAGCGACGACGAATCGCTCGGCGGCGCCGACATGCACGCCCGGCGCTCCGGCCTGGCCGACTACTTCGCACTGGACGAGCCGGACGCGCTGCGTACCGCCCGGCGCGTCGTCGCCCGCCTCAACTGGCGTAAATCCGGGCCCGATCCGCGTCCTGACCCGCTGCCCCCCGCGTACGACGAGGAGGAGCTGCTGGGCATCGTGCCCGGCGATCTGCGCACCCCCTTCGACCCCCGCGAGGTCATCGCGCGGATCACGGACGCCTCGGCCTTCGACGAGTTCAAGCCGCTCTACGGGCCGAGCCTGGCCACCGGCTGGGCGGAGGTGCACGGCTATCCGGTCGGAATCCTCGCCAACGCGCAGGGCGTGCTGTTCAGCGAGGAGTCGCAGAAGGCGGCGCAGTTCATCCAACTCGCCAACCAGCGCGACATTCCGCTGCTCTTCCTGCACAACACCACCGGCTACATGGTGGGCCGCGAGTACGAGCAGGGCGGCATCATCAAGCACGGCGCGATGATGATCAACGCGGTCGCCAACTCGCGCGTCCCGCACATCTCGGTTCTGATCGGGGCGAGTTACGGCGCCGGGCACTACGGCATGTGCGGCCGGGCCTTCGATCCGCGGTTCCTCTTCGCGTGGCCGAGCGCCAAGTCCGCGGTGATGGGTCCCGCGCAGCTCGCCGGGGTGCTGTCCATCGTGGCCCGGCAGTCGGCGGCGGCGAAGGGCCGTCCCTACGACGAGGAGGGCGACGCCGCGCTGCGGGCGATGGTGGAGCAGCAGATCGAGGCCGAGTCGCTGCCGATGTTCCTGTCGGGACGGCTCTACGACGACGGTGTGATCGACCCGCGCGACACCCGTACGGTGCTCGGCCTGTGCCTGTCCGCCGTCCATGGCGCGCCGATCGAGGGCGCCAGGGGCGGCTTCGGCGTCTTCCGGATGTGAGGGGTCCCTTTCCGATGACCGATTCGAGCAGCGCTTCGCCGAGCGGGGACTTCACCGCTGACGGGCAGTCACCTTCGGCGCGCCACAAGGACATCGGCTCCGTGCTGGTGGCCAACCGGGGCGAGATCGCGCGCCGTGTCTTCCGTACCTGCCGCACGCTCGGCATCGCCACGGTGGCGGTGTACGCGGACGCCGACGCGGACGCGGCACACGTCGCGGAGGCCGACGCGGCGGTACGGCTGCCGGGGAACGCGCCCGCCGACACGTATCTGCGGGCCGATCTGCTGATCGCGGCGGCGCTCGCGGCGGGCGCGGACGCCGTGCATCCGGGCTATGGATTCCTGTCGGAGAACGCGGAGTTCGCACGGGCGGTGGAGGCGGCGGGGCTGGTGTGGATCGGTCCGCCGCCGGACGCGGTCGAGGCGATGGGGTCCAAGACGCGGGCCAAGGAGTTGATGGCCGCGGCGGGCGTACCGCTGTTCTCCGCGCTCGATCCGGCGCGGGTCACGGCCGCGGACCTGCCGCTGCTGGTGAAGGCGTCCGCGGGCGGCGGCGGTCGCGGCATGCGGGTCGTACGCGAACTGGACGCGCTGGAGAGCAAGTTGGCCGCCGCGAGGTCGGAGGCCGCAGCCGCCTTCGGTGACGGCGAGGTGTTCGTCGAGCCGTACGCGGAGGGGGCCAGGCACGTCGAGGTGCAGGTGCTGGCCGACGCGCACGGCACGGTGTGGGTGCTGGGCGAGCGCGACTGTTCGCTCCAGCGGCGGCACCAGAAGGTGATCGAGGAGACCCCGGCCCCGGGTCTGGGCGACGAGGTGCGCCGTACGCTGCACGAGTCCGCCGCCCGCGCGGCGCGCTCGATCGGCTACACGGGCGCGGGCACCGTGGAGTTCCTGGTCGCGCGGGACGGGCGTCCGTACTTCCTGGAGATGAACACCCGTCTCCAGGTGGAGCATCCGGTCACCGAGTGCGTCACCGGGCTCGACCTCGTGGCGCTCCAGATCCGTGTCGCCGAGGGGGCCGCGCTGCCGCCCTCGCCCCCGCGGCCGCACGGCCACGCGGTGGAGGCCAGGCTCTACGCGGAGGACCCGGCCCGCGGCTGGCAGCCGCAGCCGGGCGCGCTGCATCTGTTCGAACTGCCGGGCGTGGACGCCGAATTCGCCGTGACGCCGGGGCTCGACGCGGGGTTGCGGCTGGACGCGGGGGTGAGCGGCGGCGAGACGATCGGCGTCCATTACGACCCGATGCTCGCCAAGGTGATCGCCTGGGCGCCGACCCGCGCCGAGGCCGTACGGCGTCTCGCGTACGCGCTGGAGCGGGCCCGGCTGCACGGCCCTGCCACCAACCGCGACCTGCTCGTACGGGTGCTGCGGCACCCGGACTTCGCCGCCGCGCGGCTGGACACCGGCTTCCTGGAGCGCCGCCTGGACGCGCTCATCGGGGCGTCGGGGGCGACCACGGACGCGCCGGGGCCGGCCGACGGGGACGGCGGCCCCGTGCGGTTCGCGGCGCTGGCCGCCGCGCTCGCCGACGCGGCCGGGCGTACGTCGGCGCGCGGGCCGGTGCCGGTGCGGCTCGGCGGGTGGCGGAACGTTCCGTCGCAGCCGCAGGTGAAACGCTTCCGCAGCGAGCCGGACGGCCGGGAGTACGAGGTCGGTTACCGGCTCGGCCGCGCCGGTCTGGAGGCGACCGGCGCCGACGGTGTCCGGCTGGTGTCGGCGTCGGCCCGGCGTGTCGTCCTCGACATCGACGGTGTGCGGCGGGTGTTCGACGTCGCCGCTTACGCCGAACGGGTGTTCGTCGATTCCCCGTTCGTGTCATGCGCTTTGACCGCTCTGCCCCGCTTCACCGCCCCGGAGGATCTGACGCCGCGGGGTTCGCTGCTTGCGCCGATGCCGGGCACGGTCATCCGGATAGGTGAATTCTCGCCGGGCGACCGGGTCGAAAAAGGCCGCCCGCTGCTCTGGCTCGAAGCGATGAAGATGGAACACGTGATCGCCGCTCCCGCCACCGGGACACTCACGGAGCTCACCGCCGAGGTCGGCCGACAGGTCGACGTCGGCGCCGTACTCGCCGTCGTCAAGGAGGAAACCACGCCATGAGCACCGTTCAGGGAACCTTCGACAGCGCCTTGCTGGAAAGCGACGAGCGGCGCGCCCTGCGCAAGGCCGTCGGGGACCTCGCCCGCCGCTACGGTCGTGAATATTTCTCGGCCACCGTACGTGCGGGCAAGCACACCGACGAGTTGTGGCAGGAGGCGGGCGGCCTCGGATACCTCGGGGTCAACCTGCCTGAGGAGTACGGCGGCGGGGGCGGCGGTCTGGCGGAACTGTCCATCGTGCTGGAGGAGTTGGGGGCGGCTGGCTGCCCGCTGCTGCTGCTCGTCGTCTCCCCCGCGATCTGCGGCACGGTCATCGCCCGCTTCGGCACCGACGAGCAGAAGCGGCGCTGGCTGCCGGGGATCGCCGACGGCTCGCTGCGGATGGCCTTCGGCATCACCGAACCGGACGCCGGGTCCAACTCGCACCGCATCACCACCACCGCGCGGCGCGACCCCGACACCGGCGGGTGGCGGCTGACCGGCCGCAAGGTCTTCATATCCGGTGTCGACATCGCCGACGCCACACTGATCGTCGGCCGCACCGAGGACGCCCGCACCGGCAAGCTCAAGCCCTGCCTGTTCATCGTGGACCGGGAGACACCGGGCTTCGAATTCCGGCAGATCGAGATGGAGTTGGCCGCGCCCGAGAAGCAGTTCCAGCTCTTCCTCGACGATGTCGCACTACCTGCGGAAGCGCTCGTCGGCGACGAGGACGCCGGCCTGCTCCAGCTCTTCGCGGGGCTCAACCCGGAGCGGATCATGACCGCCGCCTTCTCCATCGGGATGGGCCGCTACGCCCTGGCCAAGGCGGTCGAGTACGCCAAGTCCCGGCAGGTGTGGCAGGCTCCCATCGGCTCCCACCAGGCGATAGCGCACCCGCTCGCCCAGGCCCACATCGAGCTGGAACTGGCCCGGTTGATGATGCAGAAGGCCGCCTACCTCTACGACGCGGGCGACGACATGGGCGCGGGCGAGGCCGCGAACATGGCGAAGTACGCGGCTGCCGAAGCCGGCGCCAAGGCCGTCGACCAGGCCGTGCACACCCTCGGCGGCAACGGCCTCACCGCCGAGTACGGTCTCGCCTCGCTGCTGACCGCGTCCCGTGTCGGCCGGATAGCCCCGGTCAGCCGGGAGATGATCCTCAACTTCGTCTCGCACCACACACTGGGACTGCCGAAGTCCTACTGACGACACCCCGCCGAGGAGGCGCCCGTGACCACCGCACCACTTCGCACCCGCGCCGCAGCGCCCTTCCGCGCGGTCGCGCGGACCACGGAGGGCGCCGCCACCAGCACCGAACGGCCGGACCCGTCATGGACCTGGTGACCGACCGCTCCCCCAAACAGGACCGCAGCCGCGCCACCCGTCGGCGGATACTGGAGGCCGCCGTCTCGTGCCTCGCCGAGCACGGCTGGTCGGGCAGCACCGTCGCCGTGGTGTGCGCCCGCGCCGGTGTCTCCAGAGGGGCGGCCCAGCACCACTTCCGCACCCGCGAGGAGCTGTTCACCGCGGCCATCGCGCACATGGCCGAGGAGTGGGTCGCCGCCGTCAGAGAACGCGCCCTGGCCCTCCCCCGCGCGGGCCAGGACCGCACCTACGCCGTCGTCGACATGCTGGTCGCGGTCCACACCGGCCCGCTGTTCCGGGCCGCTCTCCACCTGTGGGTGGCCGCCTCCGACGAGGAACAGCTCCGCCCCGGCGTCGCCGCGCTGGAGTCCCGGATCGGCCGCGAGGCCCACCGCCTGGCGGTCGAATTCCTCGGCGCCGACGAATCCCTGCCCGGCGTCAGGGAGACCGTCCAGGCCACCCTCGACATGGCCCGCGGCCTCGGCCTCGCCAACCTCCTCAGCGACGACTCCGCCCGCCGCGCGGGAATCGTCCGCCAGTGGTCCCGCGTCCTCGACACGGTCCTGCGCGAACAGCCCTAGCGGCGGCCGGAGTCGGCGCCCGGCTTGCGGATGGGGGCAGGGATCAGTGCAGGGAGGTGTCGGCGGGCCCCGAGGAGAGGCGGGTGAAGTGGACGCGCAGGCCGGGGCGTTGGGGCGCGCAGCAGAACAGGCCCGCGCGGGCGTCGGCGGCGGGGTCGAGCCAGGCCAGGCGGATGGTGCGCCAGGGGTCGTCGGCGCGGCGGGCGCGGACGGTCACGGCGTCGCCCGAGCGGCTGACCCGGACGGTCACCTCCTGGCCCGCCCAGTCCGGGACCGGGGCGAGGGACCAGTCGGAGGTGCCGTGGGTGACGACGGCGCCGACCTGGGGCGAACCGTCGGAGATCTCGACGCCCGCCTTGATCCAGGACTCGGCGTCGACGCGCACCAGGACACCGGCCTGGTCGTACAGCTCGGTGAAGTCGGCGACGAAGGTGACCTCGATGGCGGTGCCGGACGGGAAGGGGGTGAGCAGCGCGTGGCCGTCGTCGCGGACGAAGCCGTAGCTGGTGGTGCGCCAGAAGTCGCTGCCCTCGTTGGCGGTGACGTGCAGACCGGTGCTGTCGGCGACGGCGTCGGCGGGCGGGTTGAGCCAGGTCGCGTCGGACCAGGGGATGTCATGGTCGATCGGAGAGGTCACGGAAGTACCGCCATTCGTTGCCACAGGGTCGATAGCCGAGCCACCGGTTGACGGCCAGCATCGCGGCGTTGCCGTCGTCGTTGCTGGTGAACGCCTCGGTGTAGCCCGCGGCGCGGGCTCGGTGCAGGGAGTGGGCCTTGGCGGCCTTGGCCAGTCCGCGGCCCCGGAAGGCCCGGCGGGTGCCGGTGCCCCCCGACCAGTAGCGGTCGTGGCCGTCGGTCTGGACGTTGACGACCGCGGCGACCACACCGTCCACGACGGCGACCGTCGTCAGGTCGTGGTCGTAGTCGGACCGGTCCCAGGAGGTGGCGCGCCAGTCCGCGTAGCCGGGGACGCCGGTGGCGACATCGCCCGGCTCGTCCTCGATAGTCTCGGCGTCGGCCTCGTACACCGGGCGCGGGTCGGCGGCGTAGTCCGACGCGGGGCGCAGCAGCACGCCGGGCGGCAGCGGAGGCACGCCTGGCAGCGGGGCGCCGGGGGTGAGGTCGAGGCGGAGGAAGCTCGCGGACCGGCCGCGCCGGTAGCCGTGCCGGGCGGCGAAGGCGTGCGCCGAGGGCTCGTCGATCGCCCACGCGTAGACGGTGCTCGCCCCGAGGCCGCCGACATGGGACTCGGCGGCGGCCAGCAGGGCGCCGCCGATGCCCCGGCCGCGCTCCCCCGCGCGCACGTTCAGATTGACGAAGGCCATTCCGGGGGTGTCGTTGTCCGCGAAGAGCCCGGCTCTCGCACTGCCGACGATCCGGCCGTCGCCGGTCTCCGCGACGAGCATCAGGAAGCGTGTTTTCTCGGGTGCGTCGGTGACCTGCGCGTGCACGGTCCGCGCGGTCGTCACCATGTACGGGACGGTCTCGCGGCCCACGGCGGCGACGGCTTCGGCGTCCGCCGGGCCGTACTGTCTGATGATCACCTTCACGGTCCCGCACCCTACGCGGCGCCGCCGCGTACCGCCCCCGAATTTCCAGCCCACCTGGGCAGAGGCTCCCGCCCGGCCCGTCCGAGGTGGATGCTGGAGGTGAGGGAGATGGCACGGATGCGCAGAAGCGGATACGAACCCGTCCAGGCGCGCAGCCCGCTGCGGCTGCGGCTGGGGCTCGCGCTGTGCGGTGTGGTCTGGGGCACCGCGGCGGCCGTGGGCTTCGCGCTCGCCGGTCTGCCGGTCTGGGCCGCGGTACTGGCCGCCATCGCGCTGCTGGCCGCGATCGACGCCGTCCTGGTCGTCCGCCGCATGCGGCAGGGCTCGCGCTACCAGCCGAGCCGCACGACCCCGCCGTACCGCCCGGCGGCGCCGCACGCGGGAAAGCACTGAGGACCGGTCCGGCGACCGCGGGTGCGCGCCCGGGACAAGCGAAAGGGCCCGGCACCTGAGTGCCGGACCCTTCCTCTTCAGTAGCGGGGACAGGATTTGAACCTGCGACCTCTGGGTTATGAGCCCAGCGAGCTACCGAGCTGCTCCACCCCGCGTCGATGAACACCACCCTACGGGGTGCCGGCGCTCACACCAAATCGATGCGATGGCCGCCGCGCGCACAGGGCGCCGGGAGGTTTGGCGGGGGCGCCGCCGCGCCAGGTAGGGATCATGAGCACATCTGGATCAGAACCGAACACGGCAGCGAACGCAATCCCGGCCGTCACTCTCTCCGACGAGGTGCGGGACGCCGTCGCGAGCGGCGCGCCCGTGGTGGCGCTGGAGTCGACGATCATCGCGCACGGCCTGCCACGGCCGCGCAATTTGGGGGTGGCACGCGAGCTGGAGGAGATCGTCCGGGAGCAGGGCGCGGTGCCCGCGACCGTGGCGGTACTTGACGGGGTGCCGCGGGTGGGGCTCACCAAGGAGCAGGTGGAGCGGGTCGCCGAGGACGCGTCGCTGCGCAAGCTGGGGTTCCGGGACCTGGCGCCCGCGCTGGCGGCGGGTGCGAGCGGGGCGACGACCGTGTCGGGGACGGCGTTCCTGGCCGCGCGGGCCGGAATCCGGGTGTTCGGTACGGGCGGCCTCGGTGGGGTGCACCGCGACTGGGTGACCGTGCAGGACGAGTCGGCCGACCTGGGGCTGCTGGCCAGGACGCGGATCACGGTGGTGTGCGCGGGCGTGAAGTCGATCCTGGACGTGCCCGCCACGCTCCAGCGGCTGGAGACCCTGGGCATCGGCGTGCTCGGCTTCGGCACCGACCGCTTCCCCGGTTTCTACCTCAGCGACTCCGGTGAGCCCGTGGACTGGACGGTCGAGTCCGCGCGGCAGGTCGCGGACGTGATGGCCGCGCAGGACGCGCTGGGCGGGCACGACTCGGCGCTGATCGTCGCCAATCCGGTGCCGCGGGAGCTTCAGCTCGACCCGGAGCTGCACGACCGGGTGCTGGCGGACGCGCTCGCCGCCGCCGAGGCCGGGGGTGTCACGGGACAGGCGATCACGCCGTTCCTGCTGGGCTACCTCACCGAGCACACCGGCGGCGCGTCCCTGGAGTCCAACCTCGCGGCCGTACGCGGCAATGTCCGGCTCGCGGCCGGGATCGCGGTGCGCTGGTCGCAGCGCGCATGACCGGCGACAGCGCCGGACCGGCCGACGGGACGGGCGACGGGACGGGACCGGCGGACGACATAAGACGGTCGGACGGCACGGGACGGTCAGATGGCGCGAGACCGTCCGACAGCGCCGGACCCGCCGCCGTGGAGCCGGTGCCTCCCGGACTCCTCGTCGTCGGCGACGTCGTCACCGACGTGGTGGCGCGACACGCGCGGCCCCTCGCCGCGGACACCGACACCGCAGCCCGGATCGCGGTGCGGCCGGGCGGCGCGGGGGCCAACGTGGCATGCTGGGCGGCCGGTCGGGGCGCGCGGGTGCGGCTGCTGGCCCGCGCGGGCGCCGACTCCGCCGACTGGCACCGCGCCGCGCTGGAGGCCGCGGGCGTGGAGCCGGTGCTGCGGGTCGACGACGAGGCGCCGACGGCCGTGGTGATCGCCCTGGTCGACGCGGCGGCCGAACGGACCCTGGTCACCGACAGCGGCGCCGCCTTCCGGCTCGGCCCCGCCGACTGGGACGAGGCGCTGCTGGACGGCATGGGGCACGTCCACCTCTCCGGCTATCTCTACTTCTCCGAGTGGGGACGCGAGTTGGCGGCCGTGGTCACCGAGGCGGCGCGTGCCCGGGCGCTGCCGGTGAGCGTCGATCCGGCCTCCGCCGGTTTCCTGCGCGAGGCCGGCGTGGCCCGTTTCCTGGCCGACGTGGCAGGTACGGATCTGCTGCTGCCCAACGACGCGGAGGCGGCGCTGCTGTCCGGTGCGCCCGAACCGGCCCGCGCGGCGGCCGAGTTGAGCGCGGCGCGCGGCGGCGGCACGGTCGTGGTCACCCTCGGCGCGGGCGGCGCGCTGGCCGCCGTGGACGGCGAGGTGACGGTACGGGTGCCCTGCGTCCCGGCCGTCGCGGTGGACACCACGGGCGCCGGAGACGCCTTCACCGGCGGCCTGTTGGCCGCCCGTCTCGCGGGCGCGGACCTCGCCGCGTCGCTCGCGGCGGGCTGCCGCACCGGAGCGGAGGCGGTGACCGTGGTCGGCGGGCGGCCGGAGACGTAATGGGGGCCGTCGGACCGCGCCCCCGCCGTCACGTCGCGGACCGCCCGACCGGCGCCGTCAGATGGCGTCCCACGGCGCGGATTCGTACAACTCCCCCACCCGCGTCAGGAGTTCGGACCGCGTGGGCAGCGGAACGCCGTCGATCTCCGAAATGACCGCCGTGCCGCGCGAGTTGGCCAGGAATGCGCCGTCGTACGACCCCACGTCGGTGAGCCGCAGCGGGCGGCGGTCCTGCGGGACACCGGCCCGTACGAGTTCACGCTCCAGGATCTGGAGGGTGATGCCGCGCAGATGCGGGGCGGCGTCCGGCCAGACGACGGTGTCGCCGTCGATGAAGCCGACGTTGGTGATGGCGCCCTCGGCGATCTCGCCGCCGGGACCGGCCAACAGCGCCTCGTCGTACCCCTCGGCGGCCACCTGGCGGCCGAAGTACGCCTGCCCGAAGCCGCCGACGTGCTTGAGGTGGGCGGCCGGGCGCTGGTAGGGCACCGACTTGAGGCGCTTGAGGCCGGGTTCGACACCGGCGGGCGGGCGGACGGCGACCATGACGGCGACCGGCTCGTCGGCGCCCTCCACCGGCTGGAAGACGTTGACCCGCACGGAGGCGTCCGCGCGCCCCGACCCGGCCAGCGCGTGCCGCACGTGCGCCCGTACGCGCCCGCCGTCCAGGCCCGCGCCGAACAGCTCCCGCGTGGCGCCGTCGAGGCGTTCGACGTGGAACGCCAGGCCGCGCACCTTTCCGCCGCGTACCTGCATCGCCGTGAAGTGGCCGTAGCCGCCGAGCGCGGGCGCGATGGCCTCCACCGTCGCGGCCCGGCCGTCGATCTCGATGAACGGTGATTGCGTCATGACCTCACCCTAGGCACGCCCGCCCTTCCGGCACACAGGCCCGTCAGCCAGCCAGCGCGGCCGTCAGGTCCAGCTCGACCAACTGCGCGGTGAAGCCGAGCTGTGCCACCCCGAGCAGGGTGCTCGCGGTGTCGAAGGCGCCGCCCAGCGGCGAGGCGTTCAGCGCGTCCCACACCGTGGACAGCGTCTTGCGGTCGTCGCTCACCACGTAGATGACCGAGCGCACGACGTCGCCCGGCCCGGCGCCGACGGCTTCGAGCGCCGTCAGGGCGTTGGCGGCCACCTGGCGGGCCTGGGCGGCGTAGTCGCCGCGGCCGACGATCCGGCCCTCGGCGTCGAGCGGGCACTGACCGGCGAGGTAGGCGGTCCGCCCGGCCTCGACGACGGTGATGTGGTGGTAGCCGGGGGTCTGGTGGAGGGCGGGAGGATTGACGCGGGTGATGTGGGCGCTCATGGGTGGTGAGTCTGCCGGGGCGCGGGGGCCTGGGCCCACCCGTTTTCGGCTCCCGGACCGCGCGGGCGGCTCGGGCGGTCCGGGAGTCCGGGCAGCCCGGCCACCGGAGATTTGGCCGGGGGCCGTCGCGGTGTCGGTGGGGGGTGGAATCATGTGCCGCAGCGGACGGGCCCGGCATCCGTGGTGACACGCGCATCGGCCGCATCGGGATCGGCATCGGCATCGGAATCGGCGGGAGACGGGGAGCCATGGACGCGGACGGGGGTGTCGGACAGGAAGAGGCGGGTGCGCGGCAGGCGCCGGTCGGCAAGCAGGCGCGGAAGGTGTCCGGCCAGGCCGCAAAGCTCGTCGCCTCGGCTCGTACGGTCACCGCGGACCACACACGGGTGCGCGCGGACGTGCGGGCCGCGCTGGTCCCGCTGCGGGAGGCACGGGTCCGCCGCGAGCTGGACGGCATCCCGGTCGCCCGGCTCAAGGACGTCACCGAGGGCAGGCTGCGCCTCGGCGCCATGGAACAGGCCGGGTACGACACGGTCGGCAAGGTCTACGGCGCCCGGTCGTACGAGCTGCGGCAGGTCCCCGGCGTGGGCGCGCAGAGCGCGGACCAGGCCATAGCGGCGGCGCGCCAGATCGCGTCGGCGGCCGAGGAGCACGTCGCCGTCCGTATCGATCCGGCCGACCGGGACGACCCGGACACCACCGCCCTGGTGATGGCGCTCAACCGGCTGGTCAACGCGGGTCCCGAGATTCCGCGGGCCGTGGAGACCGCCGCGCGCGTGGACGCCGAGCTGACACCGCTGCTGGCCGCCGCCCGCCCGGCGGGCGCCCGGCTGCGGATGCTGCTGGCGGGCAGGCTCGGGCGGCTGCGCGCGCAGGACGCCGTGCGGCGGATCGAGGAGCTGCTGGCGGAGCACGCCGCCGACGGCACCGGGCTGCTGCTGACCCAGGCGAGCACCGACCTGCTGCGCCCGGCGGCGCCCGCCGCCGAGGCGTGGCTGGACTTCGAGGTCAGGCCGTCGGAGTACACCGTCCTGCTCGCGGAGATCGCCGAACTCGCCCCGGACATCGACGCGGCGGAAGGCTTCCTGCCGTCGTCGGTCTCCGAGCGGGTGCGCGGACAGCGTCTTGACGACACGCACCGCCGGGTGTCGCTGCGCGGCTACCAGGCGTTCGGCGCGCGCTTCGCTCTGGCCCAGCGGCGGGTGATCATCGGCGACGAGATGGGCCTGGGCAAGACCATCCAGGCCATCGCGGCCCTGGCCCACCTGCGGGCGGAGGGCCGTACGCACTTCCTCGTCGTCTGCCCGGCGAGCGTGCTGGTCAACTGGTCGCGGGAGATCGAGTCGCGCAGCGCCCTGGACGCGTACCGGCTGCACGGCCCGTACCGGAAAGCGGCGTTGGCGGACTGGGTGCGGGACGGCGGCGTGGCCGTCACCACGTACGACGCGCTGAGTTCGCTGGACGTGCCCGAGGGGGTGCCGCTGGGGATGCTCGTCGTGGACGAGGCGCACTACGTGAAGAACCCGGACACCCGCAGGTCGCGGACCGTCGCGCTGTGGACGGCCAGGACCGACCGCGTGCTGTTCCTGACCGGCACCCCGATGGAGAACCGCGTCGAGGAATTCCGCAGTCTGGTGCACCACCTCCAGCCCGATCTGCTCCCCCACATCCGGCACAGCGACGCGGTCGCGGGCTCGCAGGCGTTCCGCAGGGCCGTCGCCCCGGCCTATCTGCGCCGCAATCAGCAGGACGTGCTCACCGAACTGCCGGAGCTGGCGCAGTCCGACGAGTGGGAGGAGTTCAGCCGTACGGATCTGGCCGCCTACCGGACGGCGGTCGCGGAGGGGAACTTCATGGCGATGCGGCGCGCCGCCTACGCGGCGCCCCATCGTTCGGCGAAGCTCCAGCGGCTGCGCGAACTGGTGAAGGAGGCCGAGGAGAACGAGCTGAAGGTCGTCGTCTTCTCCTTCTTCCGCGATGTGCTGACCACCGTGCACGACGCGCTCGGCCCGGCCGCCTTCGGCCCGCTGACCGGCGCGGTCGCCGCCACCGAGCGCCAGGAAATGGTCGACGCCTTCGCGGCGGTGCCCGGCCACGCGGTGCTGCTCAGCCAGATCCAGGCGGGCGGCACCGGGCTGAACATGCAGGCCGCCTCGGTGGTGATCCTCTGCGAGCCGCAGGTCAAGCCGACCCTGGAGGCCCAGGCCATCGGGCGCGCCCACCGCATGGGCCAGATCCGCCACGTGCGCGTGCACCGGCTGCTGATCGCCGACAGCGTCGACCAGCGCATGCTCGACATCCTCGGCACCAAGCAGGTGCTCTTCGACGCCTACGCGCGCCGCAGCGACCTCGCGGAGTCGACTCCCGACGCGGTCGACATCTCGGAGCAGTCGCTCGCGCGGCGGATCGTGGAGGAGGAGCAGATGAGGCTGTCCCTCACCAAATGACGGGGGCGCGCGGCGAGGCGCCGTAGAGGGCGCCCGAGGAAGCCGGGGGCCGAGGGGGGGCGAGCGTCGCCGGGAGGCCGAGCCCGCCGGGGGCCGGGAGGCGCGGGGGCCGGGAGACGCGGGGGGGCCGGGGGCCGGGGGCCGTAAATCGGGTTCGTCGTGCCGGACCTCTGCGGTACCGTGATCAGGTCCTGTTGTCTCCGATAGAGGTGGACGTTGCGCATCTGAGGTCCGCGATCATCGCGCGGTACGGCCTTCGCTTCGCCGTATACGCGTCACGTGGCAGTCGGCGTTCCCGCCGCGCCGTGACGTCCGCGCAGATGCGACCTCGGTGCCCCGGGCCGTCCGTCACCTCACGGAGGCCCGCACCCTCCCGCTGTCCGGCCAGGTCGCCGCGTGGTGCTCGCATACGAAGCCCCCCATCCACAGCGCTTTCGACTGCGAGACCCACCATGGCCCATCCCACCGCCACCCCGCCCGGCGCGTCCCTGACCTGCTCGGGGCTGTCCTTCCAGTGGCCGGACGGCACGCCCGTGTTCGACGGCCTGTCCCTGACCATCGGCCGCGGCCGGACCGGGC
This sequence comes from Streptomyces sp. NPDC025721, assembly GCF_055558595.1. NCBI lineage: Bacteria > Bacillati > Actinomycetota > Actinomycetes > Kitasatosporales > Streptomycetaceae > Streptomyces > Streptomyces sp. NPDC025721. Next base: position 304,173 of record NZ_JBVHMF010000005.1, on the reverse strand, counting down.
TCGTCGGCGCCAACGGCACCGGCAAGTCCACGCTGCTGCGGCTGCTCTCCGGCGAACTGCGGCCCGCGCGGGGCTCGGTGAGCGTCGGCGGCACCCTCGCCTGCCTGCCGCAGAACATCACACTCGACACCGGCCGCCGCGTCGACCAGGCGCTCGGCATCGCCGAGCGGCGGGCCGCCCTGCGCGCCATCGAGGCCGGTGACGTGGACGAGGCGCACTTCGAGACGGTCGGCGACGACTGGGATGTCGAGGAGCGGGCGCTGGCGACGCTCGGCACGCTCGGTCTCGGCGGCATCGGCCTCGACCGGGCCGTCGGCGAGATGTCCGGCGGCGAGACCGTACTGCTGCGGCTGGCCGCGCTCCTGCTGGAGCGCCCCGATGTGCTGCTGCTCGACGAACCCACCAACAATCTGGACCTGGTGGCCAGGCGGCGGCTCTACGAGGCCGTCGACTCCTGGCGCTCCGGCGTGCTGGTCGTGGTCAGCCACGACCGTGAACTGCTGGAGCGCGTGGACCGGATCGCCGAACTGCGGACGGGTTCCGTGAACTGGTACGGCGGCGGCTGGTCGGCGTACCAGGAGGCGCTGGCCGCGCAACAGGAGGCGGCCGGACGGACGTTGCGGGCCGCGGAGGCCGATGTGCGGCGGCAGAAGCGGGAGTTGGAGGAGGCGCAGATCAAGGTGGCCCGGCGCCAGAAGCAGGACAAGAAGCTGGACGCGCAGCGGCGGGCGCCGCGGATCGTCGCGGGCGAGAAGAAGCGGTCGGCGCAGGAGTCGGCGGGCAGGCTCCGCGGCGTGCACGAGGACCGGCTCGACGAGGCGCGCGAGCGGCGCGAGGAGGCCGCGGACGCGGTCCGTGACGACGCCGAGATCCGGGTCGACCTCCCCCACACCGCCGTGCCCGCCGGCCGTACGGTCCTGAGCCTGCGCGCGCTGCGCCCCCGGTACGGCCGGCTGCTCGACGGCACCTTCGAGCTACGCGGCCCCGAGCGCGTCGCGCTGGTCGGACGCAACGGGGCGGGGAAGACCACGCTGCTGCGCACCCTCGCCGGTGAGCTGGCGCCGCTGTCCGGCGAGGCGGTCGGTCACGTACCGCTGCGGTTCCTGCCGCAGCGACTCGACGTGCTGGACGAGGAGTTGAGCGTCGCGGCGAATGTGGCCCGGCGGGCGCCCGGCGTCACCGACAACCACATCCGTTCCCAGCTCGCGCGGTTCCTCTTCAAGGGCGCGCGGGCCGAGCAGCGCGCGGGCACCCTCTCCGGCGGCGAACGCTTCCGCGCCGCGCTCGCCGCGACGATGCTCGCCGCTCCCGCGCCCCAACTCCTCATGCTGGACGAGCCCACCAACAACCTCGACCTGGCCAGCCTGCGTCAACTCACCGGCGCCCTGGACTCCTTCGAGGGCGCCCTGCTCATCGCCAGCCACGATCTGCCGTTCCTGGAGTCGATCGGCGTGACGCGCTGGCTCCTCGTCACGGACGAGCTCCAGGAGACCACCGCGGAGGAGGTCCGGGGACTGCTCGGAGCGGCCGAGGCGTAGGGACGGGCACCAACCGGGACGAGACCCGCAAACCCTGAGCCCGGAAACCCTGAGGCTGCCGAGGTCGCTGAGTGCCTTGGCGTACCTCGGACCGGGAAGCCGACCGGGGCGCCGCCCGCTCAGGGCTGGATGTTCTCCAGGTCCTCCAGGAGACCGGGGTGCTTCGGCTCCCAGCCGAGCACCTTGCGGGTGTGGGCGCTGGACGAGGGCTGGTCGGCCGCGAAGATCGGGCCGAGAGTGCCGTACGTCTCGGCGGGCACGGACTCGACCGGCAGGTTCAGCCGGCGGCCGATGACCGCGGCGATGTCCCGGACCTGGTCGCCCTCGTCGGCCACGGCGTGCCAGGCGGTCCCGGCCTCCGCGCCTTCCAGCGCGAGCCGGAAGAGCACCGCCGCGTCGAGCGCGTGCACGGCGGGCCAGCGCTGGGTGCCGTCGCCCGGGTAGCCGGAGACGCCGCTCTGGCGCGCGATGTGGGTCAGCAGACCGGCGAAGCCGCCCGCGCCCTCGTTGTGGACCGTACGCGGCAGGCGCACGGCCGAACTCCTGACCCCGCGCGAGGCCAGGTCCAGGACCGCCGTGACCGCGCGACCGCGACCGCCGACGGGTCCCTCGGTCGGGACCGGGTCGCTCTCGACGGAGGCGCGGCCCGGCACGTAGGGCGTGCCGGAGGCGGTGACGAAGGGGCGGTCGCTGCCGACCAGCGCCTCGCCGAGGGCCGCGAGGGCGGCGGTCTCCTCGGCGACCGCGTTCGCGACCGCTTCGGCGCTGCTGAAGTCGTTGGCGAACGCCAGGTGGACCACCCCGTCGGCGCGCCCGGCGCCGGTGCGCAGGGCGTCCAGGTCGGCGAGGTCTCCCCTGATCGCCTCGGCCCCGGCCGCCTCCGCGGCTCGCGCGGACGCGTCGGAACGGGTGAGTGCGAGGACGGTGTGGCCGTTGCCGAGCAGTTCGGCGACGACGGCGGAGCCGATCAGACCGGTGCCGCCGGTGACGAAGACGCGCATGGAAACACTCCCACAAGTGACGGGACTCTTGTCCCATCACCGTAACAGACTGATGGGACAAGAGTCCCGTCAGATAGGATGACCTCATGAGCCGGTGGGAACCAGGGGCGCGCGAACGCCTCGTCGTGGCCGCCGTCGACCTGTTCACCGAGCAGGGGTACGACGCCACGACCGTCACGCAGATCGCCGAGCGTGCCGGGGTCACCAAGAGCACCTTCTTCCGGCACTTCCCCGACAAGCGCGAGCTGCTGGTCGCGGGGCAGGAGACGCTGAGCCGGCTGCTGGCCGAGGGAATCGCCGAGGCGCCCGCGGACGCCAGCCCGCTGGAGGCGGTCGCCGCCGGTCTCGCGCGCGCCTCGACCGCGATGGGCCCCATGAACCGCGACTTCGCCCCCCGCCTCAAGGCGGCCGTGGCCGCCAGCGCCGAGCTCCAGGAACGGGATGCGCTCAAGAGCGTCAGCCTCGCCAACGCGATGACCAGCGCCCTGGCGGCGCGCGGGATTCCCGGTCCGACCGCCGCCCTCGCGGGCGAACTCGGCCTCCTCGCCTTCAAGCGGGGTTACGCGGTCTGGTCCGAGGGCGACCGCGACGCCGGGGACGACCTGGGCGGGCATCTCGTCACGGCCCTCGATGAGCTGCGCGCGGCGAGCGCGTCGCTGGGCTGAACCGGAGACAGCATGCGGTCACTTGCCCGCGCCGACCGCGTTCATGTGGATCTGAGTGGTCTGGACGTTCTCGTCGGGGTTGTCGAGCGGGATGTTGATGGTCGCGCCGACGCTCGTGGAGTGGGTCTCGTTGGGCGGCGTGACGGTCATCGTGGTGAAGGTGTAGCCGCTGCCGCCGCTGTTGTTGAACGGGTAGTACAGGACGGCTTCGGTGCGCTCGCCGGGAGCCAGCGTGACGGTGGGCACCTCGCTGCCGGGGCGGCGGGCGACGTTCACGGTGTCCGTGCCGCTCTTCAGGTCGATGCCCGCGAAGCCGTGCATCGTGCAGGAGCCGGAGCCGGTGTTCTTGAAGTGGATCAGCTCCATGCCCTCGCCCGAGATGCCGTGCTCGGCCGAGATGGCCAGGTTCGAGGTCGTGCACATGGCGCCGGCCGCCGACCCGGCGTTCGAGGAGCCGCCGTTCGACGAGCCGGAGCCTCCGGTCGTACCGCCGGAACCGCCGCTGGAGCCGCTGTCGGAACCGCTGCTGGAGCCGTCACCGGAACCACCTGAGGAGCTGTCCTGGCCGGGCGCGGCACTGGGCGACGACGTGGCGCCGGGGGCACTGGGCGACGCCGTCGTGCCGGAGGCGCTGGAGTCGTCGGGGCCACAGGCCGTGAGCGACATTCCGGCGGCCACGACGACGAGGGCGAGAACCGAGAGCCTCTTGCTGCTGCGCATTGCTACTCCGTAAGTCGGGTGCCGGCCCGCCCGTCGCGGACCTTCTGCGCTGATGGAGGCACCCGGCAGGGGCGGCGGTTGCGCGGGGAATCCCACCGGGACGCCCCCGTGACACGCGAGAAGCATGATCAAGACAGACGGAATGCGGTCGTCGCATCCGTCACACGAATCCCCGGCGGCCCGGTGGGCACGTCGCCGCACCGGGCCGGTGGTCACTCGTCGTAGGTGATGTTCCCGTGCTCGTCCATCGTGGGGTGGATCTTCGACGGGCCGTACGGGTCGACGTCGGAGGGGCGGGGCGGCTCGGGGCCGTCGGCGCCGACCCGGATCAGCCGCGCGACGCGGGCCACGGAGAACTGCCGGCCGCCGACCTCGAGTTCGTTCGCCCGGCCGGCGGCGCGGAACTCCTCGGCGGCGCGGGCGTAGTCGGCCTCCTCGGCCGCGTCCAGCTCGTACATCCGGGGCCACATGGTGGTCAGCGCGTCGGCCAGGGCCCGGCGGGCGGCGTGCGGGGTGGCCAGGATGTTGATGGCCGGTTCCCAGCCGACGTCCGTCCGCTCGACCACCCGGAACGCCGCCGGGAGCAGGACGACTCCCGGATGCGTCCGCAGCGCGGACCGCGAGTCGGCCCGTACGTCGGCGGGGTAGCGGAGGCTGCGGTAGTGCAGGTCGCGCAGCGCGAGGCGTTCGGCGCTCGCCATCACCCCGGTCGCGGCGGCGTGGTCGATGACGACGTCGCCGTCCAGCTCGGGGTCCGCGGCGCGGTCGTCCCAGTCCAGGACCGCGGGATCGGGGTCGGTGGGGCGCGGCGGCTCGACCTTGCCGTCGTGGGTGTAGAAGAACTCGTCGCCGCGGACGACCCGGTAGCGGGTCCCGGCCACGGTCAGCTCGTCGAGGGGTTCCGACTCCAGGCGGTCGACCGCCGACAGCAGCTCCCGGCGCAGCGCCGGGTCGTCGGTGTCCTCCTTGGCCCGGAACCAGAGGCGGGAGTTGAGGGCGTCGCGCGACGCCTGGGGGAAGCCGTCCGTCATGGGGGTCAGCAACCGCCATCCGACGTCGCCCGGTGCGCACGCCGCCAGGGCGAAGAGCGGGCCGCGGACGATGTAGTGCCCGTACCGCTGCGCGGCGTCTCTGCGGTCCGCCTCGGCGGCCAATTCGACGGGGTGGCCGCCTAGTTGGACGTTCATGATCAGGTTCTCTGACGCTGTGGGTTCGTCCCCGCTCATGGAGCCATTGTCCCCACACCCGAGCGGCGGCTGTCAGCGAATTGCCTGATACCGCACACCACACGTACGCGACATCGTTGTCAGCAGGGGGCTGAAAAAGGCCGCCCGAAGGCGGCCTTGTCAGGAAAACCATGGGTGGGTCGTTCACGAGATCCCTTGACCAGCCGTAACAGGGCTAATGGGAGGTGAGGTTCCCGCGGGCCGCAAGATCGCTCCCCGAGTGTATGCGTACGCAATTATTTTTGGGAGGCACTTATGTCCCTGAAGTGGCCGTCGAGCAACTGCCCTACCGCCACTCAGCCTGCCTCTCGCGCGGGTAGCACGAGCCGGAGAAACCGCTTCCTCCGGGACCCAACTGCCCAGGATCGGACTGTCCAGCTCAGCGGGGGAACGTCACTCCTCCATCGCGACCAGCTCCTGGGCTGCGGCAGGAGGGCTGGCCAGCTTTTACCTGAGTCGCTTGACGAGTGGAGAGACGACCTCGTAGAAGCCCTTGAGGTCATAGACGATCCTCTCGACCGCGGCCACCGTCCGATGGAATTCAAGGGCCATCTGCTCGGCATTGTCGGCGACGGCTCGAGCGCCTCCGACGGGGGCGATGGTGACCTGACAATTCACGCGCAACTTCCTCTCTCTGGGGGTGTGACTGCGTCGGACTCGCAGATCGAGAAGACACACCATGGTAGATTTCACGAGTTCCCGGTGTTGTGAAACTCAGACTACACGGTCCACGAGGAGTCGGTGAAGTGAAAGCAGGATCCAGTTCAGCGGTGGCCTTCGGTCGCGTGTTGCAGGCAGCGCGCAAACGCTGGTCGAAGACCCAAGCCGATGTCGCCAACTTCTTCGATCCCAAGCTCTCTGTAGCCGCTGTCTCGATGGCCGAAAGCGGCAGCCGTCCGCCCAAAACCGAGGCGATGGTCCGTGGCTACGCCGCCGCCCTGGAGCTCGACGAGGATGCTCTGCTTCAGCTCTGGTGGGCGATGCAAGGGATGATCGGGATCGACATCTGGGCCGAAGACCTGCCAGTCCCCCAATGGTGGCGCGAAATCGAGGCGAGTCCTCAGGCAGAGATCGACTATCACCAAGCCCGTCGCGACGCCAGTAGCGCCTGGACCCCTAACGCGGACTTCTACGAGCCCTCACTGGAGCTCTTCGCTCTCGCCGAGGCGATCTGCACGATCCTGATGCGCCTGCTGGGCGACTCTTGGAAGGTCGGCTCCAAACACGAGATCGGCCTCCGCGACCCTGGCGACGTGCGCCTCGCAGTGGTCATCATCGAACTGCGGGCAAAGGTTCCAGACGATGACGAGTCGAACAAGCCTTTCGAGTTGATGGCCACGTTCACATGCCCGGAACCGGTGGCTCGACCCGTTCCGCCCGAGCCGACGGCGAGGACCGACACTGAGGCCATGTCGCCCGACGTCGCATGGATCCTGTCTTCGGTCGAGGCGATGCCTGCTCGCGAGCGAGCAGCGGTCGCGGGATTCATCCATGGACTGCGAGAGGGAGCAAGCCTCTTCTCCGAGGAGGTCTCTTCGACGCCTACGTCGCAGGGACCTGTCAGTAGGGGGCAGTGAACGCGGCACCGGACATGACGCTGGTCGAGCGGGCTGCCGCCCACATGGTCCTCGACGCCCCGATCCCCGTGGCCCAGCTCGTGGAGGCGCCGCAGCAGGGTGGGGCGCGCGATCAGGCCGCCGCCCTAGCGGGCGGTGTGCTGCCGCCCACTCCACCCTTCGGTGCCCCGCGCTCCCTGGCCCGCATTCTGGAGGTCGGAGTGCAAGGAGGCCGTCGCCCGCGCCCCCACCAGCGCCCGGAAGTGGGCTGGCAGCGAGCCGCCCGCGCCACCGCACGCCGCCATCCAGCGGACGGCGCCCTCCGCCGACGCGACATCCGAACCACCCACCACTAGCGACCCACCACCCAGGTCTCCACGCACCAGATGGCTTCGGTTTGATCCCGAAACCGCCGTACCCTGCCCCAATGATTGCTGTCTCAATGACCAGCCGAAGCCCCCCCCGCGCCCCGCCTCGCCTTGTCCGCCCTTCCTCCTTGGACCCGCCATGCCCACACCGCCCCTCGACCACTACCGGCTCGGACGCGCTCCTCCACAACTGCTCGGCCTCACTGGTGTGCTCGGCACCGGCATCGCCTCCGGCTCCCTCGCCTGGCTGACCAGCAACCTCGCCAACGCCCCTGTCGGCACCGGTCCCTGGGCTCCGGCCTCCTTCACGCCTGCTGGGCCTTCTCCCTCACCGTGCTGTACGCGCTGCAGGCCAGCCGCGACACCACGGGTGCTGCGGTCCCCTCTCTCGACGCGCATCTGCGCCAGCAGGAGAACCAGTTCGCCTCTGCGCTCGATTCGCTGGCTGAGGCACTCTCATACGTCTCCCCTGATGCGCGCCGTGAGAGCGTCAGCCATGCCGTAAGCACGGCCGTGGGGGTCGTAGCCCGGAAGCTATCCGAGCACTCCCACTCCTGACGGCGCCCTACTGCAACCACGAGCACAGGTATTCGGCGATCGGCCTGCACCCCGGCCAGCGTGCACTACGGCAGGGCCGACCCCGCCCGCACCCAGCAGCGAGCGCTCACCCTCGCCCAGGCGTACGCGGCGCATCCCGAACACTTCGGCCGCGGCCCGCGACCCCGGCAACTGCCCATAGCATCAGCGAACCCCGGACTGAGGGAGAATCCCAGAAAACAGACTCCACAGGGCAAATGTCTCAAATGACATGACAGCTTCAGGCATGATCACCGAAGCGGTCCTCGCACCGGCATCTGCGCCCACACGAACGCGACATGACAGCCCATCACAGGTCGATCTCACTCAACCCGCGACCTCACAAAGTCCGTGCGCTCCGACTAGCCTTCCGAAGGTGTAGGGGGACGCGGGGCAGCAAGCGACAGGGGGGTACGTGGGGTTCTGGCACACCGGCTACATGGAGTTTCATGAGCTGACCGGATTCGAATCGGCCGGACCGTCAGCCCCGCCAAAGCCCCCTCGGTTTCCCTGTGCTGAGTGTGCTGGACTCGTCTTCTCGTCCGAGCGCGCCCGCCGAGCGCACCGCTTCGACGGTCATGCGACCAAGCGGCCGACTCTCCTGTTCAGGGGACGAGAGTGCGGGCGTACGCGCTTGATGGTCACAAGTTCGAGTAACTCCGCCGATTGGGTGACATCGGATGTCGAATCCATCGCCGTCAACGGCCGCGAAACCTCACCGTCGGAGGCCGCCAGTTTCCTCGCATCGGTGGAGGTTGGCGTCCATACAGTGGCTGTTTCCAACGGCCCACTGAAGCGGACCTTTGAGTTCGATTTCTGCCTTGCAGAGGAAGATGACCTCTGCCTCGTTGACCAGGCCTTGGAGAAGCTGATCTCCAGTCGCGAGTTGAGTCGCAACGCAATCGACACCTTCATCATGCGTGCCGGCCGCGGGGTGACGGCCCGCCGCTACCGCGAAGGTCTGGCGACATACCTGTACGGCGTGCTTGCGCGTGAGGTGGTCGAGGACGCCGGCCGGGTAGATGCGTCGGGCGCGCCGCTCTACGAGCAGCGGTACAACAGCGCTGTCGCTCTACTGTCGACCTTCGACCGGCCCGCAGCGGAGGCGATCTGCGGTTTGGTCGCGTTGCACTACAATCAGTTCGAACTTGCGGTGCGCAAGACCAACAGCCACCGCGTCTCCGATGTCGCCGCGCGGTTCCGATCCCTCCTCACATGCGGCGCATTCGTCACGACAAGCCTGGCCGACCGGTCGCACGGAAGCTTCGATCAGGCCTTGAGCGACTCCGCTAGCGAGGACCTCCTGGACGTCGGTGCAACGGCTTTGGACGGGACGCAGTCATCCATGGTTACCCAGCTGCTGCCCTCGCTGGGCGAGCTCCGGCCCCAGGATCAATTCAAGGTCCGACTTATCGCGGCTGAGGTGTTGCTCGCTGCGGGAGACATCGATGGTGCATCACGACACGGCGAGGCCCTCAGGCACTCTAAGGAGACCGGCGCCTGGTACGCAGGATTTCGGACCCGATTACAAGAGGTAGGACGTTGAGCAACGAGACCATCCCAGAGCCCGGCGCGGAATCGGGGCCGAGCGACCCCGCGCCGACTACCGTTACCGGCGATGGCACCGCCTCGGCCGCGCCTACTGACAATGCGCCGACGGCATCCGTCGCGACAGAGGGGCCACATCGGACCAAGTCCAAGACGAAACCAAAGCCGATCATTACCTCGATCGAAGAGTTGCTGACGTTTGCCTACGAGTCGAGCGCTCGGCTGCTTGAGTTCTCGAAGGAGGACCTCAAGAAGCTGGCGATTACCGACGAGGGCATCGTGTCGCAGAGCGTGCTGGTCGGCTCTCGCGCGCCGACAGACCCAACGTTGTCGACCCCGTTCAAACTGCTTCAGTATGCGGCGCGCCAGGGGGTGCCGCTCAAGCGCGCCGAGGATGGTGACCTCGCGCGGGCGTTGAACCGGCTCGTTGAACTCGCGGTGGTCGCACTGGGCCACAGCCCGGTATTCCGGGTCTGGGTGGACCAACTGATGGATCCCCGCAAGGATCCGCAGCTCCCGACCGGACACCTGCGTAATGAGGCATGGCGAGTCAGTGCCGACGAGCTTGGACTTACCCCGAAACAGTTCAAGGCCGCAGACCGCCAGCGCCTGGTCAAGAATGCGATCGCATGCTATGGACTCCTTCGCACGCTCCAACGTGAGTGGACCTTGGATCAGTTCATCGATGCGTCGTACGACTCTGTCTGGAGGTACGAGGCCCCAAAGGCAGCAGGGCTGGAGCGAGCCGCCAGCGAGATCGGGGCAAGCAGCGATCTCGACGTGCTCGGGATCGTCGGCGCGAACTACCTGGCCCGGATCGCCCGCTTGGAACGGCAGGTCACACAACTCGAGCGTGAGGCCGACGCTGCTGGGAATCGCGAGACTCGGCTCCTCGATGAGCTTTCGTCCGTCGAGGAGCGTGAGCGATCTGCGATGACTCGCGCCGACGCGTTTTCTGCCGACGTGGTGCGACTACAGAAGGAGCTCGCGGCTGAGCGCGACAACAGAGTGGTCGACAAGAGCCATATGGCGGACGACTACGAAACGCTGCGAACGCGCATCATCCGGCGTCTCGGGGGTGAGATCGATCTGCTTACCGATGGTCTGCACGCACTCCGGAACGGTGCGCCCAACGTCGCGGAGGAGTTTCTCGACCGTTCCCTGCTTGCCCTCACGCGTGAGGTCGAGCAGCTGAAGGACGCGTCCGGAGGCTTCGCGTGATCGTCGGGTTTGACTTCGGAACGACCAACAGCCTGGTTTCGGTGGTAGTTGGTGACCGCGTGATCGACGTGATGGACGTCGAGACCGGCCGGCCGCATCCCTCAATCGTCCGGTACGAAGGCGAACAGGTAGTCGTCGGCCGAGACGCCAAGGACGCGTTGGGTGCCGCGGGGATCGGGGTTCACGGCAACACGGTGAAATCGCCGAAGTTCCTCCTCGGCGAGGAGGCAATCGCCGTCGGAGGCGTCGACCGGAGCCCGGTGGACATCGTTGCGGACGTCGTCCAGCACGTCCGATCGGAGTCCCTGCGCAGTCCGCAGCGGAACGTGCTCGGTGACCTCGACAACGCTGTGGTCACGATCCCCGTGACCATGGATGGGCACCGCCGCGCGGCGCTGCGAGAGGCGTTCGCCGGGGCCGGAATGCGTGTAGCCCAGTTCGTCCACGAGCCGCTCGCCGCCCTGTATGGATTCATCCGGGGAGCAACCGACCCAGAAGAGATGGCGCGGCGGCTTGCACGACGAAACGTCCTGGTTGTCGACTGGGGCGGCGGAACGCTGGATCTGACTCTCTGCCGAGTCGACGAAGACCAGGTTCGACAACTTCGTAACGGTGGCTCGGCTCAGGTCGGCGGCGACGAGTTCGACAAGGTAATTCGCGACGAGGTCGTGAAGCGCGCTCGGGCTCGCGGAAGTGCCACTGACGACGACCTTGCGATCCCTGAGGCTGAGCTCCGGCTCCTCCAGGACGCGGAGCGCAACAAGATCGAGCTCTCGGCTGACCGTGTTGACGTGACGTTCTACCGGCCAAGTTACTTCCAGTCAGGTGCCACGTTGCAGTACCGGCTCACTCGTCAGGAGCTGGAGGAGATCACGCGGCCGCTCGTGACGGCAGGTATTGATGAGATCGAGTCGCTGCTCGGCAGCTTGTCGATGGCGCCCGGGCAGGTCTCGCTGGTCGTAGTGGTCGGTGGCATGGCGGCCATGCCCGCGATTCGGAGCCGGCTGCACGAGTTGTTTGGCCCGGATCGAGTTGAGGTGCCGACGAACAGTGCCACGTTGATCTCACAAGGAGCCGCGTGGATTGCGCATGACAGGCAGAGGCTCCGACTGGCAAAGCCCATCGAACTCGAGCTCGCCCGTGGGTCGTTGATGCCGCTCCTCGCTGCGGGCACTGAAATGCCTCTCGGCGGAGAGGGCAAGCATGAAACCCTGCACCTGTACTGCGCGGATCCGACGGATGGGAAGGCGAAATTTCCGATCGCTACTCCGACCGCGTTGTCATCACATCCGCAGGCGAGTGAGCGGCGAACGTCGCTGGGAATGATCACACTCGGCGTCGACGAGACCGCGCCGCCACTGCACGAGCGCCTAGAGCTGGAGGTCATTCTCGACGATGACTTGGTGTTGTCGGTCGAGGCGTCATCAAGCCAGAAGCACGATCGAGTCAAGGTGTCGTACTACGACCTCGAGTTCGGTCTTGGCCTCCCGGCTTCCGCTATGCCCGGAGGCGCTACCGCGGGCCCAAAAGCGCCTGAGGAGTCCATAGCCGTGCCACAGGCGGGACTGGTCGTCCGTGCAAATGTGACGGGGGACAAGGACCAGACGACCGTTCCCGGCGACGTACTGTATCTGCATAATTCAGGAGCCTTCGCCCGGCACGTGCGTGACGGAGCGACAGAAACTCAGGTGCGGGAACATCTGTACTACCAGCTGTGCTCCGTCTGCAAGCGCCAGTGGGGGCACCCGGAGTGTCGATGCGGATCGGCGTGACATGGCGAGCGCCAAGGCACTCGTGCGAGTGCTTGACCATGGAAAGGAAGTCGAGTCTGGAGTCCGCCGTCCGATTCGTCTGACTCCCGATGGATATGCGGGCGTCGCGTATGCGGGCTCCGTCTACCCACTCCGGCAGGGCGATGTCGTCGACCTGGGCGGATCGAGCTGGGAACTCGCGGACTGCGATCGTTTTCTGTTCGCCGGAGCAGAGGTTCCGTACGCTCCCATTGCCGGTGAATCGCTCGAGGCGACCGGCGGTTTCGACGTCGAGTGGCACCTCGAAACCAACCGGTACGGGCATTACGTCGTCTTCAACGCGTCCGAGCGCATTGCCAGCAGCTTGGTGTCAGCGCTTGAGCACGCAGATCTCAACGTCCAGCGCTGGGACGTCAGCCATCGTCCAGCAGATGACGGCAATTTCTACGACTGGTTCGCGCGCCTTCGGTTCAAGGGCAGTCAGGCCGAAGCACTTGCGCTCGTCGGGGCTGTCATCACACCGCCGTCGTCTCTCACGTCGGCGGTGCCAGTCGCGGACCCTACTACCGCTCGACTCGCTGATGCCGAGGCGCGGATCGAGGAACTGCTCAACCAGCTCTATGTCGCGACACGCAAGGGCGAGGCGGATGAACGTGAGCTCGCGCAGCTCCGTCATGATCTCGCCAATGCCGAAGCGAGCGAGCATCGATACCGAGAATCGGTTGCCCTCGCAGAACGCCATCATTCAGATCAGCAAGAGCAACTCGCTGTGCTCCGAGAGGGCCTGGGAGGTATGGCTGACACGGCGGGACTGATGAAAAGCCTCGCGGACGCCGAGGAACTGCGAGAACTCGCTCTTGCCGAGAACTCCCTCCTGCTGGAGCGTGTGCGAGCGGCCGACTCGGAAGCCGCAGAATTCGGAGCGCGCGCTGACGACCTGGCGGCGCAGGTAGACGCTCTCCTTGGGAGAGTGGCGGAACTTCAGGCGCTGGAGACTGAGCGACTTCGTGCCGCGATCGCGCAACGGCCCCGGCGAGGGGGTGTCATTGAGTTCCTGCCTCAGGTGTTCAACCGCCTCAAGTTCGTTCTCGATGCAGTCGATGTGATCGCCAACCTCGATTCGCCAGCTTCCACGATGAAAGCACTTGCTGAGATCGACTCTGGGCGCCCTATCGGGAAGGAACTTTCAGGAATGCGTGGCTGGTTTGAGGTGACGCAATTGGCGACGGGCCTCACGGGAAGCGAGCGATTTGGCCGCATCTACTACAAGCTGGACGGCCAAAGATTACTTGTCAGTGTGCACATCGAACAGGACGAAGCACATCAGAGACATCACATCGAGAGGTTGCGAGCCTTCTGACCTCGGTTACCGGCGCCTGAGGGCAGCCTCGGTGTCGGGCTGTTCGCGACGCAGTTTCTTGGCGTCGAGCTTGGGAACTTGCAGCCGCCCTGCTACGGAGGGCATGGCGGAGTCCATTGATGTGCTGTCCGTCATCGTTCCCCATGGGTTGGTACCTCGGTGCCTGCCCAGCACCCCACTCAACCGGGGAGTTACCGAAAGCAGGGCGGCCTTGAGGGTGGATCGGGCGCGTCCTGGCAACTTTCCAGAGTCCAGTCGACCGTACTGGCCTCTCGTCCGAAATCAACACTTATCCTGAAGCAGGGTCAGATATTTTCTGCCGATGCAGCGCTCCGGCAGCCGACAAAGGGTGGCAAGTGACAGCGGATGTCCGTGGGCCGGCATGGGCACTCGAGGGATTGGGCGTGCGGTCCGGGCGCTACCCCTTGGCGGTGGAAGGCCCGGTGATGCGGGCGGTGGACCGGTTGGTTCCTGGAGTGTCCACGGTGACCCGCTACATCCGTTACCACTCGCTGTATGCGGCGATCGCGGCGCACGCGGAACGGAACGCGTGGGACATCAGCGCGTGCCGCCGGGCGGTCCGCCGCAGCGAGGTCCTGCTGGCGGCGCTCCAGCACCACACAGAGGCAGATCCGGCGTGGCTTGCCCACGGGGTCGATCGGGTGCGGCGTTTCTGCACAGAGGAACTGGAACTCACGCGAGCCGCCGACGAGGAGCAGCTGAGCCAGTCATACTCTCCGCGCCGCTGGGGCTTTTGGGACCAGTACGGCGGACCTGCCACGGTGCTCGGCACCGTGGACGTCCGGGACGGAGTGCTCAGACCTGGCCGGCACCCGTGCCCTCCCGCGGTCAAGGAGCTCTTCGCCCCTCTGCTGTCTCTCGCGGAGCGGGATGTCGTGTCCTTCGCCGGCCTGGAGACAGCGGGGCAGGCGGCTCTTGGTGTCCCGTGTCCGCCCGAGCGGGAATGGCTGACGGACGTGTTGACCGCAACTCGCGGTGGAGGAACCCACGTGCAGGGGGACTGGGAGGCGTCCGACCGCACTCGGCACGCGACCCTCCGTATCCTCGGCCGGGCGATCGATCTTCACGGTCATGAGGGCGGCGGGTATCAGGAGACGCTGCGCTCCGCGGTGGCCTTCGGTGACGAGGCGACAACGGATTCCGTTCTGGCGGCGATTCCCCAGACGGCCGGTTGGCGGGGAGTGCTGCTGCGCCATTACTCCGTCGGCGCCTGGCGTCGGCTGTGGGCGGCACTGGTGGCCGGTGTCGGCTCCAAGGATGGCGAGGCCGACCGGTCGGCCGAGGAACTACGCGACTGGCTGGCGCAACAGGCCCCGGATGCGAATGTACGGCGCGTCCTGGACGACCTGCCTCCGCTCAAGAACGCGGCAGGTCAGTTGTTGCCTGTCGAACGGCAACTCCTGACGCAGGGCGCCGATGCCCCGATGACCTACGTGCTGCTCCTGGTGGTGGGTGCGCTGCGCTCCCGAGAGGGTCATCTGCCAGACGACGTACGGGCCGTCTTCCTGGGCCGACAGCGGCGCTGGGCAGAGTTCCTCGACCCGACGTGGGTCGACGGCCTCATCAACGACTACGCCGACCGGCCGGTCCGCGACCTGGCCGCCCGGCTGGTGGACGACATGCTCGCCCAGTCCCGCAGAGTCGCCCTCGCGAAGCTGCGCACCGACCCCGCGACCGGCGGGTTGAAGATCTTCTCCCGTCTGCACCTTCGCAACGAGCGTTATTTCAAGACCGGTGACGAAGGAGACTCCGACATCGGCACCCGCATCCCCCAACTGGGCTCTCTGGCAGAGCAGCTGGGGCTTTTCGCCGTCCGCGACAACTGCCACACCGTCACCGCGCAGGGACGGCGAATCCTGGAGACAAACCCATGAGCGCGGCACAGCACACCCGGTTCGCATCCCCCGTCACGCTACTGAGGGAGTGGAGCGAACGCAGCGATCAGCACGCGCTGCACGAAGCACTCTTCCTGGGTTTCACAGTGGATCTTCCCTTCCTGGAGAAGGTCGCCATACCCGTCGCCCGTGGTCTGGGTGCCCGCACCGCGGTGATCGGTGATGCGGCCCAAGGGCTGTACGACCCTGTCGATGTGCGTATGGCCGGACGCAGTTATCTGCACGGCCTGGCCTCCTGCCGGCGTGCGTTCCACCCCAAGGTCGTCCTTCTGATCGGGGAACACGCCTGCCGGCTCGCAGTGGGTTCGGGGAACCCGACGCTGTCCGGCTGGGGCGCCAACGACGAACTGTGGACGGTGGTGGAGACCGAGGACGACGACTCCCACGCGCTCCTGGCCGACCTCGCTGACTGGTTGGACGCACTGCCCTCCGCCGTGGGACTGGCCCCTTGGTCGGCGATTCATCTGGCGGAACTGGCTGCTCTTCTGACCGAACGGCATGTCAACGCCCCGGCCGGACCGGCTTCAGGTGCCCGGCTTCTGCACAACCTCCAGGAGAGTCTGCTGGACCAACTGCCGCTCGGTCCTGTCGACGAACTGCACGCGTACGCCCCGTTCGTCGACGAGGCCGGTCATGCCCTCAGCGGGCTGGTCGGCCGTCTGACACCCCGCCGCACCGTCCTCGGGCTCCAGCCTCGCTGGTCCAGCTACGACGCCGGAGCGATCAAGAGGGCACTCGGCGGATTCGACGCGCAGATCCGTTTTCTCGAGGAGACTCGGATGCGGCACGGCAAACTCGTCGAGTGGCAGGTCGGCGGCCGCCGATACGCTCTCACCGGGAGCCCGAATCTCACCCGCGCCGCGCTGTGCACCAGCACCCGGGGCGGCGGCAACTGCGAGCTCGCCGTACTCGCCGCCGACACCGCGCCGCTGCTTCCCGAACAGGGGCGCATCACCCAACTCGCGAGCCTGACGGGCCGCACCGTCCGGCCCTTCCTGTCCACCGGTCACACGCTCGTCCTGCTGGGCGCAAAGACGGACAGCGAAGGCCTGCATGTCTCTCTGGCGCACCCCCAGCCCGTGCCCGTGGGGATCAGCACGTCTCCGGACGGTTCACCGGGTTCCTGGGCGCAGACCGGAACCATTCCGGCGGGGGCGTCGGCCTGTTCCTTCCCGCTGCCCGAGGTTCCTGGTGCGGCGGTTCGCGCCACGTGCGCCCGTCCTGACGGCACCACCGCCGAATCCGCCGTCGTCTTCGTCTACAGCCCCGTGCACTGCGCACGGCGCCACAGCGCCGACAGCGGTCCCCGACTGAGATACGACTACACGGCGCAGACCCTGTTCGCCGACGAGCGTGCCGCACGCCGTTTCGAAACCGATCTGCTGCGCCTGCGCGAGCTCACCGCTGGAACGTCCGCTCTCCGGATGAGCCCGGCGGGAGACACGACAACGGGCTCGGTGACATCGAGCGGCGTTGACCGCTGGGACGCCTACCTCGCCGACTGCCGCCTGATGATCGGGGCGCCGTTGACAGATCTGGCGTTCGGCACCTTGCCGCTGGACCTGCCGCAGGCACCATCGTCGCGGTGGATGGTGTCGGCCGTCATCCTTGGCGTGCGGGAGGAGGACGATGAAGAACGAGGACGAGGCGGAGGAGGTGGATCTGACCACCACGAGCGAGCCGCTCGTCCCGTACGTCGCGCCGGAGCAGCGTGCCCGTTGTCGCGCCTGGGTCCAGCGTTGGGTCGCGGCGCTCACGGGGCCTGACGGTTCAGCCGCAGCACCGGTTCCGGTACGGCTGCTCGTGGCCAACCTGTACGTCCAGCTCCTGGCCGCCGGAGTCTGGGACGAGCAGGACCAGAGCTGGCGCGGCGGACTCAGCCGCCTCCTCGAAGCACTCCGTTCCGAAGATCTGGCGGGCGAGGCGGACCACGATGCTCCGCCCGAGACCCGGCGACGGCTGGACGCTGTGGCGGCCGTGGTGATGACACTGCTCGTCCAGGACGCCACGCTCTCCGGCGGCTGTGAACACGACGTACTCGCCGCCCGTGCCTGGCACGGCAGCAAGGCGATGATCGCGCGCGCCGAGCCCGCCGAAGCGGAGGACCTGATGATCCCGCCGGAACGGGCGCTCGCCCGCGTCGCGCCCTGGAGCGAGGTGGACAGACTCATCGCTCTGGCGCAGGAAGACGACCCCTACGCGGAGGCGATCGAGGGGCTCACCGCAGCCGGCTGGTCGGTAGTGCGCGAGGACGGGCTCTGGGAGATCACGGGCTCCTTCGGCAATCCGCTTCCGGTTGTGGCCAAGGCCGCCGAACGACTCGGGCGGCACCACGCCGACGGCGTGCTTGTACGAGCCCGCAGCAAAAACCGCTGGGCCTTCATGGCGTGGGCAGACCCCTACCTGGTCCTGCTCAATCCCCCGGCACGCGTCTGGCGCACCTCCCAGGTACGAATCCCTGCCACGCCGGAATCACGGTTCAGCGGCGGCGACCTTTCCGCGGTACCCGGTCGCGTCGGTTCCCCAGCCCCGCTGCAGAAGGGCCCGCCGGAAGCTCTCAGGAAGATTCTCGCCGAAGCAGGTCTCACCTACCCGGAGTTGGTCAGTCGCCTGTTCACACTCGACACGTGACGGGGAAAATAGCGATCAGCGCCCTGACGCCACCGGCGACAGCCCGCTGAGCGGCTGAGTTCCCTCGCTTCGCCTCGTCTCACCGTCACGCCGCTGCTCAAGACGGGCAGGCGCGATGATGGTGGGAGCCTGTCCCGGAGGCAGGGAGCTGTCCGCTCCGAGCACTTGGCAGCGCGCCAGTCCGTGCCGGTACCACAGTGCGGCCGTCCACGCACAGAGCAGTGCGTCGATGAGGTCCTCTCGGTGCTTGTAGTCAGCCGTCTTCTGAGGTGAGGGCTCGGAGAGCAGTTGGCGGGAGACCGGGTGGGAGGAGAGCAGGAGGGGCGGATCGGCGCTGGCCAGACCTGCCATGTGCCCGATCAGCCTGTCGCACTCCGCCCCCCGTACCGCCCGCCACTGTGCCGTCGGAACTCGTGCCGGTCGGCGCTTGTACGTGGGGCGTTCCTGGTCGTACCCAAGTTCGGCGGCCCCGACCAGGGTCGTGTACGGATAGCACTCGGAGAAGACCGGGCCGCCGGTCGGCGGCCCGCCCCTGCCATCATCGTAGGACCAGCCCGACTCCTCCAGTCGTTCCCGCAGCAGCACTCCGGCCTGTCGGGGAGAGCTCTGATTGGTACTGTTCGCGCTCACCTTCCAACGGCCGTACCGCCGACCGACCTCCCGCTCACAGGCCCGCTGGCCGGCTGGGTTGTCGACGACCAGCGGTGCGTCGACGAATGCCAGGGTCGATCCATCGACGGCTGTCCTGGCCAGCCACGACATCGTCTCATCGAGGCCGCGGGTCCAGCCGCATTCGATCACGACGCCGTGTCCGTCGATGGCGGCCACGCCTGTTTCATTGGGCTTGGTGCGGGCTCCGCTCTGCGCCCAGGCGAGGTCGATGCCTATGAACCGTTCGATCCGCATGCGTTCGTAGTACCAGAGAACCGGCTACCGGTGAGGCGCGCTCCCGGATCACCGACCTCTACGGGGACATGCGCCGGGAGCAGGGGGAGTTCCGAGCGTCGGAGCGCGGGACCATGCGTCCGGAGAAGCCCGGACAGGTTGCCGGAGGTGGCGGGCATGGCGGAGCAGGACGGGTCCGCGCACTCGCCGCACGCTATGGGATCATCCGTGCGCAGGACCTCACCCCGTGCGAGTCGCTGGCCCACATCGAGAAGTCGCTGGGGCAGCTGTGCACACCCGAAGGATCACTGCCGTCGCTCAGGATCTGTGGTGGTTCAAGAGCAGTTACAGCGGCGCGGAGGGGGGGCAGTGCGTGGAGGTGGCGGCTTCGCAACGGACCGTCCACGTCCGAGACTCAAGGTTGGCCCCCAGCCTCGCACTCACCATGGACCGTACCGCATGGGCGGCCTTCATCGGCTTCGCCGCGTCCCACAGCAACGAGGGTTGACCTTCTCACTCGCCGGCTGACCGTTTGTCCCCTTGAGGTGCGGTTCCTTGCTGCTTGGTTTCCGAAATGGGCAGGAATATCACCGCACTGTTAGCAGTGTTAACGCAGGCATCTTGTCTATTTCCTTTGGGATGTGTACGATTTCGTCATGGCCCCCGACGAATCCGCCCCCGCGGCGGTCGTCACGGCTGCCGAGATCGCCCGCCTCGCCGGGGTGACCCGTGCCGCCGTCTCCAACTGGCGCCGCCGCCACCCCGACTTCCCACGCCCCGCCGCCGGCACCGCGACCAGCCCCCTCTTCGCGCTCACGGAAGTCCAGCAGTGGTTGGACCGACAGGGCAAGGGCCGGGAAGTCTCGGCTGAGGTCGACCTGTGGCACGAACTGCGCGCTCAGTACGGTGACGACCTGCTCACCGCACTCCGCGCGGTCGGCGCGCAGTTGCTCGGAACCGCCGTCGAGCAGCCGCTGGCCGAGCCCGCCGCGGCTGCCCTCGCCGCCTTGTCCGCAGAGCGTGGCGCACACGCCCTCTACGCCGACCTTGTCGAGCGCTGTATCGCCTCCACCACCCGCAGCGGCGGTGAGCCGATGACCACCATCGCGCTGGAGCGGATCGTCGCGGCGTTCGCCGGGCCGGCCGACGATGCAGCCGGAGCATCGGACCGCACCATCGGCACGGTCTACGACCCGGCGTGCGGCATCGGGACACTGCTGCTCACCGCCGTCCCGGGTGCCCACCGGTACGGCCAGGAACTCAATCCGGCGACCGCCGCCATTGCCGAGTTCCGAGCCCGTCTCGACGGCAGGGCGGCCACCGTGGCCTGCGGAGACTCGCTGCGCAAAGACGCCTTCCCCGACCTCCGCGCCGATCTGGTCGTCTGTGATCCCCCGGTGGGCGTGGCCGACTGGGGGCGGGACGACCTGCTGCTCGACCCCCGCTGGGAGCTGGGCGTACCCCCGCGCTCGGAGAGCGAACTCGCCTGGGTCCAGCACTGCTACGCCCACACCGCCCCCGGCGGCCGCGCGCTGCTGGTGCTGCCCTCGTCCGTCGCCTACCGCAAGGCCGGTCGCCGGATCCGGGCCGACCTGGTCCGCCGAGGACTGCTGGCCTCCGTGGTGGCCCTGCCGCCCGGTTTGATGTCCAGCCACTCGCAGCCTGTGCACCTGTGGATCCTGCGGCGACCGGACCAGAGCGACCCCGCCCCGGCGCACATCCGCATGATCGACCTGAGCACCGCCGACCCGGACGGCATCGGCATGAAGGACTGCGCGCCGCCGCCGGAGCAGATCGCGGACGTTCCGCCCGTCGACATCCTGGACGACGACGTCGACCTGAGCCCCGGCCGCTACGTCACCCCCCATCACGGCGACTACCCCGTCGAGTACGCTGCCCAGCGCGACCGCATCCGCAGCCTCGCCAGGGACCTGCTCGACCTGCTCCCCGAGCTCCCTGCCGGCCCCGGCCGCATCGAGGCCGCGCCGATGGGACTCGGCGATCTCGTCCGGGGCGGTCTGGTCGACCTGGACGGCACCGAGCCGACCTCCCGGACCGGCCAGCTCGACACCGACTACCTGCGCGGTTTTCTGCGCAGCGCCGCCAACGCCCGCCGCAGCACCACCGCCAGTGGCACCCTCCGCCTGAACGCCTCGGGTGCGCAGGTTCCGCAGATGGACATCGGGCGCCAGCGGGAGTACGGCGAGGCCTTCCGGCGCCTGGCCGCCTTCGAGGAGCTGCTGCGCGAGGCCGCCGCCATCGGCGACCGGGTCGGCGCGCTCGCGCACGACGGGCTGACCAAGGGCGCCTTGCTGCCGCCGTCGGCCACCAGTGCCTCGTCGGGGAAGAGCGAGTCCCAGGAGGCGCAGGACCAGTGAGCCGACCCGCTGATAGCCTCGCTCTCGTCCAGCCAGATCAGGACAGTACGGGGGCAAAGGTGCTACAGCCGCTCAGAGCGGGCGACCCGACGACGGTCGGGAACTTCCGACTGGTCGGCCGACTGGGGCAGGGCGCGATGGGTGTCGTGTACCTGGGCTACCGTTCGACCCGCCCGGTCGCGGTGAAGGTTGTCAGACCGCAGCTCGCGGAGGACGAGTACTTCCGCAAGCGCTTCGCCCTGGAACTGGAGGCGATCCGCCGCGTCGGCGGCTTCCACACCGCCGCTCTGGTGGACGCCGACCCGCAAGCGCCGGCGCCGTGGATCGCGACCCAGTACATCAACGCACCCTCGCTGCTGGAGCTGGTGGAGCACCACGGCCCGGTCAGCGAGCTGGGTGCGTGGTGGCTGGCAGCGGGTCTCGCGGACGCCCTGATGCACATCCACTCAGTCCGTTTACTGCACCGGGACCTCAAGCCCGGCAACGTCCTGGTCGCAACGGACGGCGTCCGGGTCATAGATTTCGGAATCTCCCACGTCAGCGGCGGCACCGGCCTGACCACGGCGAGCGCGGCCCTCGGCACCCTCTCCTACATGGCACCGGAACAGGCGGCGGACTCCCGGAAGGCCAGCGAGGCGTCGGACGTCTACAGCCTCGGCGCGACGCTGGCGCACGCGGCGACCGGCCACGTCCCCTTCTACACGCAGATGCCGGCACAGCGGACGCTAGACATCCAGCCCGACCTGACCGGCCTCCCGCCCGCGCTGCTCGACCTGGTCACCCACACTCTGGCCTTCGACGCCGAGGACCGGCCGACGGCACAGAACGTGCTGGAGGAGGCGATGGGACGCCTGCTCGACTTCGGCGTGCCGACGGAGGCGCAGGCGTACCCGCCGCTGCCGGAGGCGTTCCTCGCGGCGGTGCTGGAGCGGCAGGCCACATCGGTCGAGGCACCGGATGCCGTAGCGGATCCCGATGCCGCGGTGGACACCGAGCCGGGCGGCGTTGCGGACATCGCCCCCGAGCTAGTGCCCGAGGCCGCGCCGTTCCCCAGGCCCGCGGAGCCGCTCGACCCCGGGCCCCGGCCGGATGCCAGGCCGGACCGCTGGGCCGCACGATGGCGCAGCCGTATCGAGGACCGCCGCGGCGACTACGGCGGCTGACCCCGTCAAACCCGCGCACAGACCACAACCGCACAGTGCTTGAACGGCACAGCCGCAGAGCAGCAATCGAAGGAGACCCGCCGATGACCACCGTCGCCGACAGTGCGTCAGGCAACGTCCCGGGCGATGCGTCCGGTGGCGTCCGGTTCGCCGCCGGGATGCAGGTCCGCGCCCGCGACGAGGACTGGCTGGTCGTGGAGGCCGCCGAGACAGGCAAGGACGGCACCCGCCTGGACGTACGGGGCATCTCGCCCCTGGTCCGCGACCAGCGGGCGGTCTTCTTCGCGCACGAAAGCCTCGACCAGGTGACCCCGCTGCGTCCCGAGGACACCGAGCTCGTCCCCGACGACTCCCCCGAGTGCCGCCGTTCACGCCTGTTCATCGACGCGTTGATCCGCAAGACTCCGCTGCCTCTCTCCGAACAGCGCCTCGCCACCGTGGGCACCCACCTCGTCGACGACCTCGCCTACCAGCGCGAACCCGCCAAGGCCGCCCTGCGCGCCCTGCGCCCCCGACTGCTGATCGCGGACGCGGTCGGCCTCGGCAAGACGCTTGAGGTCGGGCTGCTGCTGTCCGAACTGATCAGGCGCGGACGCGGTGAGCGCATCCTGGTGGTGACGCCGAAGCACATCCTGGAACAATTCCAGCACGAGCTGTGGACGCGCTTCGCGATCCCGGTGGTGCGGCTGGACTCGGCCGGCATCGAGCGGATCAAGAACGACATCCCCGCCGGCCGCAACCCTTTCTCCTACTACAAGCGGGCGATCATCTCGATCGACACCCTGCGGTCCGACCGCTGGCGCAGCCATCTCATGCAGGTCACCTGGGACGCCGTCGTCATCGACGAGTCACACAAGCTGATCAACACCGGGACGAAGAACAACCGCCTCGCGCAGCTCCTCGCGCCGAAAACCGACGCCCTGATCCTGGCCAGCGCCACACCGCACAACGGCCAGCGGGAGTCCTTCGGCGAGCTGCTGAGCCTGCTCGACCCGACGGCGATCCCCAACACCAGCGACTACGACGAGACGCAGCTCGAGCACCTCTACATCCGGCGCCACAAGATGTCCCCCGACGTCTCGGCCGAGATCGGCCACATGTGGGCCACCCGCAAGCCGCCCGTCGCCATCGACTGCACGGCGACCCGGGCCGAGCAGCGGGTCTTCGACGAGCTGTACGACGTCTGGATCAACCCGAAGGACGGCCGCACGGCCCCTGTCTCCGGCAAGGGCGCCCGGCTCTTCCCCTACACCCTGCTGAAGTCCTTTCTCTCCTCCCACTCCGCGCTCGTCGAAACGGTCGACAACAGGATCGACAGCATCGACCGGAGCACCAACCCGCAAGAACGCCAGGCCGAACGCGACGCGCTGGTCAACCTCGGCACCATCGCCGAAGCCATAGACATCGAGGACGCCGCCAAGTTCCGGCAGCTGGTGAAGGTCCTCAAGAAGGAGATCAAGGTAGGCCCCGGGTCCGACACCCGCGTCGTGATCTTCTCCGAGCGCCGCGCCACCCTCCAGATACTGCAGGACACCCTGCCGTCGGCCCTCGGTTTTGCCCCCAGCCGGGGAAAGACCAGCGGCGCTGTCCGCCAACTCCACGGCGGCCTCTCCGACGATGAACAGCAGCGCACCGTCAAGGACTTCGGCCTGGCGAGCAGCGATCTACGGGTCCTGCTCACCGGCGACATCGCCGCCGAGGGCGTCAACCTGCACCGCCAGTGCCACCAGATGATCCACTACGACCTGCCCTGGTCGCTGATCACCATCGAGCAGCGCAACGGCCGTATCGACCGCTACGGCCAACAGCACTGCCCTGAGATCCGCGCGCTGTTGCTGCTCACCGTCGACGAGGACCCCGACCACCCCTCGGCCGACCGAGCGGTGTCCGAGCGCCTGCTCAAGCGTGAGGACGAGGTCCACCGCACCCTCGGCGAGGCCGCCTCCATCCTCGGTCTGCGCGATGAGGACGCCGAGACGAACGCCATCATGGAACGGCTCCTGGCGAACGAGGAACCGTTCGACGCCGCCGTTCCGTCGGTCCCGCTGGACCCCTTCGAGGCGTTCCTCGCCGACCACACCCCGGACGGCGACTCGCCTGGCTACCGGGTGCCGCAACTGTTCGCCTCCACCGGCGCGTTCGTCGAAGAGGCCCTGGAGGAGGTCTACGACAACCCGGAGCAGCGCATCGGCAAGCACTGGGACGACGACCACCCCAAGATGATGGTCTTCACCCCGGACCGGGAACTCCAGCGCCGTCTGCTGGTCCTCCCCAAGTCGTACCTGGACGAGCGTCAGGTCCTGGACCAGCTCCGGGTCACCTTCGACAAGCAGTTCGGCCAGGACCGGCTGGACCGCGCCCGTGAGCGCAGCGGCAACCGTGCCAAGGGCGCGATCACCAAGCAGCAGCGCACCGAGACCTCCGGCTGGCCCGACGTCAGCTACCTCACGGACCAGCACCCGGTGGTGGAGTGGCTCACCGACAAGGTTCTCGTCAGACTCACCCGCAACACCGCCCCGATCATCACGGCGGACGTCGCCGAACCGCTGTTCCTCACCCAGGGCATGTACTCCAACGCCAAGGGCCACCCGACCGTCCTGGCCTGGACGTGCGTGACGGGCTTGGCGAGCGGCACACCCACCTTCGACGACGATTTGGTGGGCGTACTTGAGCGAGCCGGGGTCAAGCCGGGAATGCTCAACCGCCCCTTCACCGGGGACAGGATTGCCCTCCAGGCACTGGTCCCGGCGGCGGTTCGGGCGAGCCGCGAGCACATCGGCGGGCTGCGCGACGAGCAGGAAACCCCGCTGGTGGAGCAACTCGTCGAGTATGAAAAGCGGTTGGAAGCTTGGCGGAAGGCCAGCCTGTCGACGTTCGAGCAACTGAGCTTCAGCGGCATGCGGCGGAAGCACGAGGAGACGCGCGTGCAGAAGACCGCGGTGGAGGTCGAGCAGCTCATCGAGCAGCTGGCCACACAGGGCGAGGCGATGGTGCGGGTGATCGGAGTCCTGGCGCCACCCGCGCCCGCCGGCGGCAACGCGATTCAGCAGCAGAGGGGCGCGTGACACCGTGGCATTCGAAGCGATCACCAACCGCGGTGAGTACATCTCCGCCCATTACCTCGCCGAGCTGTTCGCCAAGGACCTCACCGAGCTGCGCAAGCGCTGGACCTCCGCCGACCGGGCGGGCGCTCCGTCGACCCGATCGGGCGTGAAGGGCCTGCGGCGGGAGTACTTCAAGGCCAAGGTCCGCATCACCGAGAACAAGGCCTTCGACGGTCCCGAGGTACGGGAGCTCAACGACCGCTTGTTGGCGGCGCTGGCGTATGTCGAACCGGAGCCCGAGGGCGAGGACGCTGAGCCCGCCGCTCCGGAGCCCGCGGGTTCCACCCACACCCGACTCCGCCGTGGCGACTTCGGCGTGATGCAGGGCGACAAGGAACGGTCAGTGCCGGTTGCGCTTGCCGTCACGGGCCCCGGCGGCCTGGAACTCGTCGCCCTGGACGTCACCTGGGAGGTGGACGGCGAACTCGTCGTCGCGGACGTCGAGGACGGCGGCGCGCAGCTCCTCGACCCGATCCAGCTCGACGGCAAGCAACTCATCACGGGCGCGGCCGACGCCGTCGCCTTCCTCTTCGGCTGCGAAGACGGTTACGCCCCGCGCTACGTCCTGCTGCTCGCGGGTGGCGTGGTACTTCTCGCCGACCGCACTGCCTGGCACGAGGGCCGGTTCCTCGCAGTGAGCGTCGACGAGGCCCTGGACCGCAACCTCAGCGCGGACGGCGAGGAACTGGAAGCGGTGGCCGCGCTGTTCGGCGCGGAGTCGCTGCTGACGGAGGGGGGTGTCGCCGGGTACCTGGACGGGCTGGTCGACAAGGGCCGCAAGCACGCGGTGGGCGTCTCGAAGGAGCTGCGGGAAGGGCTGCGGCAGTCGGTCGAGCTCATCGCCCAGGAGATCCTGGACCGGCTCAAGGAGGGCGGCGCCGATCCGGCGGAGCTGGGCGACGCTGCCGACCTCGCGAGTCGGCTCACCCGGGAGTCGCTGCGGTACCTGTACCGGATCCTGTTCCTGCTGTACGCGGAGGCCCGGCCCGAACTCGGCATCCTGCCCAGCAAGGACGACGCCTACCAGGACGGCTACGGCCTGGCCCGGCTCGGCGAACTGGTCTCCTACGATCTTCCGGAGGAGGCTCAGGACGGCACGCACTTCGCCGATTCACTGAATCTACTCTTCCGGCTGGTCGACCAGGGCCACCGCCCTCTGGGCGCGGACGCGGCGCCGACCGAGGACGGAGTGACCGTCCTTGACGCGGACGGCCTGCGCTTCGAGGCCCTGCGCAGCGACCTGTTCAAGGCCGACGCGACCCCGCTGATCGGCTCGGTGTCGGTCGAGGGCGAGCGCATCGACACGCGGTTGCGGAACAAGGTGCTGTGGCGGGTGCTCAACCTGCTCATGCTCACCCAGGGGCGCCGCAGCGGGCGCGGCAAGGCTGGGGGAGGCACGGGCAAGGGCTTCATCTCGTACGCGCAGCTGGGCATCAACCAGCTGGGCGCGGTGTACGAAGGCCTGATGTCCTACACAGGTTTCTTCGCTTGGGATGACCTGTACGAGGTTGCCAAGCCGGATTCGGATGGGCTGAGCGGAACCTGGGTCGTGCCGTTGAAGGACGCCGACAACTACGACGAGGACGTCTTCGTCAAACGGACGGACGAGCTGACGGGCGCAAAGAAGCGCGTCCTGCACAAGAAGGGCAGCTTCGTGTACCGCCTGTCGGGGCGGGAGCGGCAGCGGTCGGCGTCCTACTACACGCCGGAGGTGCTGACCCGCAGCACGGTCAAGCACGCGCTGGCGGAACTGCTGGACCAGGACGGTGAGACGACGCCTGCGCGGGCGATCCTTGACCTGACGGTGTGTGAGCCCGCCCTGGGCTCGGGCGCGTTCCTCAATGAGGCCATCAACCAGCTGGCTGCGGAGTACCTGAAGCGCAGGATGGCGGAGCTGGGTGGTGAACAACTGCCTCCGGACCGGTACGAGGCGGAGCTGCAGAAGGTCAAGGCGTACCTCGCCCTGCACAACTGCTACGGCGTTGACCTGAACCAGACGGCTGTCGAGCTGGCAGAGGTCTCGTTGTGGCTCAACTCGATGCACGAGGGGCTGAAGGCTCCCTGGTTCGGCTTGCACCTGCGGCGCGGCAACTCACTGATCGGCGCCCGCCGGGCGGTATATGCGGCGGAGGCACTGAAACGGAAGGCATGGCTGACAACGGCCCCGACGGACCGGCCGCTGCGGGCGGGAGCCGATGAAGGCCAGTTCCAGGCGGGCAAGGAGATCCACCACTTCCTGCTCCCGGCAAAGGGTTGGGGTGCGGTCGCTGATGCCAAGCAGGCTAAGGAGCTGGCAAAGGACGAGCGCGACGCACTGGCGAAGTGGCGAACCGCTGTCATGGCGACGCCGTCGGTAGCGCAAGGTAAGCGGCTGCTTGCGCTGGCGACCCGAGTTGAGCGGTTGTGGGAGCTGACCCGACGCCGCTTGATCGTGAGCGAGCGGGAGGTACGGCGCCAGATCGACGTATGGGAGGTCGACCCCAACCAGCCGCTGGAAAAGGCGTCAGGAGAAGTGACCCGCGAGCAAATCGAGAGCGCACTGAACGAGCCGGGCTCACCGCGCGGTCGACTGAAGCTGGTCATGGATGCTTGGTGCTCCCTGTGGTTCTGGCCGATTGGGCAGGTCAACACCCCTGCACCGCCAAGCATGGAGGAGTGGCTGTCCTTCTGCGAAGCAGTGCTGGGTGTTCCGGCCGCCAAGGCGAAGGCGAGGCCCTCCGGCCGGGTCGGTGGCGGCGCGGCCGGGCTGGATGACGAGTTCGGGCTGTTCGCCGACACCGGCGAGTTCGAGAAGCTAGCGATGGACGACGAGTTCGACCGGGTGATGAGCCAGTGCGTCGACTTGCCGTCGGTGATGGTGCGGTTCCCGTGGCTGAGTGAGGTAGATGCCATCTCGCGTCGCGAGGGGTTCTTCCACTGGGAGTTGGAGTTCACCCATGTCTTCGAGCAAGGGGGATTTGATCTCCAGGTAGGGAACCCTCCATGGGTCAAGCTCCTTTGGGATGACGATCTGTCAGTGGCCGAATACGATGCATGGTTCGGCTTGACGGAGACCTCAGCAGAAGCCATAAAGAAGGGTCGCCGGGCTCAAGTATTTCTGGAAGATAAGGCCCTTCGTGGATATTTTGCAGATTTGAGCTCTTGGGCAGGAGTGAGCGCCCACCTGGGATCCGCCATCGACCATCCAGAACTGGCCGGAATGCAGACAAACCTCTATATCAACTTCATGGAGCACACTTGGAGATGCCTGGGCAGGGGAGGTATTTCTGCCCTCATTCATGAAGAAAACCACTTCACCGTGCCCAAGGGTGGCCATTTCCGCTCCGCGACATACTCAAGGCTCCGACGTCACTTCCAGTTCGGGAACAACATTCTCCTGTTTGAGGACATCGACAATAATAAGAATTTCGGAGTGAGTATTTACGGTCAGGCTCGCCAGGTTGACTTCTTGCAAATTGCGCGCGTGGTCCATCCATCAACCGTGGACCGCTCATTCGAGCAACGCTACGAGGGCGAGCTGCCGGGCATCCAGTTCGCCGAGGGTGGCTGGGACATGCGGCCCCATAGCGACCGGATTGTTAGGGTCACCGAGGAGGTTCTTGCGGACTGGGCCCAGCTCATTGATCCCCCCGGGACGCCGGCATCCCATGCGCGCACACTGCGCCCGGTCACACTTGGAGATAACGAGTCGCTGCGGATTCTCTCGCAGTACCCGCTACGCCTCGGGAGCTTTAGGCCTTGGTCAACTCGTGGACTGGAAAGCGAGAAAGAAGAGAGAGCGGGCAACATTGAAATGAGGACCGCGACCCCTCTCTCTAGTGAAGATGTAATTCTTCAGGGCCCTCACTTCTCCGTGGCTACGCCATACGCAAAACAACCAAACATGAACTGCAAGTCAAACAAGGACTACTCAGAGTGGGACTTGCCCGACCTCTCAGAAATAATCCTCCCTCGCACCAATTATTCACGCGTTTGCTCGCGTGAAAAATTTACCGACATTCAGCGGTTGCGCGATGGGCGCCTGCCTTCGAATTACTTTCGTCTTATCTGGCGCAAGATGGTCACCTCGAATACGGAAAGGTCACTCCAAGCAGCACTTCTCCCACCTGGCCCAACTCATGTGCATACAGTTCAAGCGCTAGCCCTGGGAACGCCGCGTTTGACAGCCTCTGTCGCAGGACTCTGGGCATCGTTGCCGCTTGACTGCATGGTTAAGGTATCCGGCAAGGCCGACATTCAGATCTCATTGATTTCCCAGTTCCCTGCCCCGCTTGAGCACCCCCTTATCACTCCGCTCTTGCTTCGCACTCTTCGTCTGAACTGCCTCACCCGCGACTACGCCCCTCTCTGGGAGGAGCTATTTGAACGGGCCTGGCTCACTGACCGCTGGACGACCCAGGAACCCACCCATCTACCGATCCAGACAGTTGAGCGCACCTGGTCGATGGCTACGCCGCTCCGCACGGAGCTCGACCGCCGCATGGCGTTGGTCGAGCTCGACGCCCTGGTTGCCGTCATGCTCGGCCTAACGGCCGAGCAACTCTGCGCCATGTACCGCTCCCAGTTCGCCGTACTCCGCAAGTACGAGTGGGAGATGTTCTTCGCCCCCGACGGCCACAAGATCGGCGCGGCAACGCACAACGTCGGCATCCGTCAGACCCCCGAAGAGACCGCCTTCGTCAAAGCCTGGGCCAAGGCAGCCCGCGCAGGCGACCCCACCCCCGCTATCCCCGAAGGCTGGGTCAAACCGAACCGTGAGGCCGAAATGACCCGCGCCCACGCCGACTTCACTGCCCGCCTCCACGCCGGCGAATACGGCGACTACGCCGCCTACCTCGCCGAGCACCCCTTCACCACGCCCTCGCCCACGCTCACCGAGTCCACCGCCACGTCCACCCCCGCCCCGGAAAGCAGGTAGCACTCAGCCATGCTTCCCTCCCTGGCCGCCGAGGATCTGCGCCGTGCCCTCGCCGCGTACCTGACGACGAGCTTCGCGCTCGCCGACGATGACGTCCGCGAGGAACTCGAGGCATTCCTTGAGCGGCCGGAGAGCCGGCTCTTCCGGGGCCCGTACCTCCGTGTCCGTACGCCCTTCCGGTACGCGCCCCCCGGCTGGGAGAAGGCTCTGGACTGGTCGCCCAGCCTCCGCCCCTACACCCACCAAGCGACCGCCTGGCAGCGGCTGTCCAGCAAGTCGGGCCACGCCCCCGAGCCGACGATCGTCACCACCGGCACCGGCTCAGGAAAGACCGAGTCGTTCCTCGTCCCGATCCTCGACCACTGTGCCCGCGCCCGTGCCGCCGGGATGAAGGGCGTCAAGGCGCTGCTGCTCTACCCGATGAACGCGCTGGCCGACGACCAGGCCCGCCGTATCGACGACCTTCTCGCCGAGAATGCCGCCCTCTCCTCCGTCACCGCCGGCATTTACATCGGCGGTGCATCCGGCAACCGCCCCCCGGACGACGAGGACGAGAACGCCCCCGGCTCCTACGCCCGAGAGTCCGGCGCAAGCACTGTCACTCCCGCCCAACTGTCCCCCGACAGCAGGCTGATCACCGACCGCGAGGCCATCCGCGCGAACCCGCCGGACCTGCTGCTCACCAACTACAAGATGCTGGACCTCCTCCTCCAGCGCATCCCGGACGTCCCGCTCTGGCAGGACGGCGGGCTGACGTACGTCGTCCTGGACGAGTTCCACACCTACGACGGCGCCCAGGGCACCGACGTGGCGATGCTGTTGCGCCGCCTGGGCGCGGCCACCGGCAAGGCCGAGCCGAGACGCCCCCTCGGCACGATCACCCCCGTCGCCACCTCCGCCACCCTCGGGGGCGGAACCGGCGGAGCGGGCGCAACCAATGGAACCGGCGCCGTCGGCCTCGCCGCAGCCACCAGCGGCACCCCCTCTGCCGAAGCGGCCCCCACCCTCGATGGCCCCCAGAAGTCCGACCGCGAACTCCTCCTCGAATTCGCCGAGAAGGTCTTCGGCACCCACTTCCCGGACGCCGCCCTCATCGGCGAGGACCGCCAGTCGCCGGGCGAGTTCGTCGCCGAGCCCGACTTCCTCCTCCCGGTGCCCTCCCCGGCCGCCCTCGCCGCCGTCCCCGACCCCCTCGACGACCCGTCCGCCCTCCACCGACTCGCCGAACTCGTCGTCGGCAGGGACTTCGCGGACCCGATCCAACTCGGCGAGAAGCTCCGCCAGCACAACCTCATCCGCGCCCTTCTCGACGTCGCGGGCGACACTCCCGTCACCGTCCCCGAGATCGCCCGCGAGTTCGCGAAGCGCGGCGGCGGCGCGGCCTGGGACGAGGCGGCCCGGACTGACATCGACCTGGTCGCGACCGGCCTCGCGCGACTCCTCGCACTGGTCTCGACCGCCCGCGCCTACGACCCGATCGCCGACCGCACCATCCCCTTCCTCCGCGTCGAGGCCCAGCTCTGGGTCCGTGAGGTGCGCCGCGTGATCCGCGCTGCGACGCCGACGCCCCACTTCCGCTGGTTCGACGACGACGGCCCCACCGGGGACACCCGGCCCAACCCGGCCAACCTCGCCGTCTACCCGTCCGCCGAGGTGGACAGCACCGCCGACGCCGACACGGACCCGTATGCCCCCGGCGACGGCGCCTCCGCCCTCACTCCGGACGGCCCCGTCCCATTCGTCCGCCCCGTCGGCCCGGCCTACCGCGCCCACCTCCCCGCCGTGTACTGCCGCCACTGCGGACGCTCCGGCTGGGCGGCGCTCTCCACGGATCTGGAGTGGCAGCAGCTCAAGACGAAGCCGTTGGAGATCTACCGGGCCTCCGCCCAGGGCAATCGCGCCGTCCGCTGGATGATCCGCGCCAGGCCCGGCGAGCACACCCCCGTCTTCCTCCACGCCGAGGAAGCCGAACTGCGCACGGTGCCGAGCAACGACACCGTGCCAGTCATCACCGTCGCCGGGCCCGTCCCCGCCAACGCGGGCGACAAGTGCCCCTCCTGCGACCTGACCGACGGCATGCGCTTCCTCGGTGCGGGCACCGCCACCCTCGCCTCCGTCACCACCACCCAGCTGTTCTCCGACCGCGGCCTGAGCGACGACGAGCGCAAGCTGCTGGTCTTCACCGACTCCGTCCAGGACGCCACCCACCGGGCCGCGTTCATCGCCAACCGCAGCTTCGGCTTCACCTTCCGCGGACTCCTCGCCGAGCAGCTCAAGCCGGGCACCCCCGTCGCCGTACACGACCTGGCCACCGACGCCGCCGAAGCCGTGGTGACGGCGGCGGAGAAGGGCGAGATGAGCAAGCTCGCCTCGATCGTGCCGCCCGACCTGCGCGACAACCCGGAGATCCGGACGCTCCTCAGCGGTGACGGGTTCAGCGACGCGGGCGCGTACATGCTGCAGGACCGCATGGTCTTCCAGACCCTGCTGGAGTTCGGCCTGCGCTCACGGCTGGGCCGTACCCTCGAACTGACCCGGACCGCCGCCGCCGAGGTGCACCTCCCCGACGCCGCCGCCGTCGCGGCTCTGCTCCGGGAAGCCCATCAGCGCCTCCCGGGGCAGATCACTCTCCCCGCCGACGACGCCGACTACGTCGTCTACCTGCGCGGCCTGCTGGAGCGTATGCGCCTGCGTGGGGCGCTGTTCCACCCCTGGCTGAAGGAGTATATCGCGCAGGCCGGTGCCCGGCGCTGGCCGATCTGGGGCGGTCGGCCCACGGGTATGCCCGCCTTCCCGCGCGGCCTGGCCGCACCGACGTTCCCGGTCCTCGGGCGCCTCGGCACCTCCGAGTTCGACTCGCTGGCCCGCGACAACACCTGGTTCGCCGACTGGGGGCACCGCACCCTCGGCTGCGAGCGACGCGAGGCCCGCGCCCTCGCCGAACAGGCCATGAAGCTGCTCGCGCAGCGCGAGGTACTGGCGACCTATCCGGCCGAGGGCGGCTCGACCGTCTTCGCTCTCAGGCCGCGCACCATCATGGTGCACAGCCTCGCCACCGGCCCGTCGTCTCCCGACGACGGCAACGGGGCGGACGGGGCCGGGGCCGACGGAACCGGCGTCAACGACCACGGCGTCCGCTGCGACAGCTGCACCTGGCGGCAGACCGTCCCGCCCGGCCGGCGCGAGGACTGGCTCGGCACGCCCTGCCTGCGCTTCCAGTGCGGCGGCACCTTCACCACCGACGACCGCGACTACAGCGACGACTACTACCGCCGTCTCTACACGGTCGACCGGCCCGGCGACGTCCTCACCGCCGAGCACACGGGCGCACTCAGCCGGGCCCGCCGCGAGGAGGTCGAGCAGGCCTTCAAGAACCGCCCCTCGCCCTTCGACCCGAACGTACTGACCTGCACGCCCACCCTCGAACTCGGCATCGACATCGGCGACCTGTCCGCCGTGCTGCTCGCCTCCCTGCCGCCCGCACCCGCCAACTACGCGCAGCGCATCGGCCGCGCCGGCCGCAGCACCGGCAACTCGCTCACCGTCACCTTCGTACCGCGCGGTGCCCGCAACCAGTACTACCTGCACGCACCCGAGCAGATGCTCGCGGGCCGGATCATCCCGCCGGACTGCTACCTCGACGCCTCCGAGATCCTGCGTCGCCAGTACCTGGCGTACCTGCTGGACCGGGCCGCCGACCGCGGCCTGTGGCGGGGGACGATGATGCCCGAGGAGCCCATGCCGCACCGCATCGGCGCCCTCTTCACCCGAGGGCTGGCCGAGGACGGCTGGTTCCGCCGCTTCCTGGACGTCGCCCACGCCCGCCACGCCGAACTCGCGTCCTCCTTCGTCGAGCTCTTCCCCGGCATGTCGGCCGAGGCCGAGCAGGGCCTGCGGCAGTTCGCGCAGCTGGAGCTGGAGCAGACCGTCGGCCAGGCCGCCGCCGCGTGGCGCAAGCGCCTGGAGGCCCTGCGCTCCCGGTCCCGGCAGATCGGCCGGGCCTTCGACGCTCTGTCCACCGCCTCCGGGGACCGCGAACGCGACGAGCAGCGCCGCCAGCTCTACGCCGAGCGCAGGTCGGTCAACCGGCGCAGGGACGCCCTGGTCGGCGAGAACTCGGTCAACGCCATGGTCCGTCTGGGCCTGCTGCCCAACTACACGCTTCACGACGACGCCACGCTGCTCGACGCGACGCTGTGGTGGAAGGACGCCGACGGCGAGTTCCAGGACCAGTTGACCGAGTACGGGCGGGGCTCACGGATGGGCCTGCTGGAACTCGCGCCCGGCAACACCTTCCACACCGACGGCTACAAGTACATCGTCAACGGCCTGGACCTGGGCGCCGGTGAGGGCGACACCGCCTACGCCAAGTGGCGGCTGTGCCCCGAGTGCGGCTACGTCGCCACCGCCGAGTCCGGGCTTGACCTCACCGCCTGCCCGCGCTGCCTGACGCCGCAGATCGCCGATCCCGGCGCGCTCCACACCGTGCTCGTGCCCGAACGGGTCACCGCCCGCGAGCGGCGCGAGGACGCACGGCTCACCGACGAGCGCGACGAGCGGGAGAGGCGCCGGTTCAACGACGTCACGCTGGTGGACATCGACCCGGAACAGCACCAGGGACTGCGCGCCTGGAAGCGGGTCGGGGATCTGCCGTTCGGTGTGGAGTTCGCCCGGGTGGCCACCATCCGCACCCTCAACCTGGGCCCGGCCGCCGCCGCGGGCCCCGAGCACCAGATCGCCGGCGACGACGTCCAGGTGCCCGGCTTCGAGACCTGTCTGGAGTGCGGGGCCGTACGCGGAGTGCACCCCCAGGCATGGGACCGGGCCGCCCAGCGGATCGGTACCCGGCACGCGTACTGGTGCGGCCACAAGGACGACGGGATCGACGCCGAGACGGCGTCGATGCAGCGACTCGTCCTCGCGCACGAGCTGACCACGCAGGCGCTGCGGATCCTGCTGCCCGTCTCCACGATGGAACTGCAGACCCGGCTCGTGTCGTTCAAGGCCGCGCTGCTGCTGGGCATCACCAAGCACTTCGGCGGCGCTCCCGACCACCTGCGCGTCGTACCCGCGACCATGCCGGGCGGCACCCGGGAACTGCGCCGCCGCTTCCTGGTGCTGCACGACTCCATGCCGGGCGGCACCGGCTACCTGGAGCACCTCGCCGACGCGACCGTGCTGCACCGGGTGCTCACCCTCGCGCAGACCGCCCTGCGGGACTGCCCCTGCGGCAAAGAGAACCTGCGCACCCCCTGCCACCGCTGCCTGCTGCCGCACGTCAGCAGTAACGAACACCCCTTCGCGTCGCTGCGGGTCGCCAAGGAGCTCCTGGACGAGATCCTCACGGGCTGGGACACCGAGCGCGTCGACACCCTGTCCGGGGTGCGCATCGATCAACTCGCCGAGAGCGAGCTGGAGAAGCAGTTCGTCCGCACCCTCGTCGACTGGGGCAGCCGCCGCCCGGAGTCCGGCTCGGTGACGCCCCGCGCCGGGGAACGCGGCATGGAGTACGAGCTGCGCTTCACCCGCCCGGACGGCAGCGGCACCCGCTGGCTCTTCCAGGACCATGTGCGGCAGCTGACGTCCGCGCCCAGCGAACCGGACTATCTGCTGACCCGGATCGACGGGCCGTCGACGCGCATCGCGGTCTTCCTCGACGGCTACGCCTTCCACGCCAGCACCGGCATCAACCGGATCGCCGACGACGCCGCCAAACGCGAGGCACTGCGGGCCGAGGGCATGCAGGTGTGGCAGTTCACGCACGCGGACGTCATGGCCTGGAAGGCGGCGGTGGAGGGCACCGCGGACGACCGCGAGGTGCGCACCCCCGCCGAACCCCTCCTCGGTGAGGGCGCGCTGCGGACCGCCCGACAGATCCACCAGATGCTGACGGGCGGCGCACGCCCCGACGACACCCTGGACCCGGCACTGCGCAACCCGATCGAGACACTGCTCGCGGTGCTCGCCGAACCCGACACGGAGAAGTGGTCCCGCAGGGCGGCGGCGCTGATCAGCGGTTTCGCCGGGGGCGGAGCGGCACGGCAGCCGATCGACCGGCGTTCGGTGGGCGAGCGGCTGCCGGACGTGCTCGCGGGCGGACCCCTGCCGGTCGCCGGCAACCCGGCCGCCGCCGACGCCATCGCGATGGACGTCCGCACCCTGGGCGGGCTGCGCGTCATCGGACTGCTCGACCGGCGGGCCGAGCCCGCGACCGGGCAGCCCGGGATGTCCGCATGGTCGGCCTTCACCGTGCTGGACGACCGCGACGAGGCGGTCGCCGAGCCGGGCCACCGGGCACGGTGGGCCGACTGGCTGCGGTGGTCCAATCTGCTGCAGCTGCTGACGGGCGACCGAAGCGCGGCACTGCCGCGTTCCTTCCACCAGGTCGCGATGTCCACGGCCGGGCAGCTCGACCCGCACACGGTCGCCCTCCTCACGGGTGCGCTACCCACGACCACGGGCCTGCCCGACGAACTGCCGGAACCCTGGGCGGAGGCGGTCGAGTGGGCCTCCTCGCAGGCCGAGGAACTGCTGTTCGCCCTGTGCCGGGAAGCCCGCACCCGTCACTTCGGCGCCCCGGAGGTCGGCTTCGAGCTTGACGACCGGGTCGCACAGCAGGCAGAACTCGCCTGGCCGGACGCCAGGGTGGCGGTGTTCCTCGACGTGGACGAGCACCGTGACACCGCGTTCGCGGAGGCCGGCTGGCACGTCGTACACGCCGAAACAGTTGATGTGGCCGAGTTGGCCGAGCGTTTGGAGAATGTGTGATGTCCAAGGCCCAGGTCGTCATGGCGGACGTCTTCGGCAAGTACTACGACAAGCTCGACGGGTCGGTCCAGGCACAGGTCCTGCAGTTCATCATGAAGATGCAGCGCGACCCGGACGCCAACGGCCTCAACCTCAAGCCGCCGAAAGGCGCCGAGGACAAGCGGGTGCGCACCGCCAGGATCAACGACAACTTCCGCGCGGTGCTGATGCACTATGCCGACCGGATCTACTACCTGGTCGCGGTGCTGCCGCACGACGACGCCTACACCCTCGCGTCCCACATCATCTTCGACATCAACAAGGTCACCGGCGGCGTCGAACTGATCAACCTCGCGAGCCTCCACGGCACCCTGAGCGGGCAGCCCGCCCAGGCACCTGCCACCGAGGAGCCGTCCGTCTTCGCCCAGGTCTCCGACGCCGACTTCGATCGGCTCGGCGTGCACCCCTCTGTCGTACCGGCATTGCGGGAGATCCGCAGCATCGACGCGATACTCGGCTTCGTCGAGCACCTGCCCAAGCTCGCCAGGGATGTGATCCTCTGCCTCGCCGACGGCATGACCGTCGAGGACGTCTGGGAGCACGTCAGTTCGGTCGCCGCGACCACTGACACCATCGACCCGGACGACTACGAGGCCGCCAACGAGCGCCCCGCGACCAAGGAGTCCTTCGTCGTCACCGGCGACGTCGCCGAGTTCGGCCGGATCATGTCCGAGCCGCTGTCGGCCTGGCGGATCTTCCTGCACCCGGCCCAGCGCGCCCTGGCCGAGCGCAAGACCCCCAACAAGGGCTCGGTACGGGTCACCGGCGGCCCCGGCACGGGCAAGACCGTCGTCGCCCTGCACCGGGTCAAGGCCCTGGCCGAACGGCTGCCGCCCGGCCAGGCGATCCTGCTCACCACCTACACCACCACGCTCGCCGAACTGCTCCGCTCGCTCCTTGAGGACCTCGGCGGCACCCAGCTCACCGCGAAGGTGGACGTCCGCAACATCGACAAGGTCGCCTACGGCATCGCCAAGGAGGTCTTCGGCGCGAAGACCCCCAAATCCCTCGGGGACGACGAGATCCGCAGGCGCTGGGAGGACCTGGCCGAGGAACAGCAGCCGCACCGCTGGGACGCGCGTTTCCTGGAGGCCGAGTGGAAGCAGGTCGTGCTCGCCCAGGACGTGCGCAGCCGCGACGAGTACCTCGTCGCCAGCCGGGCCGGTCGCGGCCGACGCCTCAACCGCCCGGAACGGGCGCAGGTGTGGGGGCTGATCGAGGCCTTCGAGCACCGGCTGGACGCGGCCGGTGAGGTCGGCGTCACCCAACTCGCCGCGCAGGCCGCCCGGATCGCCTCGGGCTGGAGCGACGAGACCCGCCCGTACCGGCACATCGTCGTGGACGAGGCCCAGGACCTGCACGCCGCGCACTGGAAGCTGCTGCGGGCGCTCGTCCCGGTCGGCGAGGACGACCTCTTCATCGTCGGCGACGCCCACCAGCGGATCTACGACAACCGGACCACGTTGAGCGCCCACGGCATCAACGTGCGGGGCAGACGCTCCAGGCGACTGACCCTGAACTACCGCACGACCCGTCAGATCCTCGGAACGTCACTGAGCCTGCTGGGCGATGCGAGCTTCGACGACCTCGACGACGCGACCGAGGACCTGGGTGGCTACCGCTCCGTTCTCGGCGGGGCGAAGCCCGAGTTGACCGAGTACCCGAGCACGGCCGCCGAACTCGCGGGCCTCGCCGGACGGGTCGGGGAGTGGCTGGGCGAAGGGCTGAGGGAGGACGAGATCGTCGTCACCGCCCGGACCAACAAGCTCGCGGACGCGGCGGTGGAGGCATTGCACGACGCGGGGATCAAGGCCGTCAGGGTGAAACCGCGACAGACTCCGGCGATCGGTTCCGGGGTGCACGTGATGACGATGCACCGGATCAAGGGCCTGGAGTACCGGGCGGTCGCGATCATCGGAGTGGGCGCGGACCACGTGCCGCAGCCCGGCGCCGTCACCCCGATCTCCGAGGACCGTACCCAGCACGACCGGGACCTGCAGCGCGAGCGCTCGCTGCTGTTCGTCGCGGCCACCAGGGCCCGCGAACAACTGTCCATCACCTGGGCCGGACCACGCAGCCCGTTTCTGGAGGGCAGCCACTGACCTGCAGTGACGCGACACAACGCCGCCGCGTTAGAGTCACCACGGAGTCGGCCGTCGTCCGGCTCTCACCTCAGAACGGGATCCGGGCGGACGAGACATGTACTTGAAGAACCTTCGCCTACGGAACATCAGGTCGTTCCACGGTGCACGCGACGTCGACCTGGACCTGACCAGGCCCGACGGCTCATACGCCGGCTGGACGGTTCTGGCGGGCCGCAACGGCTCAGGGAAGACAACCCTGCTGCGCGCGGTCGCCCTGACGATCAGCGGACCTGCAGTGGCCCGCAGTCTCGTCCCCGGGTTCGACACCTGGGTCTCGCGGGACGAGACGGTAGCGAAAGCCGAGGTGTGCCTGGTCCATGACCCGGAGCAGGACCAATTCACTTCGGGGCGGCGTCCGGTCCGACCCATCTGGGCAGGACTGCGCTGGACGGCGGCGGAGCAGACGTCACTCTCCGGCAAGCCGGGGTCCAGCAGGGCCGGGCAGCCGGCGCTGAACGCCATCGGCTACCAGAAGGAACGCCCCGTCGCCCAGCG
This sequence comes from Streptomyces sp. NPDC025721, assembly GCF_055558595.1. Lineage (NCBI taxonomy): Bacteria > Bacillati > Actinomycetota > Actinomycetes > Kitasatosporales > Streptomycetaceae > Streptomyces > Streptomyces sp. NPDC025721. The sequence goes on along the minus strand of NZ_JBVHMF010000005.1, from coordinate 264,202 downwards.
CGGCCCATGGGCGGACAATCCGGTGGGATGGTTCTGCGCGGGGTACGGTCCCTTCCGCAGGCTCGCCGGGGGCTCGAGCGACGTCCAGCGGCTGATGTCCAGCTCAGGCGCGGTCGCCCGGCTGACTAGCCTCTTCCACGAGGACGCGTCGCTGGCGGAAGGCGTGAGCTGGCTCATCGAGCAGCACCTGCGCGCGTTCGAGGACCGCGACGGCGCCCGGGACCTCAAGGCGGCCGCCCTGGCCATTCTGGGCGACGACCTGCTGCCCGACGACTACCGGATCGACAACGTCGACTCCGAGGGCCTGTGGGTCGTCAACCGAAACCATCGCTTCCCGCTGCGGGAGATGAGCGACGGCTACCGCACGGTGGCGGCCCTCGTCGTGGACATCCTCAAGCAGATCCACGACGCCTATGGCCAACTTGTCCTGGATACGACGGACGGCACGCCGAACGTTCCGAGTTCCGGGGTCGTCATCATCGACGAGATCGACGCCCATCTGCACGTGTCCTGGCAGAAGCGCATCGGTGGCTGGCTGAAGGCGCACTTCCCGAACATCCAGTTCATCGTCACCACACACAGCCCCTACGTCTGCCAGGCGGCGGACCCGGGCGGACTGATCCGGCTGCCGGGCCCCGACGAGGAGAGCCCTGTGGAGGTCGTGCCCCAGCACCTCTACGACCGCATCATCTTCGGCAGCGGTGACGACGCCGTACTCTCCGACCTGTTCGGGCTCGACACCCCTTACTCGGACCAGGCCGAACAGAAGCGCGGGGAACTCCTCGCGCTGGAACTGAACGTCGTGCGAGGCCGGGCCAGCGAAGAGGAAAAGGACCGGTACCGTCACCTGAAACGCAAGCTGGCCAGTTCACCGGCAACTCGCGTCGACGAAATCGCAGCAGGGCTCCACTCTCGCCGTCCAGGGCACGATTCATGATCCGAGTCACGAGGGTGTCCCTCCCGCAGACGACGCTGACTTTCATGGCTGGCTACACCGGTGACATCGGGCAGGCCGCGGCACCCAAGACGCGAGCGGGGCAGTTATGGAAGCACACGTCCGTCCGCAGGCACATACACCCCGTGCTGAAAAGCGCCCTCGCGGCTATGGCACCCGGGCTGGAGAGGTGCATGTACTGCGGGGACAACCAGGGCACGGACATCGACCACTTCGAGCCCGTCCGTGTCAATCCGTTACGGACCTTCGACTGGGACAACCATCTGCTGGCGTGCTCCCTGTGCAACAGCCACCTAAAGCGTGACCTCTTCCCCCTCGCCGACGACGGTACGCCCCTGCTCATCGACCCGAGCAGTGAGGATCCCGCTCCGCATCTACACCTCTCGCTCGCTGCCGGCGAATACCTCGATCTCACCGATAGGGGTACCGCGACGATCAAGGTCTTCGGTCTCAACCGGAGAATCCTCGTCCGGGGACGGCTCAATGCTTACCGGATCACCTCGCTTCTGCTGAACCAGTGGCGTTCGGCCTTCGAGAAGGACGACCTGGAGGAAGCGGCCGCCTGTGCGGCAACCATCTGGGAGCAGCCCACCGCCGACGTTGTTCATGCCATGTTCCACCAAGCAGTCGTCCCGGGCGCCGAGGACATCTTCACCGACGAGTCCGACACCCTCGCTCTGCTGCGCGATCCGGTGATCCGTACCGGACTGCTGGGCACCGCTAGGTCAGCGCCCTGCGCAAGCACGTTTCTCGCTGAGAACTTACCTTGAGAGAAGAAATGGGAGGACGCCGCCGTGAAGCTGAGTTCGGCGGTCGGTGACATCACGGAAGTGGCCGACTGCACAGTACTCGGGTACCGGTCGCTGAAGTATCCGTGCGGCTTGCTGCTGCCCAGACAAAGATCAGATTTGCCGCATTGAGCTCTGAGATGAAGCCTGCCTCTCCCAGGACGCGAGTGGCCGGTTAAGCGGCCACATGTCAGGATCGGACTGTGCCTGCTTTCCTGGACGCCGCCGAAAGTTCGAGGTGCCCTACCGTGCCGCCGCCCAGGATGCGGCGGGTGGTGTTCGTCGCGTTGCTGAGCTCGGACGGGCGGCTTGCCCTGGTGGCAGACGACACGCCTGGAGCTGTTCCCCGATGGGTGCTCCCGTCAGGACCGGTCCGAGCCACAGAGCCCTACCGTGAGGCAGCAGTGCGCGTGCTCCACGATGTGGTCGGCGCGATGCCGGTGCGCGGGGGCGCCGTTGAAGGATGCCGTTGGGCTCAGGTGCCTGTGCCCACAAGTCGGAGCCGTCGAGAAGCACACGTGTTCATCTTTCGTCTCGCTGCGGCTGGTGCTCCGCCAGAGCATCTGCCCTGGAGGGGAGCGACACGCTGGACGGGGCCTAAGCAGTGGCAGGAGCTGTGCACGCGGTGCGATCTGCCAGATGTGGATGTGCTGTTGACGGGATACCTGGAGGGGTGGATCCCGGATGGGCGGATCACGTTGGGGCCTTGAGTCCCGGCACCTCGGCACCCGCTGTCACTCTGCCCTGGCGATCGTGATGGCGGTCTCCTGCAGAGCCGTGGCGACCGCTGGCATGTCCTGTTCACGCAGACGTACGGCGGGTGCGTACACGGAGATCGCGGCGAGCGGTTCCCCGATGCGGTTGCGGATGGCCACGCCTACGCCGTGCAGGTCGTGTGCACTTTCCTCGAGGTCGGCCGCCCATCCCCGGACTCTGACTTCCTCCAACTCCACCTCAAGTAGCGGCCACTCAGTGATGCTTCCTGCCGCCATGGCAGGGAGCGCGGCCGGGAGTGTCGCGCGTACATCTGCCGAGTCGCGCAGTGCGAGCAGGGCCTTGCCCGCCGCTGTGACGTGGGCGGGAAGCTCCTGTCCGAGCGGAACGCTGACGCGCAGGACATGCCGGCACTCGACTCCGTCGAGTAGTCGGACGACGGCCGCATCCAGGGAGTACAGGCACACCGTCTCCTGCAGCTTCTCGGAGAGCTCCTCCAGGGGTCTGCGCGCCTGTCGTCGGACGTCCAGCTGGGCGATCGCAGCCAGTCCCATGCGTACGAGCTGTGGCCCCGCTGAGTATCCGTGCTGGCCAGGATCGTGGCGCAGGAAACCCGTGCGCTGCAGGGTGACCAGGATGCGGTGTGCGGTGGATCGCGAGATACCGAGCTCCCGGGCGGTTTCGGTAACACCGATTTCCCCCCGGTCATACGCCAGGACGAGAACATCCAGGGCCTTCGTCACCGACGCCAAGGCCTCTGTCGCCGACAGATGCTTGCCATCCACCATGAAGGAACCGTAACGCTCAAACGTTCCCGGAGACCGGGAGCTTCGACAGAATCCACACGTCAGAGTTCTGGGATTGCACGTCTCACAGTTCCGGTGCGGCACCGCACGAACCCGGCGGGCCAACTGAGGTCGAGTCCTGCGCCAACCCCGACCGGACTTGCCATGCTTGAGCGCACTGCTGACCATTTGATAGCGCCTCACAGGAACTGCGTGCGTGCCACAGTGTGCCATCCCTACACTGACAGCGACCTTCCTTAGGAGTTCGCTATGGCGGGATACCGGACCAGCGCACCTGCGCCAGACAAGGGTGTCTACATCGGCCAGGCCCGGCATACCGTGAAGGAGCTGATCACTTCACTGCGCGGCGAGTTGGCCACATTGGAAGCTGTGTACACGATGATGTGCCAGAGCGTCGAATCCACCGATGTTCGCGAAGGGCCGCCGGACACTGGCGAGGACGCGGAAGCCGCCCAGCCTTCCCGCGAGGGTTCGTCTGACGTTTCTGTCGTCGACGAGGACCCTTCGTCCGAAGATGCGCGCCCGGGCATGGGCGCTCGGACCCTGGGGCCACCGCGTAACGGAAGCATGCGCGATGCGATCCTCACACTCCTGTGCGCCGCCCAGGAGGCAATGTCCATCACCGATATCGCGGCGGCGGTGCGCCCGGGAGCGGACGCGACGGTCCGCTCATCCGTAGGAAAAACCCTCAATCGCATGAAGCAACTTGGCGAGGTGGAAAACCTAGCACCGGGGATGTTCCGGGCCGTGCTGTCATCCCGGGCTGCTTGATCCATCCGAGAACGAGCCCAACCCAACAAGCGGGCCTCCCTCGATTAGCGGTCGAGGGAGGCCGCCAAACACGCGAACGGACGCTTCTCCTAACAGGGTTCCGGTCCGTTGCGCACGATCACTCTAGCGCTCCCACAGGTGCCGCTATAGGGCGTCTGCGTCATTCTGCAGTTGAGCGTGCACGACTGACCTCAAATAGGCAATTGGGAATCAGTCATGAGCACATAGGGTCGCATTCGATCCGGACCAGAGCGCGAAACCCAGGGCGCGCTCCAGTCGGCAGACTGTCAGCACATCCGGCCAGGTGGCGCCCGCCAGCAGATCGCCGATGGTCTGTCTGCCGACGTTGCTCTGGGCGGCCAGTGCACGCAGCGAGAGCTCCGGCCTCTCATGCAGGGCGGCGGCGAGGCGGCGGGCAATCGTCTGGACCACCACCGCGGCGGGCTCCCCGGCGATCCGGGCATCCGGCCACTCCTCCGGATCGACAGCGTAGCTCCGTGGGGGCGCCGTACGCGCTCGGCCTCCGGTCATAAAGATGCGTTCCTTCAGATCGTGATCAACACTGACACCAGTGGCCGGTTAACCGGCCGCATGTCATGGGCCTTGCGCCTGGAGGTCGCTGTGTCGAATCGCCTGCTGGCCTACGCCCCGAAGGCGGAGACGGTGCCGCCCGCCCAGTGGCGCCGCATCGCTCCGGTCGTCCGATCGCTGGGATTCATGGCCGTCGCAGCGGGACCCTACGGCCCAGACGTGGTCATGACGCCGCTCGCACGGCTGGTCGCCTGGGTTGAGACCCAGGGCCTCCCGCTCGAACCCTCGGTGATCCTTGACCAGAGCACCGTCGAACGGTTCATCCTCGTCGGCTGCCGCGACATGGCCGCCAACAGCCGCCGAACCTGCAGCAGCCAGCTGCGCCGGGCCTCCGAAGCACTCCTGCTGGACCAGCTCGGACAGCATCCGCCGATCCGACTGAAGGCCACCGCCGCCCCAGTGGCTCCCTACCCGCCAGCGGAAATCGCCTACTGGTTGATTTGGGCGCAGAGCCTGCCCACCCCCGCCCAGCGGCGCAACGCCTGTCTTCTGTTGTGTCTCGGCCTGGGTTGCGGGCTCGCCGTTGAGGATCTTGTGTACATTCGGGGGCGGGACATCCTTGCGGGCCCCACCGGCCGGGCACTGGTCAAGGTGCACGGGCGCCGTCCGCGCACTGTCGTATGCCGGTACGCCTACGAGGAGCTGCTGCTGGCGGAAGCCGCCCACATCCCGGCAGACGCTTACGCCTTCCGGCCGGACTGGCAGGACCGCACCAGCAAGCACATCGCATCGGACTGGCTGGCCAGGTACCCGCGGATCATCGGCCGTTGTGACGGTGCAGTGCTGCAGACCCAGCGGCTGCGCACGACCTGGCTCGTCGATCTGCTGAATGCAGGTATTCCGCTGAAGGTGATCCTCAAAGCATCCGGACTCGGGACCCTGCACAGCCTCTCGCGCTACCTCGTCTTCCTCCACGACGTGCCCGAAGCGGAGGCATCCGATCTGCTGCGGGGGGCGGCATGAGCAGGAAAAACCCTGAGGGCAAACCCTGCCGGCGTACCGGCCTCGCTTTACGCCCTGCACCGCAGGCCCCCGGCCGTACCCTCAGCGACCGCGTTGTGAGGCAGGTCTTCGACCTCGTGCGCCACAGCGGAGTATTGGAACGCCTTCCCTCCAACGAGCACCAGCCAGGCCCGAAGGGCTTCCCGTTCCGCACAGTGCTGATCGGCCTGATCCTTTCGCAGTACATGGGCAAGAGCGCGAACATCAACGACGCATGGGAGACGCTCTTCTTCGCCCTGTCTCCAGGGTCCAAAGCCCTCCTTGACGTCCCTGACGCCGACCTGCACATCCGCGAGGGCGCAACCCGAGAAGAAATCGACCGCGTCGCGCACCACCAGTACGCGACGTCGAAACGCGTCTACCGGTCCTGGTCCTCGATGACCCGGCGCCTCGACCCTGCACCGCACGACCGCCGCAAGCGACTGTCGCTCAGCGAGGCCAAGAAGATCCGACGGAAGTGGAATGCCCGCGACAACCAGGACATCGTGCGCAACCTGGAGGCCATCGCCCAGGATCTGATTCTCGCTCCGGTGATGGCTTCCTACCGGCGCGGCGACTTCGCTCGGTGGCCTGGCCACATCGCCGTCGACGACACTCCGGTGCCGGTCTGGGGCAAAGAGCCGGACTACCACCAGGACCGGGCCTCGCTTGAGATCACCGCCGGGATGTACGTGAAGGGAGGAGCGCAGAAGAAGTCGGGGCCCAGCGGCAAAGCTGCGGCCTCCACGAACACTGGCACCCGGCGCGGCACGGCAAACAAGCCAGTGCCTCGCAAGACCAAGTCGGCATGGGAGAAGAAGGCCAAGGCGCCGGAGAAGAGAGAGTTCCGCTACGCCATGATGGCCGCGTTCCCAGGCCATGGGCATGGCGACCCCGCCGGCGCTTACCCTGCGGTCTGCCTCGGCATGATCCTTCACACCCCGGGCACCGAACCCGGCCCGGCCGCCCTGCGCGCCATCCAACCGGCCCTCGAACGAGGCCTGGTCAAAGACCTGTTCTGTGCCGACCGGGGCATCACCCAAGCCAAGCCTCACAACCTGCATCTGCAGCTGCTCAAACTCGGCCTCAACGCGGTGAAGCACTACAACGACGACAAGGTCGACCGGCAGGGAGAGTTGCGCGGGATGCAGCTGGTCGGCGGCGAGTTCTACTGCCCGCTGATGCCCGCCCCGCTCATCACTGCAGGCGCCACATACATCGACAGCCGCACGGACGAGGACCGCGCCCACGCACTCAACCTGATCCAGTCCCGGAAGGACTACCAGACCAAGATCAAGGAATACGGGCCCGCGGGGGACCAGCGTCGACAGTGCCCCGCCCTCGGGCCGCACGCCACGGTCACCTGCTACCGCCGGTCCCAACCACGCCCATCCACCGTCGTCGACCTCGACGCCCCCACTGTCCGTACCCCGGAAGCCCTGCCCACCATCCCCAGGCCCAAGCGGGACACCCCCGTCTACCCCGACATCTGCAGGGGGAAGAGCATCACCGTCCCAGGCGCCGTGTTGGCCAAGTGGCGGCAGAAATACCCCCTGTTCACTCCTCTGTGGCAGGAAGCCTGGTCCGGACTGCGCAGTCAGAACGAGGGCGGCAACGGCAACCTCAAGAAGTCCGCCCTCGACAGCATCGACAATCCTCAGCTCCGCCTGCCGCACGGACGCGTCGCACAGACCCTGCTCAATGCCGTCATCATCTTCGTGGCGAACCTCAGAGCCATCCGACGGTTCCTCCGCGACCAGGGCATCCAGCCCCGCAAAGCCAGCCCGCAGAGCGCCGCAACCCAACCCGGTGAGCCCTCCGACCCGCCCCTGGCGCGATCGCTTCCGACCGAGCAGGCCGAGCCTCCGCCACGCGAGTGACACACCCCCGCCGCGCTCCGCCCCCTGAAAACCCCACATGCCTGCGCCACGGCTACCAGCCGTCGCGCAGGCATGTCCTGTTTCCGCAGGTGAGAGGCGCAGTACATGGACCGCCACCGCCTCACCCCCTCATCGAGCCGATCACGAGGCTCAGGGCCCCAGAAACGACGAAATACCGGCGAGTCACATGACTCGACCGGCAATTCGTGAACGCTTCGGGACGATCTCGTGAACGTCCCCATGGGTGTCCGAGGGGGGACTTGAACCCCCACGCCCGATAAAGGGCACTAGCACCTCAAGCTAGCGCGTCTGCCATTCCGCCACCCGGACGGGGTGTGGCACCGCGACCCGCGGGGCCGTGGTGACGGGGTCAACGATACCAAGGATTCGGAGTGCTTCTCACCTGGGATTGCGGCGGGCGGTCCGGCCGGGTGCGGGGCCCGGACGGACGCTGCGGAGCAGGTGGGGGCGGGTAGGGGCGGGTGGGGGCTCAGGTGGCGATGCCGATGGCCTGCTTGACGGTGGCGGGGTCGGAGAGGGCGTGGAGCATGAAGTGGGCGACGTCGGCGCGGGAGGCGAGGGCGCCGCCCCGGAGGTTCTGGTCGATGGCGGTGCGGTAGGTGGTGGAGAGCGGCTTGTCGGTGAGGCGGGGCGGACGGACGGAGGTCCAGTCGAGGCCGCTGTCGCGGAGGATGTCCTCCATGAGGGCGAGGTCGGCGAAGTGCTTGCCCAGGAAGAGCTTGCCCACGGGGGCGCCGACATAGCGCATGAGGGGGCCCTCGCCCGGGTCGTGCTTGGGCGGGTTCGGACGGCCGGGCGACGGGGTGGTGGAGACCGGCGCGGCGCTGACGACGACGATCCGGCGGGCGCCGGTGGCCTGCATGGCCTCGACGATGGCGCGGGTGCCGACCGAGGTGATGCCGGTCTGGGCCCGTGAGCTGGGGCCGAACGCGGACAGGACGCCGTCGGCGCCCTCGACCGCGCCGCGCAGCGCGTCGGCGTCGGGGTGGGTGAGGTCGGCGGTGACGGAGTGGACGTCCTGGGTGAGTCGCGCCGGATTGCGGACGACGGCCGTCACGTCGTGTCCCGCGTCGACCGCCTGATCGACCAGGAGCCGGCCGATCCCCCCGGTCGCCGCGAAGATCGTGAGCTTCATGTGGTGGCTCCCTGTGTGTGCGTGTGCTGTGCCAGGTTCAACGCGGCGCCCCACCACCGGGTTTCGGGGTGCGGGCGCCGGGCACTTGACGCACGGTCAGGAGCGGCCGTTCAGGGGGCCGGTCAGGAACCGTTGTTCGGGGCCTGCTTCGGACGGGCGGCGATGGCACGGTGGTGCCGTACGACCTCGTCGATGATGAAGTTGAGGAACTTCTCGGCGAAGGCCGGATCGAGCTTGGCGTCCTCCGCGAGGCGCCGCAGCCGGGCGATCTGGTCGGCCTCGCGGGCCGGGTCGGCGGCCGGGAGGTGGTGGGCGGCCTTCAGCTCACCGACCTGCTGGGTGCACTTGAAGCGCTCGGCGAGCAGGTGCACCAGCGCCGCGTCCAGGTTGTCGATGCTGCCGCGCAGGGCGCGGAGTCTTTCCAACGCCTCCTCGTCGCTCACCAGTGAGTGCTCGGCGGTCGGCTGGTCGCTCATCTCGGTCTGCCATCCTGGTCGGTCCGTGGTGCACGGCGGCGAGTTCCCGATCACCCTACCTATGTCACTCTTGAGGCATGGGACGGGTCACCGAGCGGCGCCGCGTACTGCGGATCAGGGACGGCGTGGCGGGGCACCGCGCGGACACGCTGGTGGCCGAGGAGCCGCTGGAGATCCGGCTGAACGGCAAGCCGCTCGCCATCACGATGCGCACACCCGGCGACGACTTCGCGCTGGCCACCGGCTTCCTGGTCAGCGAGGGCGTGCTCGCCGCGGCCGACGATGTCAGGTCGGTGGTGTACTGCGCGGGCGCCACCGCGGACGGCGTGAACACGTACAACGTCGTGGACGTCCAGCTCGCGCCCGGTGTCCCGCTTCCGGACATCTCGCTGGAGCGGAACGTTTATACGACGTCGTCCTGCGGGCTGTGCGGCAAGGCCAGCCTGGACGCGGTGCGTACGGCGACGCGGCTGCCGATCACCGATCCGGACTCCCCCAGGCTCACCCCGGCGCTGCTGTCCTCGCTGCCCGACCGGCTGCGCGCCGCGCAGGCCGTCTTCGACCGCACCGGCGGGCTGCACGCCGCCGCCCTCTTCGACGAGCACGGCGAGCTGCTGGACGCGCGGGAGGACGTGGGGCGGCACAATGCGGTGGACAAGCTGGTCGGCCGGGCGCTGCGCGAGGGCCGGCTGCCGCTGGCGGGACACATCCTCATGGTCTCGGGCCGCGCCTCGTTCGAACTGGCGCAGAAGGCCGTGATGGCGGGCATCCCCGTACTGGCCGCCGTCTCCGCCCCCTCCTCGCTCGCCGTCGATCTGGCCGCGGAGTCCGGTCTCACCCTCGTCGGCTTCCTGCGCGGCAACTCCATGAACGTGTACGCGGGCGAGTCCCGTATCGCGCTCGCGGCGGAGCACACCGGGTGACCGGGTAATCGGGTCATCGGGGCACCGGCTCATCGGGTGATCCGCTGAACGGGGCCGTCAGCGGCCGACATCCCCGTCGTACCGCTCGCGGATGATGTCGGCGTGGCCCGCGTGCCGCGCCGTCTCCTCGATCATGTGGACCAGCACCCAGCGCAGGGACGGCGGCGGGGTCTCGCGCAGGGAGCGGGCGCCGGGGCGTTCGAGGTCGGCGCAGGCGGCGACGGTCTCGTTGCTGCGCAGGGCGGCGGCGCGGTAGGCGGCGATCAGTTCGGCGCCGCTCTCGTCGTCGGACGGCGGGATCTCGTCGTCCCGCAGCGGGAGGTCGGCGCCCTCGTAGGCCCAGACGAACCAGTTGAACTCGACGGCCGTGAGGTGCTTGACCAGGCCGAGGAGGCTGGTGCCCGAGGTGACGCCCGGCGCCTTCGCGACCTCGTCCGGCACGCCTTCCGCCTTGGCGACGACGGCCTCCCGCAGATAGTCGAGGAAGCTCAGCAGCGTCGTCGGCTCATCCGCGTTCAGCCCCGGCGGGCGCAGGTCGCCGCGGAGCGGCGGCGGGTCCGGCTGGTCGCGTGGCGTCGTCGTCCTGGTCATCGCGCCACGCTACCTCCGGGTCGGGCCGGCGTGCCCAGCGTTTCGCGATCACCGCGCAGACCATGAGCTGCATCTGGTGGAAGAGCATCAGCGGCAGTACGGCGAGCCCGGCGCCGGACCCGAACAGCACGGTGGCCATGGGCAGTCCGGACGCCAGGCTCTTCTTGGACCCGGCGAAGACGATGGTGATCCGGTCGGCCCGGTCGAAGCCGAGGCGGCGCGCGCCGAAGGAGGTGAGACCGAGCATCAGGGCGAGCAGCACCGCCTCCAGGACGAGCAGTTCCGCCAGCCGCGGCACCGGGACCTTGTGCCAGATGCCCTCGGCCATGCCCGCGCTGAAGGCGGTGTAGACGACCAGCAGGATCGACCCGCGGTCGACGTAGCCGAGCACCTTGCGGTGCCGGATGAGGAAGCCGTTGATCCAGCGGCGCAGCACCTGCCCGGCGACGAAGGGCGCGAGCAGTTGGAGGGAGATGTCGAGCAGCGCGTGCGCGTCGACGCCGGAGTCGCCGCCGATGAGGGCCGCGGCCAGCAGCGGGGTGAGGACGATCCCGGCGAGGCTGGAGAAGGACCCGGCGCAGATGGCGGCGGCGACGTTGCCGCGGGCGATCGAGGTGAACGCGATCGAGGACTGGATGGTGGACGGCAGCAGGCACAGGAAGAGGAAGCCGGGGTAGAGCTGCGGCGCCAGGACGTACGGGACCAGGCCGCGGGCGGCCAGGCCCAGCAGCGGGAAGGCGACGAAGGTGGCGGCGAGCACGGTGAGGTGCAGCCGCCAGTGGCGCAGCCCGGTCAGCGCCTCGCCGGTGGACAGCCGGGCGCCGTAGAGGAAGAAGAGCAGCGCGACCGCGCCGTTGCTGGCACGGCTCGCGGTGTGCGCGGCGGTCCCGGTCGCGGGCAGCAGCGCGGCGAAGGCGACGGTGGCGAGCAGGGCCGCGATGTACGGGTCGACGGGCAGCCGCTTGAGCAGCCCCGACCGCTTCGGGGCCCGCGGCGCGATGTCTGTCGTGGCGGCCTGCGGCGCGGTGTCTGGCGGGTCCTGCGGCGCGGTATCTGATGGCACCGCTCCAGCATCGTCGGGGCGTCGGCGATCGGGAAGCCCGGTTGCCGTACTCACTGTCATCACGGAACGCGATAGCCGGGCTAGACTTGCGGGCATGTTCGATCCCGTGCAGCTGCGGACCTTCCTCGCCGTGGCGCAGACGCTGAGCTTCACGCAGGCCGCGCAGCGGCTGGGGCTGCGGCAGTCCACGGTGAGCCAGCATGTGCGGCGCCTGGAAGAGGCGGCGGGCTGCCGGCTCTTCGCCCGCGACACCCACGGCGTGGAACTGACCGAGGACGGCGAGGCGATGCTCGGCTTCGCCCGGACGATCCTGGAGGCGAACGAGCGCGCGGCCGGTTTCTTCACCGGCACCCGGCTGCGCGGACGGCTGCGCTTCGGCGTCTCGGAGGACTTCGTGCTGACCCGGCTGCCGGAGATCCTGGAGGGCTTCAGGCGCGAGCACCCCGAGGTCGACCTGGAGCTGACCGTCGAACTGTCCGGCACCCTCCACCAGTGGCTCGACGCGGGACGGCTCGACCTGTGCCTGGCCAAGCGGCAGGGGCCGAACGGCCCCGGACGGCTCGTGTGGCGCGACAAGCTGGTGTGGATCGGCGGCGAGCGGCTGCGCCTGGACCCGGACCGTCCGGTGCCGCTGATCGCCTTCCCTCCGCCCGGCATCACCCGCGCCCGCGCGCTGGAGGTGCTGGAGCGCGACGGGCGGGCCTGGCGGGTGGCGTGCACCAGCGCCTCGCTCAGCGGTCTGGTCGCGGCAGCCCGCGCGGGCCTCGGCGTGATGGCGCACGCGCAGGGCCTGGTGCCCGCCGGGCTGGTACGGCTGCCCGCCCGGTCCGGGCTGCCGGAACTGGGCGCGGTGGACTTCGTCCTGCTGCACGGGCGGCGGCAGGCCCGCGCCCAGGACGCGGCCGACGCGCTGGCCGCGGCGATCCTCGCGGGCGGCGACCGGCTGCACAAGCCGCTGTCCTGACCAGGCGCGGGGCCAGGCGCGGGGCGCACGTGGCCCCTGGGACAGTGGAGCGCCAGTGACCGGTCGGCGCAGATTTGGTGGAGATAAAAGTACGGCGGCGGAAGCATCGGAAACGGCCGCGTGGGCACGACTCCCTTGTGAGACGCGGTCATACGCCCGTCACCAGCACAGATGTCCGATAACACGGCCCTGCCACGGCCCTCCCGCCCGTGCGGCGGATCGGATAGCTTACGGGCCCCGCACTGTGCGGTATGAGGAGAGCACCCGTTGCGCGAGTTCACCGTCCCCCCCATGGCCACGACACCACAGGCCGGAGGTTTGGCGGATGCCGTGTTCGGCAACGCACGACAGGCCCCCGACAAGGTGGTGTTCGGCCGCGCGGACGAGGACGGCGTCTGGCAGGACGTGACGACGAGCGAATTCCGCGACCAGGTGCTCGCGGTGGCCAAGGGGCTGCTGGCCGAGGGCGTACGGTTCGGCGACCGGGTCGCGATCATGTCCCGTACCCGGTACGAGTGGACGCTGTTCGACTTCGCGCTGTGGGCGATCGGCGCCCAGTCCGTACCGGTCTATCCGACCTCCTCCTCCGAGCAGGTGCGGTGGATGCTGCACGACTCGGGCGCGGTGGCGGCGGTCGTGGAGCACGAGGACCACGCCATGACGATCGGCGCGGCCGTGGACGAACTGCCCGCGCTGACCCGGCTGTGGCAGCTCGACTCCGACTGCGTGACCGAACTGTCGGAGGCCGGGCGGCAGATCGGCGACGAGGTCGTGGAGCGGCACCGCCTCGCCGTCACACCCGACGCCGTCGCCACCGTCATCTACACCTCGGGCACCACCGGGCGGCCCAAGGGCTGTGTCCTCACGCACGCCAACTTCATGGCGGAGACCGAGAACGTGGTGGCCCGCTGGGAGCCGGTCTTCCGGAGCAAGCCGGGCGAGGAGCCGTCCACACTGCTCTTCCTGCCGCTGGCGCACGTCTTCGGCCGCATGGTGGAGGTCGCCGCGGTACGGCACCGGATCCGCCTCGGCCACCAGCCGAGCATGACGGCCGCCGAACTCATCCCGAGCCTCGCCGCCTTCCGGCCGACGTTCGTCCTGGCCGTGCCGTACGTCTTCGAGAAGGTCTACCAGGGCGCGCGCCGCAAGGCGGAGGCGGGCGGCAGGCTCGGGCCGTTCGAGAAGGCGGTCGACGTCGCGGTGCGGTACGCGGAGGCGGTGGAGGCGCGGGCCTTCGGCACCGGGCCAGGTCCGAGCACGGGCCTGCGGATGCAGCACCAGCTCTACGAGAAGCTGGTCTACAGCAAGGTCCGCGACGCGCTCGGCGGCCGGGTGCGGCACGGTATCTCGGGCGGCTCGGCGATGGACCGGCGGCTCGGCCTGTTCTTCTCCGGCGCGGGCGTCACGATCTACGAGGGCTACGGCCTGACCGAGACGACGGCCGCCGCGACCGCGAACCCGCCGGAGCAGACGCGTTTCGGCACCGTCGGCCAGCCGGTGCCCGGCACCACCGTGGCCATCGCCGACGACGGCGAGATCTGGCTGAGCGGCGGCCAGGTCTTCCACGGCTACCTCAACAACGCCAAGGCCACCGAGGAAGTGCTGCGGGACGGCTGGCTCGCCACCGGGGACCTGGGCGCGCTCGACGAGGACGGTTATCTGACGATCACCGGCCGCAAGAAGGAGATCCTGGTGACCGGCGGCGGCAAGAGCGTGTCGCCGGTCGCGCTGGAGGAGCGGGTCCGGGCGCACCCGCTGGTCGCGCAGTGCGTGGCCGTGGGCAACAACCGGCCCTTCGTCGCCGCGCTGATCACCTACGACCGGGAGGCCGTCGAGCACTGGCTGCGGATGCGCGGCAAGCCGAATCTGCCCGCCACCGAGCTGGTGCACGACCCGGACCTGGAGGCGGAGATCCGGCGGGCCGTGGTCGCCGCGAACACCCTTGTCTCGCAGTCCGAGTCGATCCGCACCTTCCGCATCCTGGCGGCGCCGTTCTCGGAGGAGCGCGGCACCTTGACGCCGTCGCTGAAGCTGAAGCGGCGGGCGATAGAGAACGCGTACGCGCGGGAGATCGAGGCGCTCTACCGGGGCTGAGACGGGAGCCCGGCCCGCCGGGCCTGCGTCAGGAAGCCCACGTCAGGGGCTGGCCCTACGCCAGGGGCTGCCGGTCGCCGGATGCGGCCGGGCCGCCTGGTGCGGCCGGTACCGCCGCGCCCGACAGGCCGCCGTCCGCCTCGTTGAGCTGCCGGATGCGCGCGCTCAGGTCCGTACGCCAGTCGACGGTCTCGGACTCGACGTGGCCGCGCACCGTCGTGACGAGCCGGGCGATGAGGGCCAACTGGCGCTCGACCTCGGCCGGTTCGAGCGGTCCCGAGGTACGGGCGGCGGCTCCTCCCGGCCCGGCCCGCAGCACGTCGGCGGCCCATTCGAGGCGTACGGCGTTCAGCTCGCCGCGCAGCGCGT
Source organism: Streptomyces sp. NPDC025721 (assembly GCF_055558595.1). Lineage (NCBI taxonomy): Bacteria > Bacillati > Actinomycetota > Actinomycetes > Kitasatosporales > Streptomycetaceae > Streptomyces > Streptomyces sp. NPDC025721. The sequence continues at coordinate 249,080 of NZ_JBVHMF010000005.1, read as the reverse complement.
GGGCGACGGTGATGTCCCGCATCCAGCCCGCCGACAGCCCGAAGAAGTGGTCGAATCCCTTGCAGCCCGCGGCGAGGGCGAGCAGGACGTATCCCCAGCCCTGCCCGGAGCCGCCGCTCGCCGCGGTGGCCAGCGGCACGGCCGTACCGGCCACCGCGAGGGCGATGGCCAGCGCCTGGAGCGTGCGGGAGGCGGTGCGCTTGCGCCGCTTGTCGCGCTGGTACCAGTCGATGGCGTCCTGCGCCTCCTGCTCGGCCCAGGCGCGCAGCCGCGCCAGCGCCTCGCGCTGCCCGTCCGGTCCGTCGACCGCGATGTCGGGGAAGGGCCTGCCGCCCAGATCGCGGGCCTGCCGTTGCCGCCGCCCGGTCCCGGACGCGCCCGTCGGCGTACCGCCGCCGTCCAGCTCAGTCATCCGGCGAGGCTACCGGCTGCCGCGCCGCCGTCACGTCCGGTCGCGGTAACGCGCCGTTTCTCAGGGCGAGTTCACCGCCGAGCCGTGGGATTCCGCACTCACAAGCCCCGCAGGACCCCCACCGAGCCCGAGGGGCGCCGTGTGACGCGTATACGGAAACGTGCGGCGCGCTGACGGGACGTGGGGCCGAAGGGCGTGCGCGAGCCATCGCGGTGTCCGGTTCCCGCCGCGCCCGTCCGCGCCGTGCGGGGGACGGGCGGTCGGCGGCACCTGCGGTGCGCTGGAGCGCGCCGCGCTCGGGCCGGTCGGGCCCGGCCGCGCGGAACCGGTGAATCCGGACAACGGCACCCGCCTCGGGCCGGATCCGGACCCTTCGGCCAGACGTAACACTGGCCTCACCACGTAACCGGCGCGCAAGGTCCCGGGTGAACCCCTGTTCACCTGGGGCCTCTAGCATTTCGCACATGCTGGACTACGACGTGGAGGCGGCGCGTTACGACGCCACGCGCGGCGGTGTGCCGCGGGCCCGGTCAGCGGCCCGCGCGATCCTCGCCCTGGTGCCCGAACGCGCGGGCACACTGCTGGACATCGGCTGCGGTACGGGTCTGGTCACCGGGCTGCTCGACCGGCCGGGACTGCGGGTGTTCGGCGTCGACTCCTCCGAGGGCATGGCCCAGGTGGCCGCCGAGCGCCTCGGCGCCTCGGTGGTGCTGGGCAACTGCCATCGGCTGCCCTTCGCCGACGCGTCCTTGGACGCGGTGAGCGCGGTGTGGCTGCTGCATCTGCTGCCGGACGCGCCCGCGGTGGTCGCCGAGTGCGCCCGCGTACTGCGGCCCGGCGGGGTGTTCGTGACGACGGTCGACAAGGACTCGGGCCACGACATGAACAGCGACGTGGACGAACTGCTGGCGCCGTACCGGGTGCGGAAGGCGTACGACGCGGCCCCGCGGATTCTGGCCGTCGCCTCGGAGCACGGGCTGCGCAGGGCGGGCGAGGCGCGCTTCACCGGCCACGGGCAGGGCCGCTCCCCCGAGCGGACCGCCGGGGATCTGGAGCGCGGCTACTACGCGTCGGCGCTGGCGCTGGACGACGAGCAGGCCGGCGCGCTGGTGCGGCGGCTGGCGCTGCTTCCCGGCCAGCAGGTGCCGCGCCCCGACCCGGTGTACCGGCTGCTGGCGCTGCGCAAGGAGAGCTGAGGGGCGACGCCGGACCGGCCGGGGAGGGCCGGCCGGCGCCGGGCGGCCGTGCCGGTCACTCCTTGGCGAGGTCGGCCAGGCTCGCGAGGGTCCACGCCTCCGCCGCCTCGTGCGTGACGCCGAGGCCGGCGAGCGCTCTGGCGGCGGGTTCCTGGTCGTCGCTGAGGACGCCGAGCAGGATGTGTTCGGTGCCGATGTAGTTGTGGCCGAGCCGCAGGGCCTCGCGCAGCGCCAGGTGGAGGGTCTTCTTGGCGGCGGGGCTGACCGGGAGGTTGCCCTTGAGGGGCTCTTCCTCGGTGCCGGGGGTGGAAACGGCGGCGCGGACGGCTTCCGCGCTGACGCCGAGGGCGCCGAAGCACAGGGCGGCGAGGCCGTGGGGCTCGTCCAGCAGGCCGAGGACCAGGTGCTCGGGTGCCACGGCGCTGTGCCTGGCGCCGCGGGCCTCCTCCTGTCCGGCGGCGACGGTCTTGCGGGCGCGCGCGGTGAAGCGGTTGAAGCCCGCCTCCACGCTCAGATACTCCAGGTCCTCGGGGACCTTGGGCACGAACCGCTTCTGCGCGGCCTGCTTGCTCACCCCCATGTGCTGGCCGATGTCGGTCCAGGAGGCGCCCGCCCTGCGGGCCTGGTCCACGAAGTGGCCGATGAGGTGGTCGGCGATTTCGCCGACGTGGGTGGCGACGGCCACCGCGTGTTGGAGGTCTTCGAGCGGTTCGCTGCCGGGGTGCTGTTCCTTGACGTAGTCGATGAGGTCGTCGAGTCGTACCGGGTGTTGGGTCATGCGTCAACGTTAGGTTGACGATTCCTCGGTCGTCAACCTTTAGTTGACGATTGGCTCTTTCTTGACCGATCGTTCTCAATGACCCTAGGGTCATCGGCATGGCGAGGAGCAAGGAATTCGACCCGGACACGGCGCTCCAGGCGGCACTTGAGCTGTTCTGGCGGCGCGGTTACGAGGCCACGTCGATGGCCGACCTCGTCGAGGCGCTGGGCATCGCGCGGGCGAGCGTCTACGCCACCTTCGGCAGCAAGCACGAGCTGTATCTGCTGGCGCTGCGCCGCTATGGCGAGCTGTGCGACCCGCGGCTGCTGGAGGAGTTGTCACAGCCGGGGCCCGCGCTGCCGGGGGTACGGGCGGTGGTGACCCGCTTCGCCGAGGAGTCCGCGCGCGACGAACTGCGGCGCGGCTGCTTCATGACCAACACCGCGGTGGAGCTGGCCCCGCACGACCGGGCCGCGGCCCGCCGGGTGGAGGCGAGCTGGGACCTGCTGGAGGCCGGGCTGACCTCGGCGCTGCTGCGGGCCCGCGCCCAGGGCGAGCTGCCCGCCGGGCGGGACCCGCGGGCGCTGGCCCGCATGCTCCTGGTGCTGCTCCAGGGGATCCGCGTGGTCGGCAAGGCCGGCGGCGACCCGGAACGCCCGCGCGACGCCGCGGCGCAGGCGCTGGCCCTGCTCGACTGACCGGACGGGTCCGAGCCCCCTTTTCACGACCGATCGTTCTCATTCTCGTAGGCACCCAAGGCATCTGGAGAGCCGTCATGTCCGACACCTTCACCGGCAGGGCCGTCCTCGTCACCGGCGGCGGCAGCGGTATCGGGCGGGCCGTCGCGCTCGCGTTCGCCCGTGCGGGCGCCCGCGTCGCCGTCGCCGGGCGGAGTGAGCGGACCCTCAAGGAGACGGTCGCCCTCATCGCGGCCGAGGGTGTCGGCGAGGCCGCCGCCGTACCCGCCGACATCACCGTCGCGCCGGACGTCGAGCGCCTGGTCGACGCCGTGACGGCCCGCTTCGGCGGCCTCGACGTGGCCGTGAACAACGTCGGCGTCATCACCCCTCCCGCCCCGGTCGCCGACATATCCGAGGCCGACTGGCGGCACAGCCTCGACACCAACCTGACCGGGCTGTGGCTCTCCATGAAGTACGAGATCGGCTACATGCGGGCGCACGGCGGCGGCGCCGTCGTCAACGTCGCCTCCAACATCGGCGCCCACCGCCGCGTTCCCGGCCTCGGCGCGTACACCGCGGCCAAGGCCGCCGTCAGCGCCCTCACCCGCGCCGCCGCCCTCGACCACATCGGCGACGGCGTCCGGATCAACGCCGTCAGCCCCGGCGCCGTCGACACCCCCATGTCCTCGCGCCCCGGCGAGACCCCCGCCGCCAAGGCCGCCCGCCTGCGCGCCCAGATCCCCCTCGGCCGCGCGTCCAGCGTCGCCGAGATCGCCGCCGCCGTCCTCCACCTCGCCTCCCCCGCGGCCACCTCCACCGTGGGCACCGACCTGGTCATCGACGGCGGCGCCACGGCCTGACCGGCGGCGGCGTCAGGTCGGTTCACGCCGTCGTCGCGCGGGTCGGTTCCTCACGAACCGGTTCCTGGTGGATGGGCTCCTGGTGGATGGGCTCCTCGCGGGATCGCTCCTCGCCGGGCCGCTTCTCCTGAGGTGAGGCGGGGCTCGGCGGGGTGAGCCATGTGCGCAGCAGGGAGTGCAGGGCCTCGGCTCCGACGAGGGGGGCGGGCGGCAGGGGGAGTTCGACGGGGGTCAGGAGGAAGGGGTGGCTCTGCGGGCCGCCCAGGCCCCCGTGGGAACCGGCCTGTTCCTCGAAGGCGTGCACGGCTCCGGAGCGCGGATCGCAGGCGGAGTTGACCATGAGGTCGGCGATGTGGGGGAAGCCGTCCGCCCGCAGCACGGCGTCCGCGGCGCCCTCGCCGAAGGGCGCGAGCGGGTCGTCGCCCTTGATCCGCCCGGTGGCCAGCTCGCGCTGCGAGCCGTCGGGGCCGAGCACGAGCGGACCGCGCTCGGCGCTGTGCACGAGCACGAAGCCGATACCGGGGTGCCCGGTGAGCGCGTCGAGGAGCGCGGGCGAGCGGCGGTCGATCTCCTCCAGCGTGGCCCGCCCCTCGATCTCGGGGAAGGCGACGAGCCCGAGGTTGCCCGAGGCCAGCACGACCGGCTGCGACGCGGGCCCCGCGCACTCGGCCTCCTCCTGCGCCCGCCGCTCCTGCTCGGGGCGGCGCAGCGCGGTGCGGGCCGCCGCCCGTGCCTCGGCGCCGCGCGCCGCCCGCCGCCTGGCCTGCCGTTCGGTCCCGGCCAGCCCGCAACCGGCCCGCACCAGTTCGCGGAAGGTCACCCCGTACGCGCTCTCGAAGGTCTCGCCCTCGCTCTGCCCGTGGTCGGACAGCAGGACGATGCGGTACGGCCGGGGCGCGTACCGCGAGGCGTCGGCGATCAGCGCCACCGAGCGGTCGAGCCGGCCCAGCACCTTGCGCGCGTCCTTGCTGCGCGGGCCCGAGTGGTGGGCGACCTCGTCGTACGCCACGAGGTCCGCGTAGACGGCGGTCCTTCCGGCCAGCATGTCGCCGATGACGGCGGCCACGGCCACGTCCCGTTCCACGACGGTGGCGAAGGCGCGCAGCAGCGGGTAGAGGCCGCCGCGCTTGATCCGGGGCCGGTCCCTGCGCAGCCGCGACGCCGTCGACTCCCCGATCTCGCGGCACACCTCGGCGCTGAACGACCAGGCGGTGCGCACCGCGTTCGCCGGGTCGGAGAAGTAGGCGAAGTAGCCGGATCTGGAGCGGCTGAACTTGTCGCGGCGGGCCGCCACCGACATCACCAGCGCGGACTGTTCCGCGCCGCCGGTGAACAGATTGCCGCGGCTGGCGCCGTCCTCGGCGAGCAGGCCGCGAAAGCCGGTACGGGCCACCGCGCGGCGCTCCAGTTCCGCGGCGCTGGAGGGCCGGTTGCAGACCATCAGCTGGCCGGTCTCCTTTTCGAACCAGCGGAAGGCGGGCACGTCGTGGTTCGTGCCGTGCAGGATGGCGAGCTGGCTCGCGCCGGTCTGGCTGCTCCAGTCGGTGCGCCACGGGGTGAGCCGGTGGGTGGTGCCGAGCCAGCCGGCCAGGGTCGGCATCGCGGGCGGCGCGGAGGTGAGGGCGTCGCGCAGCACGTCGTGGCCGACGCCGTCGAGTTGCAGGAAGACCGTGCCGGGCGTGGTGGGCAGCGGCGGGTCGCTCGCGCGGGTTCTGCGGCCCGCGAGCCGGGCGAGCCTGCGGCCGTACGCGGCGTCGTCCCGTACCGCGAGGGCGGTGCTGGTGGCGGAGGACGTCGCGGACATCACGGCGGCGATCACCACGGCGGTGGCCGGGGCGACCTGGCCGCGGCCGTCGGGGGTGAAGCGCAGGGCGACGAGCAGCAGCGAGCCGTTGAGGAAGAAGACCAGGGCGCCGAGCACGAGCGCGGGCACCAGCAGCAGGGCGCGGACCAGCAGCGGCCACACGAGCGCGCTCAGTACGCCGAAGGCGCCCGCGCCGATCGCCGAGGTCACCGCGATCTGGGTGGGGCTGTCGCCGTTGGGAGCCTCGAGGCGGAAGTCGGGGAGCACCCAGGCGAGTACGGCCAGGGTCGCGCTGGAGACCATCCACACAGCGAGCACCCGGCCGACGGCCCTCACCACGCTCCGGCCGACGGCCCGTTCCCGTCTCTTCGCAGGCTGCGGCACACCTCCACAGTGCCATACCGCCCGCCGCGTCCCGGCGCCCCGTCGGGCCGCGCGCCGGGCCCGGCCCTCGGCAGGGCATACGCTCGGGCCTGCGAGGGTGTGCGCGGGCACGGTACGAGTCCCCTGACCGGGGAGGTGCGACGCGTGTGTGCGATACGGGCGCCCTGGACGGATGCCGGGAAAGGACGGGCGCGGTGGCGGTGGAGATCACGTGGTGGGGTCATGCCACGGTGACCGTGCGGGACTCCGGGGTGCGGGTGCTCACCGACCCGCTGTTCACCCGGCGGCTCGCCCATCTGCGCAGGCGGCGCGGCGCCGTACCGCCCGCGTCGGCGACCGCGGCCGACGCCGTACTCATCTCTCATCTGCACGCCGACCACCTGCACCTGGACTCGGTGCGGCGGCTGGCGGCGGGCACCACCGTGGTCCTGCCGCGCGGCGCGGTCGCCGCGGTGCCGGGGCTGCGGCGGCTGCGTGACCGGCTGCGGCTGGTGGAGGTCGGCGCGGGCGACTCGCTCCTGGTACGCGGCGCGGACGGCGGGGAGCTGACGGTCAGGGCGGTGCCCGCCGCGCACGACGGACGGCGGCTGCCGTACGGGCCTGAGCGCTCCCCCGCGCTCGGCTATGTGATGGAGGGGGCCGCGCGCACGTACTTCGCCGGGGACACCGGGCTGTTCGACGGGCTGGCCGACGCGGTCGGCCCCTGCGACGTGGCGCTGCTGCCGGTCGGCGGCTGGGGCCCCTTCCTCGGGCACGGTCATCTGGACGCGGCGCGGGCCGCGCGGGTGCTGGCCGATCTGGCGCCGCGAGCCGCGGTACCGGTGCACTACGGCACATTCTGGCCGATCGGCATGGACGCGGTACGGCCGCACGAATTCCACACGCCCGGCGAGGAGTTCGTGCGGATCGCCGCCCGGCTGGCCCCGCGGGTGTCGGTGCACCGGCTCGACCACGGGCAGTCGGTGCTGGTCGAGGACGCCGGGCGGGAGAGCCGCGGGTGATCGGGTTCCTGGCGTCGGCCGCCGCCAATTCCCCCGCGTCCGAGACCACGCAGCAGGCCATAGGTTATCCGTCGCTGTTCCTGCTGGTGTCGCTCGGCTCGCTGGTGCCGGTGGTGCCGACCGGCGCGGTGGTCTCCAGCGCGGCCGTCGTCGCCTTCCACCAGTCGCAACCCCCGCTCGCGCTGCTCGGGGTGTTCCTCGTGTCGTCCTTCGCCGCCTTCCTCGGCGACGTGGCACTGTACTGGCTCGGCCTGCGCGGGGTGCGGTCCCGCAACGGCTCGCGCTGGCTGCACCGGCTCCAGGACCGGGTGGACAACACGACGCTGGAGAAGGCACAGAACCGGCTGGACGCGCACGGCGCGGCCGTCCTGGTGCTGTCCCGGCTGATCCCGGCGGGCCGTATCCCGGTGATGGTGGCGTGCCTGCTGGGCGAGATGTCGCTGCGGCGGTTCGTCCGCGGCGACATCCCGGCCTGTCTGGTGTGGGCGGCGGCGTATCAACTGGTCGGCATCCTGGGCGGGTCGCTGTTCCCCGAGCCGTGGCAGGGGGTGGCGCTCGCGGTGGGGCTGACGTTCGCCTTCGCGGCGGGGCCCATGGTCGTGCGGCGGCTGCGCCGCAAGTAGGCCGCGCGCCGCAAGCGGGGGCGGCCGTCCCGCGATCAGGCCGCCCGGCTTGCCCTCACGGCGTGCCGTGCCTCGGCGTGGCGTGCCCTCACGGCGTGCCGGACAGCACCCGCGAGCCGCCGATCGGCAGGTCCCACAGGTCGTCGCGGGGGCGGCCGGTCGCGGCCCACGCGGCGTGCAGCCGGGTGAGCGGTTCCAGCGGCGGCTCGGCGGAGAGCAGGAACGTCGCCCAGTGCATGGGCGCCATCGCGGTCGCGCCCACGTCGAGGCAGGCGCGTACGGCCTCTTCCGGGTCGGTGTGCACGGTGCTGAGCATCCAGCGCGGCGAGTAGGCGCCGATCGGCAGCAGCGCGAGGTCGATGCCGGGGTGGGCGCGGCCGATCTCGCGGAACCAGTGGCCGTAGCCGGTGTCCCCGGCGAAGTAGACGCGCCGCCCCGAGCCGTCGGTCAGCACCCAGCCGCCCCACAGCGAGCGGCAGGTGTCGGTGAGCGTGCGCTTGCTCCAGTGGTGCGCGGGGACGAAGTCGAAGCGGACACCGCCCAGTTCCGCCGCCTCCCACCAGTCGAGTTCGGTGACCCGCGTGAAGCCTCGGCGGCGGCACCAGGCGGCCAGGCCCGCGGGCACGAACAGCGCGGTGTCGCGCGGCAGCCGCTTCAGCGTCGGCGCGTCGAGGTGGTCGTAGTGGTTGTGGCTGATGACGACGGCGTCCACGGGGGGCAGCGTCTCCCAGGGCACGCCCACCGGGGTGACCCTGGCCGGGGTGCCGGGGATCCGGCGGGACCACACGGGGTCGGTGAGCACGGTCAGCCCGCCGATGCCGATCACCCAGCTCGCGTGTCCCACCCAGGTGAGGCTGACCGTGCCCGCCGTCGTCGCGGGCAGCGGTCCCTGCTCGACCGGCAGCGACGGCACCTGCGCGAGCGCGGCGGCCGGCGGGCGCATGCTGCGTTCCCGTACCGAGCGCAGGACGTCGCGCAGCCCCGGCAGCGGGTCCGTCAGCCGGTCGGCGAACGACGTGGGCCAGGTCCTCAGCTCGCCCAGCGGACGCGGACCGGCGAGGGTGCTCTCGCTCTCGGCGAGGGTGCGCTCGCTCTGATCGGTCATCGGGACTCCCATCCGTCACGGTCTCGGCGCCGTCGGCGACACTCGCCGGGCAACAGCGGGCCGGGGCGGCGGCCCCGGCGGTTCGAGCCGGGGCGGCGGCCCCGGCGGTTCCGGCCGGGCCGGGAAGCCCGACGGGACCGGCGGGACCCGTGGCCGCGGCACAGGGTGTGGGGAGGGCGGGCGAGGCACGTGTGGCCCGCCCGGCCGTCCCGAACACCGCTCGCACCCACCGGATCCCCGATCATCGTTCATCGACCTACCCAAAAAATAGGTCAGGTCCCACGCCCCCGCGATCCGGTGTCCGCCGATTCGCCGATGCCCGCGGATTCACCGACCGCCCCGCCCGCGGGGCCCGACCCGCCCTCCGGGTACCCGGTGGCGTGGCCGCTGACGGCGACGGCCAACGCGGCCAGCGCGGCGACGACATGCGGGACGGCGAGCGGGTCGGGCGCGGCCAGCGCGACACGGCGCTCATCCTCGGTGGCGCCGTGCAGGTGACCCGTGCTGATCCGCACGCGCGGCTCGTCCGGGTCGTCGCCGAAGCGGTGGCCGCCGAGTACGGGGTAGCCGAGGGCCGCGGTCAGCCGCTCCTCCAGCGCGGCGGCGTCCAGGCCGGGCGCGGGCAGCGTCGGATAGAGCTGGAAACCGGCGCGCGGCGGACGGCAGGTCGCCCCCGCGCCGGTGATCGCGCGGAAGGCGGCAGCGGCGGTACGCGCGTGCAGCCGGTTGGCCGCGGCGGTGCGGTCGGTGACCTCCGCGGGCTCGGTGAGGACGTATCCGGTGGCGGCGGCGACCGGCGCGGGCAGCACGGCGCGCAGCGCGGCGAGTACGTCGAGGGCCCGCTCCCGCCAGGCCGCGCCGTGGGCGGTGGCGGGGAAGCGGGCGAGCGCGGCGGGCACCGCGGCCGGGACCAGCGTGGCGCCCAGGTCGGCCAGGACGACGGTGTGGTCGGGCAGCATCTCGGCCGGGCTGAGCAGCACCGTGTCGCGGTGGTGGAGCGTGTCGGAGTACGTCTCGTCGGAGACGATCAGCAGCCCCGCCTCCGCCGCGGCCTCGCACGTCTCGTGCAGCAGCTCGGGCGCGGTGACGGTGCCGGTCGGGTCGTCGGCGGCGGACAGCACCAGCAGCCGCGGGTCGGCGCCCGCGGCGCGCGCCCGCCGTACGGTCTCCAGCAGCGCGAAGGGGTCGGGCACGCCGCCCTCGGGCGGGGTGGGCGCGGTGTGCACCCGGCGGCCGAGCAGCCGGGCCACCGGGGCCTGCCACGCGGGGGCGGGGCGGGCCAGCACCGGGTCGCCGTCGACGGCGGCGAGCAGCGCGAACAGCAGCGGCTCCGCGCCGGGCGCGGCGAGCACGTGGCCCGCGCGGCAGGGCAGGCCGCGCCGGGCCCAGTAGCCGCAGGCGGCGTCGAGCAGCCGCGGGCCGCCGCCCGGGACCTCGGCGCCGGGCCGGGCGTCGGCGGTCCGTTCCCGCCAGTACGCGGGCAGCGGCAGTCCCGAGTCGGGTCGCAGGTCGTACCGCGGGCCGAGCCGCATCCGGTTACCTCCGCTGCGTAGGTGGGCACCCCTGGGGCCCACTTTCTCCCGCGGCGGCGCGGTCCGCATCCGACGCAACGGCGCGGTCCGCATCCGACGGAACGGCCGGTGGAGCGGCCGACGGCCGAGTGCGCGGGTGAGGAGGCGGCGGCGCGCCCCGCGTTCAGCGCAGCAGCAGTGCGGGCAGGTCGCGCATGTCGTCAAAGACCGTCGTGCCGGGGCCTTCGAGCCAGCCCGCGGGGGTGAGTCCGCCGCAGTAGCCGTACGCGCGCATGCCCGCCGCGCGGGCGGCGGCCACCCCGTACCGGCTGTCCTCGACGACCACGCAGCGCGCGGGCTCGACGCCGAGGCTGCGGGCCGCGTGCAGGAAGAGGTCGGGGGCGGGCTTGCCGTGCTCGACCTCGCTCGCGCTGAAGATCCGGCCCTCGAAACGCTCGTAGAGCCCGGTGAGGCCAAGCGTGTGGCGCAGCCCCTCGTGGCTGGTGCTCGACGCGACGCAGCTCGGCAGGGTGAGCGCGTCCAGGGCCTGCGTGATGCCGTCGACCTCGGTCAGGTCGGCGTCGAACGCCTCCTGGTAGAGGTGCCGGTAGGGGGCGTCCCAGTCCTCGGGCAGGGAGCGGCCCAGGTGTTTCTCGATCGCGGTGGTCATGTCGCGGTAGGAGCGGCCCACGAACCGTTCCACGATCTCGGCCTCGCTCAGCGGCCAGCCGACCGCGGCGAGCACGAACGCGTCCACCTTCACCGCGATCTTCTCGCTGTCGACCAGCACACCGTCGCAGTCGAAGATCACGAGTTCCGGCTCTGGCCAAGGGGTGTGCGGGTGAGCTTCGTTCACCCGGTGAGACTACAGCGGCGGCACCGGTGGACGGCGGACACGGGGGCGGCGGCGCGGGTGCGGTACCGGTGGGTCCGCGGGCGGGTACGCGAGTGCGGTCCCGGCGGATACGCGGTCGGGTACGCGGGCGCGGTACCGGCGGATACGCGGTCGGCCGTCCGTGACGGAACGGCAACGGCCTTGATCAGGCGGTGTGCCGCGGCCGGGCGTGGGTAACCGGCCCGCATGACGTATCCCTGGAAGAACTGGGACAAGGCGCTGTTCGCCGAGGTGGCGGAGCGCCACTGGCCGGGCGCGGAGCCGGTGCTGCCCCGGCTGAGCAGTGCCGCGAACCACGGCCGGCTGTGGTTCGCCGTCGCCGCGGGCGTCGCGGCCACCGGCGGCAGGACCGGACGCCGGGCGGCGGCGCGCGGACTGGGCTCGCTGGCACTGGCGTCGCTGACGGTCAACACCGCGGGCAAGGGCGCGGTACGGCGGTCACGGCCGATACTCGACACCGTCCCGGTCATACGGCGGCTGCACCGCCAGCCGATCACCTCGTCGTTCCCCTCGGGTCACGCGGCCTCGGCCGCCGCCTTCGCCGCGGGCATGGCGATCGAGTCGCCGCGCTGGGGCCTGGTGATCGCGCCGCTCGCCGCGAGCGTGGCCTTCTCACGGATCTACACCGGAGTGCACTATCCGAGTGACGTGGTGGCGGGCGCGGCCCTGGGCCTTGGCGCCGCCGCCGTCGTACGCGCCCTGGTGCCGCCCGCTCCGGGAAAGCCGGAGCCGGGCGCCGACGCGCAGGTGCCGTCGCTGCCCGAGGGCCGCGGGCTGCACGTGGTGGTGAACTCCGCGTCGGGGCCGCCGCCGCTGCTGTCGGCGCCCGTCGACCGGATCGCCGCCGCGCTGCCCGAGGCGTCGGTCGGTGAGTGCACCGAGGACGACGACCTGCTGGAGATGCTGGAGAAGGCGGCGCGCACGGCCGTGGAGCAGGGCGGCGCGCTCGGGGTGTGCGGCGGTGACGGCACGGTGTGCCTGGCCACGGCCGTCGCCCTGCGCCACCGGCTGCCGCTGGCGGTCTTCCCCGGCGGCACCCGTAACCACTTCGCGCTCGACCTCGGCCTGGAGACCGTCGAGGACACCGCGAAGGCGGTCGCGGCGGGCCGGGCGGCCAATGTGGACGTGGCCCGGCACACCAGCCTGGACTCGCCGTACAGCGAGTCGGCGCCCTTCCTCAACACCTTCAGCATCGGGTCGTACCCGGAGCTGGTACGGGTACGGGAGCGCTGGTCGCGGCGGGTGGGGAGCTGGCCCGCCAGTGTGCTGGCCGCCGTGCACGTCCTGCGGACCTGCGAGCCGGTGGACATCGAGGTGAACGGACGGCCGCGCTCGGTGTGGCTGATCTTCGCGGGGAACTGCCGCTACTCCAGTGTCGGGCTCGCCCCGGTGCGCCGCCGCGACCTCAACGACGGCGTGCTGGACGTGCGCATCGTGGACGGCGGGCCCTTCGCCCGTACCCGGCTGCTGGGCGCGGCCCTCACCGGGGTGCTGACCCGGTCGCCGGTGTACACGTCGGCGACCGTACGGCGGCTGCGGCTGCGGCTGCCCGGCGAGGGCGTCCACCTCGCCTACGACGGTGAGGTGGCACCCGCGCCCGGTGAGCTGCTGCTCGACAAGGTGCCCGGCGGGCTGGTGGTGTACCGGGGCTGACCGGGGGCGCGGGGCGTGCCGGGGCCTGCTCGGAGCCGCCTAAGGCGGCTGGGGCGGGGTTGACGACGCGGGCGGCGGTCAGTTCTGGCCGCCGACCAGCCCGGCCAGGGCGCGGACGCCTTCGCCCGAGATGCTCAGCGAGTCGGGGCTGCCGGTGTCGATGGACAGGATCAGTTCGTCGGAGGGCCAGGCGCCGCTGAGCACGGCGAGCTGGACCAGCCGGTAGCGACTGGTCGTGGGGAGCGCTTCGGCCATCCGGGTCTCGGAGGTGAAGACGGGCACGAGCTGGCGGCCGTCCTCCTGTTCGTACACCGGGAGCTGGATCTGCCGGGGAGGCTCGCCGCCGTTGGGGTCCTCGTCCACGCCCGGCACCGGCAGCAGGACTTCGCTGACCGCGAGCGTGCTGAGGGCGACGACGTTCTCGCTGCCGTGGGCGATCTCGCGCAGCGCGCGCTGCGCCGGGGGCAGGCCACTGTCCGGGTCGAGGCCGTCGGGGGTGATGTCGGTCATCGCTTCTGGTTCCTCTCGCCGCTTCTGGCGTCAACGGTGCTCGGATCCCCCGCACGTACCCGGCTGAGCCGAGAGCATGCGGTCCACGAGGTGAAATCGCGTTGCCAGGACCCGCTGGCCGCTGGTTACGGTGCGTCCATGGTTGCCAGAACCCCCGCTCACACGGTGCTCGAAGGCCGTTTCGTCCGCCTCGAACCGCTCGCTCCTGGCCATGTGCCCGATCTGTTCGCCGCGGGCGGCGGTGACGAGGAGGTGTGGCGCTGGCTGCCGGTGGAGCCGCCGCGCACCGAGGACGAGCTGCGCGATCTCGCGGTACGGGTCGCCGCCGACGCGGAGGCCGCGGGCGGTCTCGCCTTCGCCGTCGTGGAGCGGGCGGGCGGCCGGGCCGTCGGCTGGACGACGTACCACGACGTGAGCGCCAGGGACGAGCGGCTGGAGATCGGCTGGACCTGGTACGGCCGCGCCCATTGGCGGACCCCGGTCAACACCGAGGCCAAGCTGCTGCTGATGGGCCATGCCTTCGAGGAGCTGGGCATGGGGCGGATCTGCTGGAAGACGGATCATCTCAACATCAGGTCGCAGCGGGCCATCGCGCGGCTCGGCGCGGTCCGCGAGGGGGTCTGGCGCCGCCACCGGCTGCGCTCGGACGGTGTGACGTGGCGCGACAGCGTCTTCTTCTCGATGCTGGCCGAGGAGTGGCCGGAGGCGAAGCGGCGGTTGCGGGCGCGGCTGGAGGGCGGCGCGGAGGCGGGGGCCGGACGGGGCGGGGCGGGCTGACGGTCCGGGGTGGGCCGACCGTGGGCCGACGCTGTTCGGGGAAGGGCGTCGGCCCACGGTCGGCGGCTGGCGGTCACGCGGTCGGCGGTCACGCGGGGGCCGGTCTCGCGGGGGCCGGTCTCACTCGTACTCCGTGCCGCCTTTGCGGGTCAGGTAGGCGTCGCTGACGACCTTGGCGATGGCCCGGCCGCCGAGCACGTCGCTGTAGCGGTCGTCGGCCGTGCGCACCACGACGCCCTCGCGCAGGTGCAGGCCGCGGCCGGAGACCGTCTCCGTGCCCTGGGCCAGCGCCAGCACCGCCTCCTGGTCGAAGGGGCCCTCGAACAGCTTGGGCACCAGCGGCACTTCGCCCGCCAGCAGCGCGAAGGCGTCCAGCCAGCGCACCCGCCCGCCGATGTCCGCGCACACGTCGAACGCCGCGTAACCGGGCGCGCCCTGCGCGCGGGCGTCAGCGCCGTAGCCGAGATCCTGCACACCGCTGCCGTACACCTCGCCGTAGACGCCGATCCGGTCGGCGCCCAGCCGCTCGGCGAGCCGGGCCGCGACGGCGGGCAGGCCGTGGCCGAGGACGGCGCGCCAGTAGAGATTGCGGTCGGTCTCGGTGAGGGCGAGGCGCTGTCCGCCGAGGCCCTTGGACGTGACGTGCACGGCGCCGCTGTCCGCGTAGTAGGTGAGGCAGCAGGCCGTGCCGTGCAGCTTCTCGGTGACGGTGACCGGGTCGCCCGGCGCGAAGATGTCCGGATAGCGCTTGAGGTTCTCGATGTCGATCCAGGGCAGCAGGTCGGGCGCCGACTCCACGTCGCCGCTCATCGACACCGGCACCGGAGGCACCCATTTGACGATGCCGAGCCGTTCGGCGAAGTCCGCTCCCCCGGCGGCGGCCCGCTCCAGATCCGTACCGTCGAGCGCGGCCGGGCGGCAGACGATGCCCTGCGACAGCTCGCCGCGCAGCCGGACCGCCCTGACGCGGTTCGCGGCGCTTCCGGCCAGCCTGCCGGTCAGGCCCAGCTCCGTGATCAACGACTCGGGCAGCACGGCCTGTTCGGGGATGTAGACGGCGAAGTCGCCGCTGCGGTAGGCGCCTTTGGCGACCACGGCGCGGTAGAGGCCGACCTGCGCCAGTTCGAGCGCGTCGGCGTTGGGGTGGTCGAGGATGGTGAGCCGCTCCGCGGTCACGCGCAATGTGGACATGACGGTCCCCCCGTATGTGGTGGTCGGATGGTGGTGGTCGGGTGTTCTCCCCGACGATCACTGTGGTGGGGGGCGCGGGCGCCCGGCCACCGGTTTTCGGCGCGGTGCGGTGGAGGGACCGGGGCGGGCGTGTGCGAGTCTCTCGGTGTGCGATACATCATCATCGGAGCGGGAGCGGTCGGCGGCACGATCGGCGGGCGGCTGTTCGACGGCGGTCACGAGGTCGTCCTGGTGGCGCGCGGCGGCCATCTCGACGCGCTGCGCGAGCGGGGGCTGCGGCTCGAACTGCCGGACCGCACGCTGACGTTGCCCGTGCCCGTCGCGGACGGGCCGGAGGCGCTGCGGGCGCGGCCCGACGACGTGCTGGTGCTGGGCGTCAAGACGCAGGACACGGCGTCGGTGCTGACGCGGTGGGACGGGTACGGGGTCGGGTCGGACGGTGCCGGTCCCGCCGTGGTGTGCGCGCAGAACGGGGTCGAGAACGAGCGGCTGGCGCTGCGCCGCTTCCCGAACGTGCACGGGATGTGCGTCTGGCTGCCGGCCTCCCACCTGGAGCCGGGTGTCGTGCAGGCGCCGGGTGCGCCGCTGTCCGGGATTCTGACCTTGGGCCGCTATCCGTCGGGCGCGGACGACACCACGCGGCGGATCGCCGCCGACCTTGAGGGCTCGGGCTTCGCGGCGCCGGTCTCGCAGGACGTGATGGCGTGGAAGTACGGCAAATTGCTCTCGAATCTGGGCAACTCCCTGGAGGCGGTGTCCGGTCCGATCGGTGAGGGGCCGCTGTTCGAGGTGTATCAGCGGGCCCGCGCGGAAGGAGTCGCAGTGCTGGACGCGGCCGGTGTCGCGCACGTCAGCCAGGAGGAGCAGGCCCGCGTGCGCGGCGACCGGGTGGAGCTGCTGCCCGTCAACGGCGGTGAGCGCGGCGGCGGTTCGTCCTGGCAGAGCCTCACCCGGGGCACCGGCTCCATCGAGGCCGACTACCTCAACGGCGAGATCGTGCTGCTGGGCCGCCGCTTCGGCGTGCCGACGCCCGTCAACGAGGCGCTGCGCCGTACCGCCAACTCCTTCGCCCGCGACGGCCGCCGCCCCGGTGACCTGACGGCGGACGAGACGGCGGCGCTGGTCGCCGCGAGCCGGGCGTAGGCGGCGCGGCGGCCAACGGACGTCGGCCGCAGTGGCTGTGCGGCCGGGACCGCCCGCTCCCTACGGCACCGTCTCCGGCCGCATCCGGAAGTCGTACGCGGCGGGCAGCGGGTGTTCCGCCCGCGCGCGGGTCCTGATGTCGTCGGTGACGGGGCCGTCGCCCGCGACAAGGCGCTCGGCTATGGCGTACCAGGTGTCGGTCAGCGCCTCGGCGCCCTCGTACAGGTCCTCCACGACGAAGCCCTCGTCGAACAGCGCGCGGGCCTCGGCGACTTGGCCGCGGGCGAGCGCGGTCTGCGCGCGCAGCAGCCGAAGCCGCCCGCAGTCGGGGCCGTGCCGGTCGCCCTCCGGGGCCTGGTCCGGATCGGCGAGGACGCGTTCGGCGTCGGCGGCGCGGCCCGCGGCGAGCAGGACGGGCACGGCCTCGACGATCAGGGCGCGCCGGACGTCCGGGCGGTCCGGGAGCGCGGTGAACGTCTCGCGCAGGCTGTCGTACGCGGCCAGGTAGCGGTCGGCGGCGCGGTCGGTCTGGCCCGCGTCGGCCTCGGCGACGGCCAGGGCGCGCAGGCCCCACGGCGAGGGGTGGGCGGCGACCGACCGT
This sequence comes from Streptomyces sp. NPDC025721, assembly GCF_055558595.1. Classification (NCBI taxonomy): domain Bacteria; kingdom Bacillati; phylum Actinomycetota; class Actinomycetes; order Kitasatosporales; family Streptomycetaceae; genus Streptomyces; species Streptomyces sp. NPDC025721. Next base: position 231,974 of record NZ_JBVHMF010000005.1, on the reverse strand, counting down.
TCCCAACTGCGCACGGCCTGCGCGCGGTCGCCCGCGGCCCACTGGGCGATGCCGAGGTAGTAGTCGCGGAACCACTCGTTGCCGGGATAGGTGTCGGCGGACTCCAGCAGTTCGCGCCACTCCGGGGAGACGAGCGCGGGTCCCGGCGGCGCGTCGGCGGCGGGTCTCGGGAAGATCCCGGCGAGCAGCAGTTCCAGCCAGGGCTTCTGCGGGTCGCCGAGCGTGGTGGCGGGGAACGGGGTGCCGGGCAGGTGGAAGTGGCCGCGCTCGCTTTCGAGGGCGCCCCAGCCGGAGCCGGTGGCGAGCAGGTCCTTGGGGTCGGTGTCGGCGTGCGCCAGCCACGCGGTGTAGGCGGCGTCGACGGTGGCGCGCGGGAGTGCGGCCTCGAGTCGTCCCCCGGCCTCGGCGCGCGCGGCGGACCAGTCGTCGCCGTGCACGAGCGCGGGGTCGGCGGCGAGCGGTCCGTACGCCTCCAGCCAGGAGAATTCCGAATCCGCGGCCATGGGGATGTGTTCGAGCTGTGTCCTGGCGAGACCTGCCTGGATCTCCAGGTAGCCGCCGGTGCCGGGCTCGGTCAGCCACTCCTGCCAGCGCCGCCCGCCGCGGCCGTGGCCCCACAGGAAGAGCTTGCGTCCGCGCAGCAGGTCGGTGGAGGTCTGGACGAGGCCGTGTCCTTCGCCGTCCAGGGCGGTGATCCAGCGGCGGTCGGTGTCGGCCACGTCGAAGAAGTAGTCGGCGGCGTGCTCGGAGCGGGTGGTGTAGGTGATGTCGGTGGCGCCGTCGGGCGCGGGGACCGGCACATGGCTGAGGGTGCGGCTGTAGCCGAAGTGCCAGGCGGCGTCGGCGGGGGCGAGCACCCGGGTGCGGTCGGTCTCGGGAACGGCGATGTTGGACCACCAGTAGGCGGGCACGGTGCGCTCGTGCGGATTGCGGACCCGGATGCCGACGTAGAGGAAGTCGGAGTCGGCGGGCAGCCACATGTCGATCTGGAAGGGCAGGTCGCGCAGCCGCTCCCACTCCCACAGGCGCAGCATCTCGCCGCCGTCCGGGGCGGGGACGCGGGCGGCGTACAGCGGGGCGCAGGTGTGGGCGGCGTGGCCGGTGGCGCCGAGATTCCACTCCACGCCGCCGGAGAACCAGGCACCGGCCAGCGCGAACGCGGCGGGCTGGAACACCGGGTTGCGGTAGAGCAGTTCATGTCCGGTCGCCTTGTGGACCAGCGAGTACAGCCTGCCGCCGAGGCCGGGCAGCACGGTGGCGCGGATGCGGTCGTTCTCGATGACGAGTGCGTCGAGGGCGGCCGGGGCGCGGTCCCGGCCGTAGCCGTCGAGGACGCGAACCGGCAGCACCGAGCGCAGTGGCGCGTAGCCGAGCTGCCTGGCCATGTCGGCGGGCAGTCCCTCGCGGTCCTTGAGGTCCAGCCGGTGCAGCTCGTCGAGCGGGCGCAATGCGGGCAGCGGGTTCTCCGGGCCGAGGGCCGCGGCCGGAATGCTCACAGCGGTACGCCGCACGGTCGTAGGCAAGGCCACCTCTTCTGGCACACGTGGCCGCCTTCGGTCGCGGCGGCCGTCTGATGACCATGGAACAGGTTTCCCGTCGCGGTGAACAGAGCCCGCCGTGGTCAGGGTTGGGCAAAACCTGTGGAATCGGTCAGAAATCCGGCCATAAATTCGGCCGCGGGACCGGCCGGGCGCGGCCTTCTCGATCTTCCGCGCACCGCACCGGACAGGGAGCCCGCGGGCTGTCCCGGCCGCCGGACCGGGGGCATTGTCGGTGGTCGCTGCTACAACGGTGGCCATGACGACTTCGCGCTCCTCGCAGACGCCGGCCTCGCCCGAACTCCGGTTCACCGACTGGCTCGAACTCATCGAGGAGCGGTCCGCGGTCCTGCGCGAGGCCGCGCGGGCCGCACCCGTCGAGGCCCGGATTCCGGGCTGCCCCGACTGGACCGTCCGGGATCTGCTGACGCATGTCGGCCAGGTGCAGCGCTTCTGGGCGGCGACGGTCGCCGCGGGCCCCGCCGTCCGGCCGCCGTCGGACGGGGCGCTCGGCGACCGCATGCCGGGGGACGACCTGCCGTCCTGGTCGGCGGCCTCGACGGTGCTGCTGCTCGACGCCCTGCGGGCGGCCGGTCCCGACACCGGCTGTTGGACCTGGTGGGCGGAGTCGGGCAACGCGGCGACCTCGGGCTCCGTCGCCCGCCACCAGGTCCAGGAGGCGGCCGTCCACGCCCGCGACGCGCAGGAGGCCGCGGGGGTCACCGAACCGCTGCCGCCCGCCCTCGCCGCCGACGCCCTGGATGAATTCCTGCATGTCGGCTTCGGCTCGATGGACGGCTGGCCGCACGCACCGGCCCGTGTCGCGCTGGTCGCCGACGAGGGCCCGGCCTGGACCCTGATCCTCGACACCACCGGTGCCTCGGCGGTCCGCGGCGGACCCGGCGACGGCCCGGAGCCCGGTGCCACCCTCTCCGGCCCCGCCAGCGATCTGCTGCTGGCGCTGTACCGCAGGGCCCCCTGGGACGGGGCCGACGCGCTGCGGCTGACCGGAGACCCCGCGCTGGTACGGCAGTTGGTGGTCTGGCCGCCGCTCGGCTGACCACGTACCGTCCTGCGTGAGGGAGTGATGCGCATGTCTGGTCGCGGGATACGAGCGTCCGGTGTGGCGTTAGGGGTGATCGCCCTGCTGTCCGCCTGCTCCTCGGGCGGTTCCACGCACCGCCCCGTCGTCACCGATTCCGCCCGCGTCACCATCGAGGCACCGCCCCCGGTCGGCAGCATCGAGCACCCCCGCCCGGTGGCGTGCGTCGAAGCCATGCGCTCGCCCGGCGGCTCCGCCACCGAGGTGACCACGGGCAACAGCCCCGCGAAATCCACTGGTTCGACCACCATCGCACCCACCACCCCTTCCTCTACTTCCTCTTCTTCCGATGCTTCCGCTTCGTCTTCCGCCGCACCGGCCACCGCGAAGAACGATGTGACGGTGGGTCCCCTCACCTGGACCGGTCTGCGCGCCCTGGCCGACGGCGACCAGACCGGCCACGGCTACCACAACTCCGACGGCTGGCATTACAAGGTCGCCGCCTCCATACGGACCGGGTCGACGGTCACCTTGACCATCGGCGCCGAGCAGCGGGCCAAGGCCGGACTGGAGTACGGCCGTGCCTTCGGGTCCACCCCGGCCCCCGCGATCACCTTCGACGCCTGCCCGGCCCAGCCCGTCGTCTTCATCGGCGGCTTCTTCGTCGCCGGTGACGGCCACGCCTGCGTCCCGGTGGACGTCCAGGTCGGCCGGGGCGCGCCGCAACGCGTGGTGATCTCCTTCTTCAACGGACAGTGCCCCGCTGCGTAGGCTGGGATCATGACCGAGCCGACGCCCGATCCCGCCGCCGAGAGCGAGCCCGCTCACGACCCCGAGCTGCTTCAGCTCGCCGCCCAGGTCTTCGACCTCGCCCGGCAGGGCGACACCGACAAACTGGCCGCCTACATCGACGCGGGAGTCCCCGCGAATCTCACCAACGACCGCGGTGACACCCTGCTGATGCTCGCCGCCTACCACGGTCACGGGCAGACCGTGCGGGCGCTGCTGGCCCGCGGCGCGGAGCCGGACCGTGCCAACGACCGGGGCCAGACCCCGTTGGCCGGCGCCGTCTTCAAGGGCGAGCAGGACGTCATCACCGCCTTGGTCGACGGCGGCGCCGACCCGGCCGCGGGCGTGCCGTCCGCGGTCGACACGGCCCGGATGTTCGGCAAGGACGAGTTGCTGAAGCTCTTCGGCGCCCAGTGACCCCCGCGACGCTCGTCCCCTCCTGCGTGGCCTCGGCCCTCGGCGGTGCGGCACCCACCTGGTCCTACACCGAACTCACCCACAATCAGGACAACCAGGCCACCGACGGCATCTGGCGGGTGACCGGCCCCGACGGCAGCGCGGTCCTCAAGGTGTGCGTCCCCACGGGCTCGGGCAGTTGGCAGACCAGCCCCGAGCCGCGGCACTGGAACCACTGGCGCCGTGAGCCGCTCGCCTACCGCGACGGCCTGACCGCGACCGTCTTCGCCGACGCCGGGATCGACGGCCCCCGCCTGCTCGCCGCGGACGAGCGGGCGGACGGCTCCTTCGCCCTGTGGCTGGAGGACGTCACCGGGGTGCCCGGCTCACAGTGGCCGGTGGAGCGCCTGGCCGCCTTCGCCCATGGTCTCGGCTTCGCGCAGGCCCGCTGGACCGGGCGGCTCCCTGCGGAGCCCTGGCTCTCCCGGGGCTGGCTCCGCCAGTACGTGGAGAGCAAGTCCCTGCCCGCTGAACTCCCCTGGGACCTGCCCGACGCCGCCGCCGTCTGGCCCGCCGCCCTGCGCACCGGACTGCACCGTATGTGGGAGCGGCGCGACACCCTGCTCGCCGCCGCCGAGTCCGGCCCCCGCACCCTGTGCCACCTCGATGTCTGGCCGCTCAACCTGATCGCCCAGGACGACTCCCCCGCGCACTCCCCCGGCGCCCCGGCCGCCCGACCGGCCGGCGGCCGTACCGTCCTGCTCGACTGGGCCTTCGTCGGGGAAGGCGCCGTGGGCGAGGACATCGCCAACCTCATCCCGGACTGCGTCGCCGACGGCCTGATACCAGGGGAGTTGCTGCCAGAGATCTCCGCCGCCGTCATCGAGGGCTATCTGGCCGGTGCCCGCGATGCCGGGGCCGCCCTGGGCGAGGACGAGCTGCGCCGCTCGGTGGCCGCCGCGGGCGCCGCCAAATACTGCTGGCTCGCCCCTTTGATGCTCACCCGCCTCGCCGTCGGCGGCCGGGTCGGCTCCGCCGCCTACGACGTGGACCACGACCCCCTGGCCGTACTCCGCCGCAGGACCGGCCTCTTCGAGCACCTGGTCTCCTGGTCGGAACAGATCCTCAGCCCCGCCCGCTGAGGACCCTCCCGCAGAAGACCCTGACGAACGGGACCCCCTCCCCCACGGGGGCTGCCCGACGTCGGCCTCGCGCTAGCTGATGGCTTCCGTCCGCTCGGCCAGGCTGGTCGCGCCGCGCTCGGTCAGCGAGCCGTACAGCCGCAGCCGGGATATGCCCCCGTCGGGGAAGATCTCGATCCGGACGTGGGTGGCCGGTATCGGGTTGACCAGGAAGCGGTGCACACTGTCCGGCTGGAGCTTGACCCGCGGCAGCAGCGGGATCCACTCGCCGTCCTCCCCGTCGCGGACCGACAGCGTCGCCCAGCCCGCCGCGTTGCCCTTGAGATAGGCCGTGTCGATCTCGATGGCACGGATCACGCCCTGGTCCACGAGCCGGTACTGGATCCAGTCGTTCCCGGTGTCACGGCGGCGGCGGGTCTCCCAGCCGTCGTCCATCTTCCGGGAGCGGCCGGGCAGGATGGTGTGCTCGGGCGGGGAGTAGAAGCGGTCGGAGGCGTCCTCCACTGTGCCGCCGTTCTCCAGCGCCACCAGGTCGAAGGTGCCCAGCTCGGCCAGCCACCCCGGGTCGGGCGCCACCTCGCCGTAGACCCGCAGCCGGGCGATCCCCCCGTCGGGGTGCTGCCGCAGGCGCAGGTGGGTGAAGCGGCGCTCCACATGCACCGCGAACGCGTTCTCCGCGTGCCCGCCGACCGCCGTGCGCGGGACCAGCTCGGTCCACTCCACCGCCGGGTCGAGCAGATCCTCGGGCGCCGCCGACATCGAGTGCGCGGTGGCCTCCACCGACACCGCCTGCGGGTAATTGCCCCGGAAGTGCGCGGTGTCGATCACCAGGCCGCGGATCACGCCCGGCGCCCCCAGCCGTATCAGCGCCCAGTCGTGGTCGGCCGGATCGGGGTGCGGGACCTGCGCGGACGCCCCCCGCCTGCGCCGCGTCTCCCAGCCGTCCATGATCTTGCCCTTGTGCCCGAAGCGCTCGGGGTCGAAGACCGCGGGCCCGGCCACCAGCAGATTCTCCCGCTCGGCGAAGAACTCGTCATTGGCGGCGACCACCCCCGCGCCCAGCCTGCGGTCGGCCAGGTCCGCGAGTCCCGCGAAGGGCAGCTCCACGCGGCGGTAGTCCGCGAACGGGTTGCCGCCGCCGTAAGGAAGCGCGTCACCCGTGAAGGAGGTCAGGTCCGTAAAAGTGCCGGCCCCGGTCCCGGCCGCCGCGCCTGCCGCCGCTCCCCCAGCCGTTCCCCCAGTCGGTGCCGTCCCCGGCGCCGATCCCGCTGCCGTCGTCTCATGCGTCTCTGTCGTCGTCATGCCTCTACTCTCGGCCGACCCGACCCTTCACGTCCATCGAAACTTACTGAAGCCATTGTTCAGTCCAACTGCATGGTCGGGTCCAGCTCCGCGGCCCGCCGCAGCGCCCCCAGCGTCCGCCGCAGCAGCGGGGCGTCCTGCGAGCCGCCGCGCACCGCGCCCACGATCCGGCGCCGCGGCCGGTCCACGTCCAGCGGCCGTACCGCCAAGTCCTGGGTCAGGGCGCCGGACGCGGACATCCGCGGCACCAGCGCGATCCCCATTCCGGCCGCGACCAGGGCGAAGATCGCGGGCCAGTCTGCGGCGGCGTGCGCCTGCTCCGGCACGAATCCGGCCTCGGCGCAGGCCGCCAGGGTGATCTCGCGCCACGGTCCGCGACTTCCGAAGATCCACGGGTCCTCGGCGAGCTGCGCCAGTCGCAGCCCCGGCGCGGCGGCCAGCGGATGCGTCGCGGGCAGCGCGATGTCCAGCGGGTCGGTGAGCAGCGGGGCGATCACGAAGCGCGTGTCGCGGGCCGTCGGCGCGTCCACGGCCAGCGACAGCGCGAGATCCACGTCTCCGGCGGCCAGTTCCTCGTACACCTCGGCGGCCTCCGCCTCGCGCACCGACAAGGTGATGCCGGGCGCGTCGCGGCGCAGCAGCCGGGCGGCGGGCACCACCAGGCGCGTGATGGACGTGGCGATGGCGCCGACCTTCACGACGCCGACCTCGCCCTGTGCGTACCCGTCGAGCTCGGCGCCCGCGCGTTCGAGCTGCGCGAAGACGACCTCGGCGTGTCTGAGCAGGACGTGCGCGGCGCCGGTCAGCCGTACGCCGCGACCGCGCGCCTCCAACACCGGCGTGCCGATCTGCTTGGAGAGCGCGGCCAGTTGCTGCGAGACGGCCGACGGGGTCATCCGCAGCGCGCCCGCGGCGGCCGTGACCGTACCGGTGTCGCGCAGCGCGCGGAGGATTTGCAGCTTGCGGAGATCCCAGTCCTTCATGCAGCCAGCCTAAACAATTCCGGCCCGATACCCTGGCTCGAACCGAACGGTGCGCGGGACGCAGCATTCGTACGAGGCGCCCGTACGCGCCCCCCCGAAGGCCCCCGCGCGCCCGCCGGACGGATCAGGACGCCGCGCTCCCCTCCGCCACCACACCCTCGCGGTGCTGCTGCGGGCTGATGCCGCGGACGCGCTTGAAGGCGGCGCTGAGCGCGAAGGGGCTGCCGTATCCCACCTTGCGGGCCACGGCGCCAATGGTGGCGTCCGGCTCGCGCAGCAGGTCGGCGGCGAGGGAGAGCCGCCAGTTGGTCAGGTACGACATGGGCGGTTCGCCGACGAGATCGGTGAAGCGGCGGCCGAGGGCGGCGCGGGAGACGCCGGTCCTGGCGGCCAGCGCCGCGACCGTCCACGGGTGCGCGGGGTCGTCGTGCAGCAGGCGCAGCGCGGGGCCGACGACCGGGTCGCTCTGGGCGACGTACCAGGCGGGCGCGCCGGCCTCCGGGCGGGAGAACCAGGCGCGCAGCACCGCGATCAGCAGCAGGTCGAGGAGCCGGTCGAGGACGACCTCCTGCCCCGGCTCGTCCCTGACGATCTCCTCGCAGAGCAGTGCGGGCAGCGGGCTGGCCCAGGCGTCGCCCGGCATGACCAGGACGTGCGGCAGGGCGGAGAGCAGCCGCTGGCTGATCTCGCCGCGCATCTGATACGTCCCGGTGATCATCACCACGGAGTCCTCGGCGGTCCCGGCACCCCTCTGACCTGCGCCGACGCCGACGGCTCCCGACACGGACCGCACCGGTCCCGGCGCGCCGACCGTACCCACCGCCTCGGGCGGCACATCACCCCACGTCCTGACCCCCAGGTCCATCTCCTCGCACAACTCGACGCCCTGCGGGGTCGCGGAGACCTGTCCGGGATGGATGACGATCTGCGGCTCGGTGGCCGGCGCGTCCGCGACCGTGTACGGCTCCGGGCCGCGGATCACCGCGATGTCACCGGGGCACAGCCGTACGGGGTCGCCCTTGTCCGGCACCACCCAGCCGTCGCCGCGCACCATCAGGGCCAGCGTCAGCGGCGCCCGGTCCTCGATCCGCAGCGACCAGGGCGGGGTGAGGATCGACCGCAGCAGGAAGGCGCCTCGGGCCCGCGGCCCGTCCAGCAGATTCGCCAGTGCGTCCATGCGCCCAGCCTAGGACTGGACGCCCGCGCATGGGGGTGAGCTTTTCGACGATGGTCCCGCCGCCCTCGCCGCCGTTTCACTGAGGCCATGACACCGAACGCGCATACCGCGCCCCGCGACCGGACACCTCAGCGGGCACCTCGACAGCCACCTCAGCAGCCACCTCAACAGGCTCCGCACCAGCAGCATTACGCGGCGTGGCCGTACGGTACGCCGCCGCCTCAGCCGATGTCCGGCGGCGGCGCGGCGGACCCGGAGCGGCAGCCGCGCCGGGAGCGGCCGCTCCCGCAGGACCGCTCCGGTCGGGACCGCCAACCCGCCTACCAGCGGCCCGAGTCGGGCCGGAATCCGACCGCTCGTCCCCGAGGACCCAGAGGAGTTGCCATGTCCGGCGACATCCGCAGTCTCGTGCTGCTCGCCGCCACGCTCGCCACCGGCCTGATGGCGGGCCTGTACTTCGCCTTCTCCGTCGCCGTCATGCCGGGCCTCGCCGCCTCCGACGACCGGACGTTCGTGGAGGCCATGCAACGCGTCAACGTGGCCATACTCAACGGCTGGTTCAGCCTCGCCTTCGGCGGCGCCCTGGTCCTGGGCGGGATCGCGGCGGCGCTGCACTGGCGCGGCGACGGACGGCCCGCGCTGCCGTGGATCATCGCCGGGGTGGCCCTCTACGCCGCCTCGCTCGTCGTCACCATGGGCTTCAACGTCCCGCTCAACGACAAGCTCGCCGCGGCGGGCGACTCGTCGAAGATCCGCGATCTCGCCGCCGTCCGGGAGCAGTTCGAGTCCGCCTGGCTGCGCTGGAACGTCGCCCGCGTCCTGACCACGACCGCCGCGCTCGGCTGCCTCGCCTGGGCCCTGCGGCTGGGCCGGGGATGACCCCGCCGGGCCGACGGGCGAACGGCGCACGGCTTCGCGGCCGTTACGTCCTAAGGCGTGTCCGGCGGATCATGGGCGGTCCAGGCGGCGTGTGGTGTTCCCCGGACTCCGTCCGGGGGCCTTGAGCGCAAGGCTCCGGGGTGGCCTCATAGCGGAGCTATTCGGGTGTTCCGGCGACGCGGCGGGCGTGCGTGCTAGGCGCCGCCAGCGATCCGCCGCGCCACCTCGTCGGGGGCGACGTCCGCCGTCTCGACGATCTCGGCCTCCTCGCGCAGCCAGGGGAGGGCGGCGGCGTACGGGGCGACGTGGTCGTGCCGCCAGCGTCGGATGCCGGTGCCCTCGGGGTCGTTGTCGATCCGCGCGGCGAGCGTCAACGGGTCGGCGTGCAGCACGAAGTGCCGCAGCGGAATGCCGGACTTCGCGAACCCGTCCCGCAGTTCGGTCCAGTACGCCCGCACCAGCACCGACTGCGGTACGACCAGCGTCCCGCCGACGTAACCGAGGATCTGCGCGGCCGTCTCGACCACGAGGGCGCGCCACGGCGGATGGTCCTGGAAGTCGGCGACGGGGACCGAGGCGAGGACGGGGCGCAGCATGGAGCCGACCGTCTCGGAGTCGAAGATCCGCGCGTCGGGGCGGAGTTCGGTGAGCAGCCGGGACGTCGTGGTCTTGCCGACGCCGAAGGTGCCGTTGAGCCAGACGATCATGCCCGCGAGCACAACGGGCACGTGGGCGGCCGTCCGGGGACCCCGACAGGACTACGGGGCCGGCGCGTACGGCCGACAGCGGGCCTACGGCATCAGGTGAATGATCCGTGGCGGCCCTCGCCGGAGGCGAAGCGGGAGGCGCCCGCCGCCGCCTCGGTCAGGGAGGTCCGGCCGTGCGCCAACTCCACGGCCAGGGCGGCCTCTTCGGGCAGACCTTCCTGCTCCAGCAGGGAGAGCCGGTCCTCGCGCAGGCAGGTCTGAGGGAAGGCGGCGATCTCGGCCGCGAGTCGCTCGGCGGCGGCGCGGGCGGTGCCGGGCGAGACGACGCGGTCGACGAGGCCGATGGCGAGGGCTTCCGCCGCGTCGACCGGACGGCCGGTGAGGACGAGGTCCATCGCCCGGCCCGCGCCGATCAGCCGGGGCAGCCGTACGGTGCCGCCGTCGATCAGTGGCACGCCCCAGCGGCGGCAGAAGACGCCGAACACGGCGTCCTCCTCGGCGACGCGGAGGTCGCACCAGAGCGCGAGTTCGAGACCGCCCGCGACGGCGTGCCCGGAGACGGCGGCGATCACCGGTTTCCCGAGCCGCATACGGGTCGGCCCCATCGGGCCGTCGCCGTCGTCGGCGACCGCGTTGCCGCGTGCGGTGCCGATCGCCTTGAGGTCCGCGCCCGCGCAGAAGGTGCCGCCCTCGCCCCAGAGGACGGCGACGGCCGCCTCCTCGTCCGCGTCGAAGGCGCGGAAGGCGTCCGCGAGCGCGGCGGCCGTGGGCCCGTCCACCGCGTTGCGCACCTCCGGCCTGGACAGCACCACGGTGGTGACGGCGCCTTCGCGCTCGCTGCGTACGGACATCTCTCGCGCCTTCCGGTCGGCCGTCTGCGTGTTTACGTGTCCATGTGTCCATGTGTCGCGGGCATCGCACATGGACCGTGTACCCGCAGCGTTAACACGCGGGCACCCGCCTGAACAAGACACCCCCTGGGGGTATATCGTCAACCGGGTGACAGCGGACGGCGACGGTACGGCACACGCGCACCGGCCGCGTACGCCCCGGCTGTTGGCGGTGTGCGCGGTCCTGCTCGGGCTGTTCTTCATGCACGGCGCACCGGCTTCCGCGAGCGAGGGCTGCCACGGCGCGCCCATGGCCATGAACATGGGCACGGACATGGGTATCGCGCGGATGTCCGCTACCGCACCCGTCGCCGCCACCACCCACTCGACTCCGCACGTACGGCCGCAGGCCCCCGCCCCCCACGTCGCCAAGACCGGCTCCGGCGGTTCGTGTTGGGCCACGCCCGTACGCGCGCGGGCACCGCTCACCGGCTGGGCGCAGGTCGCCTCCGCCGTACCGCCGTTGCTGGGGGCGGGGTTGGCCGCCTCCGGCACCGCGCCGTCTCGGGACCGGCGGCGCGCTCCGCCGCCGGGCGGGCGGGCGATATTGCTGCGGGTGTGCGTCGCGCGGACGTGAAGAGGCCCGCCGCGCCGGGGAGTTCCCGGTGCGGTGTCGCGCCCCCACATCCGTCCGCATCGCATCCATACGCGCGCCGTTTTCCGCGCGCTCACCCGAAAGAGCATCATGCGAACACTCCGGCCCGCTCTCCTCGCGGCCACCGCCGCGACCTGCGCTCTGCTGCTCGGCCTGACCGCCTGCGGCGGCGGCTCCTCCACGACCGCCGGCCAGGCACACGGCCACGCCCCGGCGTCGTCACCCGAGTCCCCCACGTCGCCCCCCGCGTCCACGCCCTCCACGCCCTCCACGCCCTCCACGAACGGCATGGACGGCATGGACGGCATGGACGGCATGGACGCCCCAGCCTCCGCCAACGGCCTGTCCGCCGACCGCGACGGCTACCGCCTCGTCTCCCCCGACGCGCGGCTGCCTTCCGGTGCGCCCGCCACGTACCGCTTCTCCGTCACCGCGCCCGACGGCAGGCCGTTGACCGCCTTCGCGCTCGACCAGACGCAGCGGATGCACTTCTACGCCGTCCGGTCCGATCTCACCGGCTTCCAGCACGTGCATCCGGGGATGGCGAAGGACGGCACCTGGACGGCGCGGCTGGCGGCGCTCACACCCGGCGCGTGGCGGTTCTTCGCGTCCTTCACGCCGGACGCGGGCCCCGGCAAGGGGACGGACGTCGTCCTGAGCCGTACGGTCACGGTCCCCGGCGCCGCCTCGTCGCCCGTGCCGCTGCCCGCGCCCAAGACCAGCGCCACGGTGGACGGTTACACGGTGACGGTGAAGGGCGACATCATGGCGGGCATGTCGGGCATGGCGCATCCGCTGGCCGTGACCGTGACCAGGAACGGCCGCCCGGTGACCGATCTCCAGCCGTACCTGGGGACGTACGCGCACCTGACGGCGTTCCACGCCGGTGATCTGGCGTTCGCGCACCTGCATCCGACGACGGCCGTGAACGGCGATCACGGCGGCCCCGAACTGGCCTTCCACGCCGAGCTTCCGACGGCGGGCGACTGGCGGCTGTTCCTCCAGTTCCGCACGCAAGGCACCCTGCACACGGCCGCGTTGACGCTCCGCGCGGGCTGACGCACCGCCACCACGGGCACTGCACGCGGAGTTGACTCAGGGCGGCGTCAGTGGTGTTCCTGGACGAGCACCGCGAGGGTGTCCGGCTCCAACGCGCGGAAGATGTGCGGCTCGTCGCCCGGATAGGCGATGTAGTCGCCGGGGTGGAGTTCGACGGGATCGTCCGTGAGGCCGACCAGCGCGCGGCCGGTACTGAGCACCACGTGCTCGATCATGCCGGGCGCGTGCGGGTCGGACTCGCGGGCGGTGCCGGGCTGTACGGACACCAGGTAGATGTCACGGCGCGCGTGCGGCGGGCAGGAGGCGAGGAGTGTGGCCACGTAATCCGCGCGCTCGGCGGCGAAGGCGACGCCCTCGCCCGCGCGGACGACGCGGACGCGGGGGCGGGGCGGGTCGACGAGCTGGGCGAAGGCCACGTTCAGGGTGACGCTCAGCGCCCACAGGGTCTCGACGCTGGGGTTGCCGGTGCCCGATTCGAGCTGGGAGAGCGTGGATTTCGCGATGCCCGCACGGCGGGCGACCTCGGCGAGGGACAGGCCCGCGCGGCGGCGCTCGCGCTGGAGGGATTCCGCGATGGCCGCCAGCGGTGCCCGCCCGCTCTGCCGCTCCCGTCCACCCTCGTCCGCGCCGCGTCCCGGCTCCCCCGACTCTCCTGACGCGTGCGCCCCCTTGTCCGCCGCCATCGCCGCACCCTTCGTTCGTCAAACAAGTCCACTCGTTCGCCTTGACGAACGATCCCCACTCTGTTCATTATAGACGGCGATGCGTTCGATATGGCGAACTCCGGAGAAGGACCTGGTGCGGGACATCGCCCTGGTCTGCGTCGCCGATGCCGTCGTCGGGGTGTCGTTCGGCGCCATCGCCGTGGGGCTCGGCCTGCCGGTGTGGCTGCCGATGCTGCTGTCGGTGGTGGTCTTCGCGGGCGCGTCGCAGTTCATGTTCATCGGCATCGTCGCGGCGGGCGGCAATCCGGTGGCGGCGGTCGTCGCGGGCCTGCTCGTGAACGCGCGGCACGTACCGTTCGGCTTCGCGGTCGGCGACGTCTTCGGCACCGGGCCGCTCCGCCGCATCGCGGGCAGCCATCTGATGGCGGACGAGACCGTGGCCTTCACCCTCGCCCAGCGCGAACCCGAACGGCGGCGGGCGGCGTACTGGGCGTGCGGCATCGGCCTGTTCGTCTGCTGGAACGCCGGTGTCGTCCTGGGCGCCCTGGGCGGCGGCGCGGTCGGCGACACCGACGCCTTCGGGCTGGACGCGGCCTTCCCCGCCGTGCTGCTGGCCCTGGTACTGCCGTCCCTCGGCGACTCCGCGACGCGCGGGGCAGCGCTGGCCGGAGTGGTGCTCGCGCTCGTCGCGACGCCGTATCTGCCCGCCGGACTGCCGGTGTTGCTCGCCTTGGCCGGGGTCGGAGCGGCGCGGGCGGGCGGTCGTCGCGAGGAGCCGGACCCCGCCGCGCGGACCGGAGCGGGACGATGAGTACGGGGACGAGCCTGCTGCTCGCCACCGTCGCCCTGGGCGCGGGCACCTTCGCCTTCCGTTTCGCCGGGCCCGTGCTGCGCGCCCGCGTCACCCTCTCGCCGCGCCTGGAACGGCTGATGGCGCTCTGCGTCGTCGTGCTGCTCGCCGCCCTGGTCGCCACCTCCACCCTCACCGAGGGCCACGGCTTCGCCGGAGCCGCCCGCCCGGCCGGGGTCGCCGTCGGCGGTCTGTGCGCGTGGCGCCGGGCACCCTTCCTCGTGGTGGTGCTCGCCGCCGCGGCCACCACGGCGGCGCTGCGGCTGCTGGGCGCGAGCTGAAAGCGGTACGGACGTGACGCGGGCCCCACAACCCACCGAACCGCCCCTGACGTGGCGTCAATTCCGTTGAAGATCGGCTCGATTCGTAGCTGACAGCCGGAATCCAGATCGTGTTACGTGACATGTCTCCGTCGATTCACGCTCGGCAGTCACCGTCCGGACGGAGAGACACCCCCCCACTGGAGGACACGTGACCGGTCCGCTGTCCCGACGAGTTTCCCTACGACTGCGCACGGCGCTGCTCGGCGTGCTCACCACATGCCTGGCGTTCACCGTCGCCGGAGCCGGAGGCGGCGCATCCGCGTCCGCCGCTGACACCGGCTCCCTGCCGTTCTCGGGCGCCACGACGTCCGGCCTGCACAACACCTACGACCCCGCCGCCTTCCCGTACCTCGCCCAGGCGTTGGACACGGGCACGTCGCTGATCGAACTGGACGTGTGGGACGACTTCTTCACCCAGGAGTGGAAGGTCAGCCACTCCAGCCCGACCAGCAACGGCAACAACTGCGTGGACGCGTCATCGCCGTCGCAGCTCTACACGGGCGGCGCGAACAAGGACCTGGAGAGCTGCCTGGACGACGTACGCGTCTGGCTCGGCGCGCACCCCGGCCACGCGCCGCTGATGATCAAGCTGGAGATGAAGGCGGGCTTCCAGGCCAACCTCGGCATGAGCCCTGCCAAGTTGGACCAGTCGATCAGCGCGCACCTCGGCAGCCTGGTGTTCAAGCCGTCCGACCTGCTGGCCAAGCCCGGCGGCGGCAGCTACAGCACGCTCGACGAGGCCGCCCAGGCGGGCAACTGGCCGACGCGGCAGCAACTCGCGGGCAAGGTGATCCTGGAGATCATCCCCGGCACCGTCGAGGAGAACAACCCGACCGACACGCTGTGGACGGACGTCGAGTACGCGAGCTACCTCAAGGGGCACGTCTCGACCGCCCAGGTCTTCCCGACCGTGCACAACGTGCAGTCGGGCGACCCGCGTTCGCGCTACTCCGACGCCTCGCTGCGCCCGTGGTTCGTGATTTTCGACGGTGACGCCTCGGCGTTCCTCAACGTCGACACGAACTGGTACGACGCGCGTCATTACCTGCTCGTGATGACCGACTCGCAGAATGTCGCGCCCGCCCTGGACGACGCGAATCCGTCCCCGGCCGACGCTCAGGCGCGGATCGCCCAACTCGCCGCGGCGCACGCGACGATCGCCTCGAACGACTGGAAGGGGCTTCCCCAGATCCAGTCGCTCGTCCTGCCGCGCGGCAACGGCTGACGGTCCTGGTTCCAGGGCCGGCCGCGGCCTCGGCCGCGCAGCACGGCACCCCACGGCGACCGCCGGCCGTGGGGTGCCGCTCCTTCTCCGCCGACCTTTCCGGTCCCGCTCAGACGGGGACGGCGCCGCCGAACGCGGGCGCCCGGTAGGTGTCGAGGCGGGCGGCCTCCGGCCCGGCCGCCTCCTCCCGGTGCAGGCCGCGGACCGCGGGCAGCGCCGCCGCCAGCGTCCGCGTCGACGCCTCCGTCCACGGGCCGCCCGGCACCAGCACCACGTGCCCGATGCCCAGACCGGCGAAGTGGCGGCAGTGCGCGACGAGTTCGTCCGCCGACTCCTGCGGCCGCAGCCTGACGCTGACGGATGTGTCGATGTCGCCGAGCGGGCGGCCGATCTTGCGGCAGTGCACGGCGAGGATGTCGAGCTTGCGGCGGATGGTGGCGCCGCCGTTCGGCACGTCGAGCAGATTGCAGGCGTCGGCGTACCGCGCGACCAGCGGCAGCATCCGGGCCTCGCCGTTTCCGCCGATCAGCACCGGCGGGTGCGGGCCGCTGAGCGGCAGCGGACTGGGGTACGGCCTGGCCAGGTCGCAGTGCGCGCCGCGGAAGGGGCTGTCGTCGCCCGACCACATCCGGTGCGCGAGCCGCAGCACGTCCTCCATCCGCTCGAAGCGTTCGGGGGCGCCGGGCGCGGGCGGGCCCAGCGCGGCGGCCTGGTGGTCGGCGTATCCGGCGCCGATGCCGAGCCAGGCCCGGCCGCCGGACAGGACGTCGAGCGTCGTGACCGCCGTGATCAGCGGGCCGGCCGCGCCGTTGCCGACCGGGCTCGCCATGGCGCCGAGCCGCACCCGTTCACTGCGCGACGCGAGGAGTCCCAGCGTCGCGTACGCCTCCAGGACCGCCTCGTCCGGTGAGCGCGTCGGGTCCGTCCGCGTCGGGTCCGTCCGCGTCAGGTCCGTCCGCGTCAGGTCCGTCCGCGTCAGATGGTCCGTGACCCACACCGTGTCGAGCCCGATCTCGTCGGCGGTGGCGACGACCCGCTCCAACTGCCGTGCGGAGCCGCGCGGTCCCTCGGGCCAGGCGTCGTGGGCGACACTGATACTGATCCGCATCGTCTACGCCTCCGGTCCCGGGCGGTCGCCGGTCGGACTGAGGTGGAGCGCGGCCAACCGCCATACGCCGTCGGTCTCGACGATCGTCTGCGTCACCCGGAAGTACCCGTCCGCGTCCCGCCCGTCGAAGATGCTCTGCTGGCCCTGCACTCCGGTGGCGACGGCCGCCCGCCCGTACTGACGGATCGTCACCTCGGCCCAGGTGAAGGCGTCGTGGACGAGCGCGCCGGAGGCGTAGCGGTCGAGCCACTGCTTCTTGTCGAGGACGAAGCCGCGCGGTCCCACCGCGCTGAAGTCGTCGGTCAGCAGCGCGTCCAGCGCGGTCACGTCACCGCGCCGTTCCGCCTCGGTCCATCGGCGCGCGAAGTCCGTCAGCTCCTGCTCGTCTTCCATGGCCGTGCCTCCTCGCGAGCGGGTGCGAAAGCCCCGGCGGAGGCCGGACTCCCGGCCACCCGTGTGCCGGTCCGGGGTGCCTCACCAGACTCCCGCGTACGCCGCCGCGCCGCATCGCCCGGCGGTATGCCTCTGCCGTACTCCCCCGGTCAACCCGCCCCGCCCCCACCCGTACTCCCCGGGGAGTAACGCCCCGCCCCCGCCCTCCCCTCACCCCCTTCGCCGGGCGTTCCCGCCCCGCAATTCGCTGGCCGCCCCCACCGCCTCGACGGCACTGTGTCCGCATGCGAGAACCCGCCCGGCGCGTCCGCGCCCTCCACACCCCCACCACGATCACCGTCTACCAGGCGTACGCCCCCGCGATCGGCCTCCCCGCCGCCCGCGACGGCCGCTTCCCCGCCGCTTGGAGCCGGGACCGCATGACGTGGATCAAGCCGTCGTTCCTGTGGATGATGTACCGCTGCGGTTGGGCCGCCAAGGCGGGGCAGGAGACGGTGCTCGCGGTGGAGATCACCCGTGACGGATTCGAGTGGGCGCTTCGGCACGCGTGTCTGTCCCACTACTCCCCCGACGTGCACGCCGACCGGGACGCGTGGCGTCGGCAGCTCAAGCGCGCTCCCGCGCGGGTGCAGTGGGACCCCGAACGGGACGTGCGGCTGCGGCCGTTGCCGTACCGGTCGCTGCAACTCGGGCTGTCGGGCGAGGCGGTGCGGGAGTACGCGGACACGTGGATCGTGGGGATCAGGGATGTGACGCCGCTGGCGCGGGAGGTGCACCGCTTGGTCGGGGCCGGGGACGTCGAGGGGGCGGAGCGGCTGGTGCCGGAGGAGCGGGCGTATGACGTCGTGGGCGGGCTGCCGGAGCGGGTGGGCGGGAGTTCGGGTGTCTGACCCGTGGGCGGCGGTGGGCGGGGGCCCGGGGCGAGGGTGTCGCCCTGTGGGTCTTCTCGGTCGTGTTCGGGCGGGTCACCGTCGGCATGGTGGCGCAATTCGCGGTGCGCTGGCGGGCGTGCGGATGCGCGGCCTCGGCGATCCGTCAGCGGGCGCGGAGACCGGGAGAGGACTACGCCGACAGCGAGGCGTGGTCGCCCATCACGATCACCGGGTGGTCGGCCGGGACGAGCGTGTGCAGGAGGTCGACCATGTGCGCCGCGGAGACGCTGACGCAGCCGTGCGTCGGGCCGCCGTGGTCGACGTGGACCCAGATGCCGCCGCCGCGGTTGGCACCGAGCGGCTGGGTGCCGTCGAGCGGGGACGTACCGGGCACGCGGTTGTAGTCGATGGCGATGACGTAGTCGAAGGCGGCGTCCAGCGGCTCGCCGTCGAAGCCGACGCCGCCCGCGCGGAAGGCGGACGAGTGGTGGTAGGGCAGCTTGGCGCCCGGATCGGCGTCGAAGCCGCCCGCGTCGCTGAGGGTGAACACGCCGATGGGGCTGTGCAGATCGCCCGAGTGGTGCTTTTCGGTCCAGCCGCGCAGCGCGTTGTGCGCGGGCCAGGCCGCGCCCGCGCTCCAGTGGCCGTCGGCGGTACGGGACCACAGGGTGACGGTGGAGTCGGCGGAGTTCTTGGCCTTGCCCGAGGCCACCAGCACCTGCCGGGTGGCGGCGGGGATCGCGGAGCGGGTCTTGGGGCCGAGGCCCGGGATCACGGTGGGCGCCTCGTCCTTGACGCTCAGGGTGCCGGGGCCCGCGGCCTTGGCGGACGCGCCGGGCACCGCGGCCTGACCGTGCCCGGAGCCGCCGTTCCTGCCGCTGTCCGCGGCGGCGGAACCCGCGCCGTGCCGGTCCATCACCACATATCCGGCGCCGACGACCGCCAGCACGACGAACGCGGCGGCGCCGATCCCGGCCCTCCGTCGCAGCACATGTTTCCGACGCCGGTGGCGGTTTCGGCCACGGCCTTCTGTGGAGCGGCTCTCAGCGAAGGAGCCCGCGGGAGCGGAAGTCATCCCGGCGATCCTCGCAAACTCAGACCCATATGCACCACCCAGGGTGACCTCTCGCCCGATTTGCCCCGCATATCCCCCACCGTCCGCACCCGCCGCGCACACCGTACGCCCTGACCGGGCGTCAGCGAAGGATCAGCGGACGGCGCGGTGGATCGCGACCAGCAGCCGCCAGACGTGAGCGGCGAAGGCGTCCGGCGAAAGGTCCAGACGGCCGTGCAGCCAGTCGGCGAGCAGGCCGGTGAACACGGCCGCGGTGGCGGAGGCGGCGAGCGCGGGCGACGGGGCGCCCGCGCGGGTGCGGTCGGCGAACGAACGAGCGCGGAGTTCGTCGTGGAGGAGCGCGCCGAGCGGGCCGCCGCCGCCTTCCGCGATCAGACCGCGGTAGAGGTCGGCCCGCCCGGCCACGACGGCGAGGAATTCGGCCAGCGGCGCGGGCGGCGCGTCGGGCCCCGGCGGCGCGGTCCAGGCGTGCAGCGCGTCGACCGCTTCCCGTACGACGTCGGCGCAGGCGTCGACCGCGAGCGCCTGGAGACCGTCGTAGTGCAGATACAGGGTCGCCCGGCCGACCCCCGCGCGGCGCGCCACCGCCGACAGGCTGACCTGCTCCAGCGGGCGCTGCGCGCACTCGTCGAGCAGCGCGGCCCGCAGCCGGGCGCGGGTCCTGAGCGTACGGGGATCGGACGTCGCGCGCCCCCCGCTCACCTCACCCGTAGCGATCACACCCCTCATCCAGCCACAAGCACCGCCGCCAGCGCCACGACCGCGGGCGCGAACTGCACAAAGAGAATCTTGCGGGACGCGGTCGCCGCGCCGTACGCACCCGCCAGGATCACACAGCACAGGAAGAACACCCGCGCCTGGAAGCCCACCGGGTCGGAGGCGATCAGGCCCCAGACGAGTCCGGCGGCCAGGAAGCCGTTGTAGAGGCCCTGGTTGGCGGCGAGCGGCGCGGTGATCCTGGCGCCCTCGTCGTCGAGCCCGTGCAGCGCCCGGCCGCGCGGACCGCGCCACAGGAACATCTCCAGCACGAGCGCGTACACATGGAAGGCGGCGACCGCGCCGACCAGGATTCCCGCGACGACCTTCACGACCGTGCACCACGCCTTCCGTTGACCGGACTTCCCACTCCCCGACTTCCTGGACAACTGTACAGGAAGTCGGAAAGCCCCCTCCCTGCCGGGAAGCCCGCCGGGCAGTGGCCTCTGCGCCAGGAAGTCCCCCAGGCCGGGGGGAAGTCGCCGTTACGCGGCCGACCGCACGCGGCTCACACGTCCCGCACCAGCGCCTGCGCCAGCTCGCGCGGCCGGCTCAGCGCGAGCAGATGCCCGCCGGGCAGTTGCTCGACGTCCACGCCGATCCGCTCCTTGCCCAGCCGCCGCTGGAATTCCAGCGGGAAGAAGCGGTCCTGCGCGCCCTGGAGGAAGCGGGTCGGCACATCGGGCCACGCCGTCAGCGGCCACGGCTGCGTGAAGACCCGTTCCGGCGCGCCGCCCGACGGGGCGGAGTTCATGGCCTCCTCGGTGATCTCCCGCGGCACGTCGTGGAAGAAGTCGACGCGCACGTCGAACGCGGTGTCGCGTCCCTCCTCCCGCGCGTACGCCTCGCGCGCGGCCTGCTGGCCGGTGTGGTCCCACCACTCCCCCGCCGTCTCGCCGGGCAGCGGCACCATCGCGTTGAGGAGTACGAGCCGGTCGGCGCGCAGCCGCTCGCAGGCCAGCGGCGCGGAGAATCCGGCGAGCGACAGCGCCACGAGGACCAGCGGCCGGGCCAGCCGGTCGACGTCGCCGCACGCCGCCACGATCGCGTCCGCGTAGGCGTCGAGGTCGGCGGCGCTGTCCTCGGGCAGGTCGAGCGTCACCGCCTCGTGCCCGCGGGCGCGCAGTTCCGGTACGAGCCGGTGCCAGCCCCAGGCGCGGCCGTCCGCGCCGGGGACGAGTACGAAGGTCGCCATCGTTCACGCCTGCTTTCGTCGGGGCGCGCCCGGGACACGGGCCCGCTGCTCCCCATAGGACCGCGGGCGCGGCCGAAACTCATCGCGGATCGGCGGCGGCCGTCCCCGGTCGGCCGGGCCGACGACGGCGGTTTCCGCGCCGCCCGCGTCGTCGTCCCGGCGCCGGTCACGGCCGCCGCCCTTCCCGCCCCCGACTCCGCCCTGACATACGGCGTCGGTACGTCCTCCCCGACCGGCCGGTCGGGCCCTTCGGGTGCCTCACGGGCTCACCGGCTCAGCGGCTCAGCGGCTCACCGCATCACCGCATCACCGCATCACCGCATCACCGCATCACCGCATCACCGCATCAGCGCATCAGCGGCTCAGCCCGAAAGTGATCCGGTACCCGGCCTCGCCCCGGCTGGTGAAGGTGCTGGTCGCGTCGTCGTCCCCGTACGAGTACGCGAACGGCTCGGCCCTCTTGAACACGTCCGCGTACCTCACCGGCCACTGGTCGGGCAGGCACATCGAGCGCGGCGCCCACGTGCCGCGGCAGCAGTACTGGTCGGTGTCGAAGACCCCGCAGGGCGACTCGCAACCGACCACCCGGCCACCGGACGTCACCTGGAGGGCGGCCGGACAGTCCACGGCGTGGGTGCAGCCCGCGGCCGAGCAGCCGTTCGCCGAGATCGGGTCCTTCGTCGTACCGCCGACGAGGTTGATGTACATCGGGAGGTTGGAGCCGTCGACGAGGCTGACGTCGTAGAAGTCCATCCCGTCCCACGAGTTGAGGTTGAACTCCGCCAGCGTCGCCGGGATCACCCCGTAACCGGGGCACTGGAAGCGGCCGTCGCAGTCGCCGGTCTCGCAGTGGCCGCGGCCCGAGGCGTCGAAGGAGCAGCCGGTACGGCCCCAGAAGCGGCCGTTCCAGTGGTCGGGCACGCGGACGCCGAGGGTCTGCCCAGGGCGCAGGACCCAGCCGGTGGTGGTGAGCGCGGGCCGGGCGGTCTGCTCGCCCGAGGCGAGCCAGATCGTCTGGTCCACGTCGTTGACGAAGGTGAACACCCGGGTGCCGGAACGCGGTGGGAGCTTCGTACCGGCGGGCGGCGCGGCGGTGCGCGTCGCGGTCGGCCGCGGGGGCTGCCGGGAAGCGGTCGGCTTCGGCTTCTTGGCGGCGGTCGTCGCGGAGGCGGTGACGGTCGGTGTCACGGACGGCGCGGCCGTGGTCGTGACCTGCCCCGCCGATACGGGCGCGGCGCCCGCCGTGGCCGAGGTGTCGGCCGAACCGCCGCCAGGCCGTTGGCCGGAGACCACCCAGACCGCCACGCACAGGGCCGCGACGGCCAGCGCCACCGCCGCCGACACGGCACCGCGCCGTGATCGTCCGCCGTGCCGAGCTCTGCGTCCCATCGCTTCCTCCGCGCCGTGGCCGCCGTGGCCGCCGTCAATACCGTTGATGCCTGTGGCCAGCGCATCCCGTACGTCCCGCACATGCCGACTCACCGGCGATCAGGAGACGGCCGGTGAGCGGCGGGGATAACGGATTTCCGGTACGGCGAAGGCCCGACTCCGGCCGCGGGAGGGGGCGTTACGCGTAGACCCCGGCGAGCCAGCGCGTCCAGTCCGCGCCGATCCGCTCGGCGTCGGCGCCCGGCGCGAAGTCGTGCACGCTCACGCCGACCGTCGCGCCGAAGTGGTTGCGGCCGAAGAAGCGGTACATCGCCTGGTCGGTGCGGAGCCCGATGAAGTACGGGTTGCGGAAGTCGAGCACGGCCTCCACCCGTCCAGCGCCCGGCAGTTCGACCTGTACGGTCGCGCCCTCGGCCGCGTCGTCCGCCAGCCCGAGCGCGCGGGCCGCCGTCTCGAAGGCGTCGGGCGCGCCGGACGCCTTCGGGCCTTCCGCGCCGCCGAAGACGGCGATGCGGCCGGTGAAGTACCGCAGGTACTCCCGCAGGGTGTGCATGTAGAAGTCGGTGTGCTTGTTCGCGCCGTCGTACTGGTTGTCCCAGTCCTCGACGAGGATGCCGCTGTGCACGTACCGCACCCATGAACCGCCGCCCTCGCGGGGCTCGATGAGGTGGTCGACCTGGTTGAAGGTCTGCACCGAGATGCCCTCGGCGTCCTCGGTGCGCCCGGTCAGCCGGTGCGGCGGGTCCCACGCGACCACGGTCCCGCCGAACGGCGCCGCGCCGCCCTCCTTGGGCTCGTACTCCATGGGCCACAACCAGCCCCCGGTACCGGTGGTGATGGCGTCCCAGACCTGCGACGGGCTGGCGTCGACCTCGAATTCACGGACGATCTCGAAGTGCTTGGACATGGTTGTTCAGAGCTCCTTGCTCCAGGGGATACGCGGATGGGGGCCGTGCGGGTGCGGGAGGGCGGACGGGCCCTACGCCTTCCGCGGCGCGTAGACGACGTGATGGACGCCGGACGCGAACATCTCGGAGGAGACGACGGTGAACGGGGTCTGCGGCAGGCCGTCCTGGAACAGCCGCTTGCCGCGGCCGACCACGATCGGGTGCACCAGCAGGTCGAACTCGTCCACCAGGCCCTGCCCGAGCAGCAACCGCACGAGCGTCGCGCTGCCCATCACGGTGATGTTCGCGCCGTCCCGCTGCTTCAGCTCGCGGACGGCGGCGGCCGGATCTCCGCTGAGGACGGTGGAGTTGTTCCATTCGGCCTTCTCCAGCGTGCTGGAGACGACGAATTTGGCGATGCCGTTCATGTGGTCGCCGCCGGGCTGGCCGGCCATCGCGGGCCACGCGGCGGCGAAGCCGTCGTAGGTGGTGCGGCCGAGCAACAGGGCGTCGGACGCGTCCATTTGGGCGGACACGGCACCGGCCATGTCGTCGTCGAAGTACGGCCCGTGCCACTCGTGGGGCGCCTCCATGACTCCGTCGGCGGACAGGAACTCACTGACGACAAGCTTCCTCATGACGCTTCCTCAGGGGGTGTGGTGGGCCGGCCGACGGCCGGTTCGACAGCGGCGGCATCGGCGCCACCGCTCGTGACGGCGGGGGCCTCGGGGGTCTTCACCGTGGGGTGCAGGGCGACGACGATCCGGTGCGGACGCCCGCCCTCGGCCTCCTCGTCGTGGTACTTGGCGACCAGCGCGGCGATGCCGCGGGTCAGTTCGTCCACGAACGCGGCGCGGTCCGCCGCCGAGCCGAAGCGGACCTCGCCGTCGAGCGCGAAGGTCGCGATCCGCTGCCGCGCCCGGTCGGCGCCCGTAATCAGCGTGCCGACGTCCCGCACCAGCCGGGCGGCGACGGCCAGCAGCCAGCGCGCCGAGAGCTGGTCGCGGAAGCGGGCCGGATCGGGCTGCACGGCGGCCAGCGCCATCGGCGAGATCACGTACGAGGCCGCGGTCGCCCGCATCAGCCGCTCGGTGACATTGCCCTTCTTGCGCTCGCCCGACAGCTCGACCAGGCCGTGCTTCTCCAACGCCTTGAGGTGGTAGTTCACCTTCTGCCGCGGCAGCCCCACCCTCGCCGCGAGCATCGTCGCCGATGCCGGGCCCGCCGCCAGCTCGGCCAGCAGCCGGGACCTTATCGGGTCCAGCGACGTCGCCGCCGCTTCGGGGTTCTCGATCACGCTCACGTCCAACATGGCTTCAGCGTCTCACCGAAAACTTTTTTTGTCCAGACGCATTCCCTTGTCGGTGGGCGAGCGGCCTTCGGCGCGGGTAGCGGTCAGGCTGATGCAGGCACTGGCCGGTCCCATAGGGGCACCGGGCGGTCCCACCAGCGGCTTCGGCGCGCGGTGAAGGTCCGCGCGGTGCCGGTCCGCGCGGGGTCAGCCGGGTGGGGTCAGTGCCGCGCGGGATCAGTGCCGGGTGGGATCAGTGGCGGGTGGGGGCGGCGTCGCGGAGTGCTTCGGCGACGACGGCTTCGAGGCGGGTGTGGTGGGCGCCGCGCCAGTAGACGCGGCCGCAGGAGGCGCACGCGGCGAAGACGTCGTAGGAGCGTTCGGTGCCGCCCTCCAGGCGGTCGCGGACGGACTCCTTGTCGGCGGGGGTCAGCAGGCCGTTGCAGGCGACGCAGCGGGTCCAGGGCGCGAGGTCGGGCGCGAACCGCTGGAGGATGTCGCGCAGTTGGTCGGCCGGGCGGTCGCTGTAGACGTACGCGCCCGCCCACAGTTCGCGGCGGCGCAGCAAACCCCGGTCGCGCGTGAGCATGACCCTGCGGTCGCTCGCCGAGAGCGCGGCGAGCGCCGGGTCGCCGATGTCCTCGTTCTCGTACGCCGCGTCGACCCCGAGCAGCCGCAACCGCCGTGCCAGCGTGCCGAGATGGACGTCGAGCAGAAAGCGCAGCGGCGCGCCCGGCACCTCCTGCGGCCGTACGACCGCGTGGACCCGTACCGCCTCGCCCGGCGCCGGGACGTGCGCGTTCGGGACCGCGCGGCCGTCGACGGACAGCCCGCCGACCTCGGTGAGCGGCACGCCCAGCGACTCCACGACGTGCCCGAGCGACGACGTGCCGTCGGTGACCACGGCGCCGGGTTCCTCGCGGCGCCGGTCGGCGGCCACGAAGAGGTGCAGCTCAGCCGGGATGCTGACGGTGATGTGCGGTCCGTTCACGGACTCAGCATGCCATCGCCCACCGGGCCCGGCCACGGAGTTCCGCGCCGCTCGTCAGTGCCTTGGAGACGGTGGAGCCGGGGGTGTGACGCGCGCGCCGCGCCGCCGTGGCCTAGATGTCGTAGGTCACCGTCACCGGGGCGTGGTCGCTCCAGCGCTGGTCGTAGCTCGCGGCGCGCTCGACGACGGCGGTGGTGGCCGCGGCGGCGAGGGCTTCGGTGGCGACCTGGAGGTCGATGCGCCAGCCGGTGTTGTTGTCGAACGCCTGGCCGCGCATGGACCACCAGGAGTAGGGGCCCTCGACGTCGGGGTGGAGGCGGCGGACGACGTCGGTCCAGCCCGCGGGGCCGAAGAGTTCGGTCAGCCAGGCGCGTTCCTCGGGGAGGAAGCCGGCGGATTTGCGGTTGCCGCGCCAGTTCTTCAGATCCGCTTCCTGGTGCGCGATGTTCCAGTCGCCGCAGACCAGGGCATGGGTGCCGGTTTCGGCGGCGTGGTCGCGGAGCGCGCCGAGGTGGACGGCGAAGTCCTTCATGAAGCGCTCCTTCTCCGCCTGGCGCTCGGTGCCGACCTCGCCGGAGGGGAGGTACAGGCTGCCGACGGTCAGACCGGGTCCGGTGCCGGGCAGGTCGACCTCCAGGTAGCGCCCGGCGGCGGCGAATTCGGTGGCGCCGAAGCCGACGCGGACGGCGCTGGGCTCCTCGCGGGTGTACAGCGAGACACCGGCCCGGCCCTTGGCGGAGGAGGGCGCGTGGAAGGCGTGCCAGCCCGCCGGGTCGCGCAGCTCGACGGTGAGCTGGTCGGGCTCCGCGCGGACCTCCTGGAGGCAGACCACGTCGGCTTCGGTCTCCTCCAGCCAGGTCAGGAAGCCTTTCTTGGCGGCGGCGCGGAGTCCGTTGACGTTCACGGTGGTGACGGTGGTCGACATGCGCTGGACGATACCGGGGCCGGTCGGCTGGACCGCTTCGGTATCCCCCGTCCGCACGTGCGTACGACCGCGCACGTACGATATCGGGCGTGGAGATCAGAACGACGCGTTACGACCACCCCGACGCGGTGAAGCTCAACGACCTGGTGCAGCAGGAGTACGTGGAGCGGTACGGCGACGGGGACTCGACCTTCATGGACGCGGCCCATTTCGACCCGCCGCGCGGGCTGTACCTGCTGGCCTACGACGAGGACGGGCACGCCGTGGCCAGTGGCGGCTGGCGCGCCCAGGACGACTCGCCCGACGGGCACGCGGACGGCGACGCGGAGATCAAGCGGATGTTCGTGGTGGCGCGGGCGCGCGGGCGCGGTCTCGCCCGCGCGATCCTGGCCGAGCTGGAGCGGACGGCCACGGCGGCGGGCCGGACCCGGATGGTGCTGGAGACCGGTCAGCGGCAGCCGGAGGCCATCGCGCTGTACCGCTCGTGCGGCTACCTGCCGGTGCCGAAATTCGGCTACTACCGGCACGACGAGCTGAGCGTGTGCCTCGGCAAGCCGCTGGTCGCGCCGCCGGGCCCGTAAGCCGCTGATCCAAACCGCCGGTCCAAGCCGCCGGTCCAAGCCGCTGATCCAAACCGCCGGTCCAAGCCGCTGATCGCACCGCACCCGCGCGTACCCCACGGATCGCGGCGCCCCGCACGAGGTCCCGGCGTCAGCGCCCGCCCCTGTTGCGGCCGCCGCGCCGCAGGTACATCCCGGCCAGCGCGCCGACGATGAAGCAGCCGAGCAGCGCCATCCACAGCGGCATCGTGACCTCGGGGATCAGCAGCCGGATCTTGACGTCGCGGGTGTTCTCGAAGATGAAGATCAGGGCGAGGACCGCGAGCACGGCCACGGTCACCCGGCCCGGGGTCACCAGCGAACCGAACCTGCTGTCGCTCGGCGGCTTCTCGGTGCTCACCACGCTCACCTGCTCCCGGTTCGGCGCTGTCCCCTTGCGTTCATGATCGGTGCGGGGGCGCCGGGGCGGGCTGCGGACTACTCCGAACGGGTGAGCGCGTCCGATGCGCGCGCCTGTGTGCTCACCTGCGTGCTCGCGTACGGGCTCCCCTGTGTACTCGCCTGAGCGCTCGCCGCCAGCAGGCGCAGCGCCGCCTCGTCCGGGGTGCCGGGCGCCGCGCTGAACAGCAGCAGCCGGTGGCCCGAGCCGTCGGCGGTCCGCAGCATCTCGAAGGCGAGGTCGAAGCGGCCCACCACTGGGTGGTGGAAGGTCTTGGTGCCGGTGGTGCAGTTGCTGACCGGGTGGCGGGACCACAGGGCGGCGAATTCCGGACTCTTCATGGACAGCTCGCCGACGAGTTCGGCGAATCCGCGGTCGTCGGCCGCCTCGCCCGCCGCCAGCCGCAGGGAGGCGACGGCGCGCCGGGCCTCCTCGTCCCAGTGCGGGTGCAGTTCCCTGGTGTGCGGGTCGAGGAAGAGCATCCGCTGGGCGTTGGGGCGGTCGGCCGGGCGGTCGGGCGCGTCGGGGTCGAGGTGGCCCGCGGTGAGTGCGTGGCCGAGCGCGTTCCAGGCCAGGACGTCGTAGCGGCGGCCCATCACGACGGCGGGCACCGCGTCCATGGCGGCGATGAGCTGCCGCGTCGCGGGCCGTACGGTCTCGGCCCGCTGCGGGGCGCGGCGTCCCGCGCGGCCGGGGCGCGCGAGGTGGCGCAGGTGGGCGCGCTCGTCGTCGGTGAGCCGCAGCGCGGTGGCGAGCGCGTCGAGCACGGCCTGCGAGGCGTTGGCGCTCTGGCCCTGTTCGAGCCGTGTGTAGTACGCGACGCTGACGCCCGCGAGCTGGGCCAGTTCCTCGCGGCGCAGGCCCGGTACGCGGCGCCGGGCACCGTACGGGACGACGCCGACGTCCTCGGGGCGCAGCCGCGCCCGCCGGGTGCGGAGGAATTCGCCCAGTGCGGAGGGGGTGCGCGCGGTGCCGTCCATGCGTCCAGTCTGCCCCGGCGCCCGGCGCGGAGCCTGACCCTGCCGGTGGTAGGCACCGCCGACGTCCGTACGGCCCGCGTAGGCACCGCCCGCGTACGAAGAACGGGGGTCTGGGTACGGGCCGCGCCGCCGACGAGCCTTCCGTGGTGACCGCACCACCGCTATGGAGGGCCGCAGGATGACGCCACCGATACCGACACCAGCACCCACACCTACACCCGCGCCCACGCCGACATCCACACCGGCACCCGCACCCGCACCGACGACGGGCGCGGGCCGCGCGGCCGGGACGGGGAGCGCGCGGACGGACGGGGCCGGGGCACCGGACACCGCCCCGAGGTCCGGCCCGCCGCCGATGAGCGCGCGGCAGCGCTGGACGCTGATGCTGCTGCTGGGCGCGCAGTTCATGATCGCGGTGGACTTCTCGATCCTGAACGTGGCGCTGCCGGTAGTCGGCCGCGGTCTCGGCTTCTCGCTGGCGAATCTCCAGTGGATCGCGACGGCGTTCGCGCTGGCCGCCGCCGGATTCACGCTGCTGTTCGGCCGGGTCGCGGACCTGTTCGGGCGGCGCCAGGTGTTCCTGGCCGGGATGGCGGTGCTCGGGGTGTCGTCGCTGGCGGGCGGGCTGGCGACGGGTCCGGCGATGCTGCTGGCGGCGCGGGTCGCCCAGGGTCTCGCGACGGCGGCCGTGACCCCGGCCGGGATGGCGCTGCTGACCACGTCGTTCCCGCAGGGGCCGCTGCGCGACCGGGCGCTCGGTCTGAACGGGGCGCTGATGTCGGCCGGTTTCACGGCGGGCGCGGTGCTCGGCGGGGTGCTGACCGACCTGCTGAGCTGGCGCTGGGCGTTCTTCGTCAATGTGCCGGTGGCCGCCGTGGTGCTGCTCGCGGCGCCCGCGCTGATCGCCGAGAGCCGCCCCGCCGCGCGGCCCCGGCTCGACGTGCCCGGCGCGGTGACCGTCACCGGCGGGCTGCTCGCCGTCGTCTACGGCTTCACGTCGGCGGGCGAGCGCGGCTGGCTCTCCCCTGTGACGCTGACCGCCCTGCCGGTGGGCGCGGCGCTGCTGGCCGCCTTCGCCGCGGCGGAGCGGCGGGCCCCGGCGCCGCTGGTGCCGGTACGGTTCCTGCGCCGCCGGTCGGTGGTGTGGGGGAACGCGGCCGGGCTGATCGCCTTCGTGACGGAGACGTCGCTGGTCTTCCTGATGACGCTCTACCTCCAGAAGGTGCTGGGGTTCTCGGCGCTCGCGACCGGTCTCGCCTTCGGTGTGCTGGGGGCGGGCACCGTCGTGGGCGGGGTGCTCGGGGCGCGGGTGATCGGCCGGATCGGCACGCGGGCGACGCTGATCGTCGGCGGCGGGGGCCAGGCGGTCGCCACCGCGTCGCTGGTGCCGCTCGGGGAGGGCCGCGGATGGCTGGGGCTTCTGCTGGCGGCGACCTTCGTCGGCGGTGTCGGCAACATGCTGGCGATCGTCGGCTTCATGGTCACCGCGACGTCCGGGCTGCCGGACGAGGAGCAGGGTCTGGCCACCGGCCTCGCCACGATGACGCAGCAGGTCGGCATCACGCTGGGCATCCCGGTGATGAGCGCGGTCGTCACTGCCCGCGCGGGCGCGGCCTCGTCGGCGGCGCCGCACGTACTCCTCGGCGGGATCTCGCTCGCCGTACTGGTCAACGCGGCCCTGGTGGCAGCGGGTGCGGTGGCCTCCGCGCTGTTCCTGCGGTCGCCGAAGGGGCGTGAACCCGTCCGCGCGCATGGGTGACGGGGAGGGCGGGGCGCGCGGGGACACGGACGGGTGGCGGGGCGCGGGGGCACGGGGGCAGGGACGGGGGAAGGCCGCGGGCCCGTGCCCCGTACGTCCGTCATGGACTCGCCCGCCGCGGCCCCTGCTGGCAGCATCGGACGCATGGACCACAGGCACCGCTCGGACCGCAGGGACGTCCTCACCGACCTCAGGGAACCGCCGGTGCTCGGGGCGGGCGACTACACGTTGCGCCCGTGGTCGATGGCCGACCTGCACACGGTGCGCGAGGCGTCGACGGACCCGCTGATTCCGCTGATCACGACCGTGCCGCCGGTCTACAGCGACGCCGAGGGGATCGCCTTCGTCGAGCGGCAGTGGGGACGGCCGGCGGCGGGCCGCTACCCGATGGTGATCGCGCGGGCGTCCGACGGGTGCGCGGTCGGCAACGTGGGGCTCGACATCATCAGCGCGGACCGCGCCACGGTCGGCTACTGGGTGCTCGCCTCGGCGCGCCGCGCGGGCGCCGCAGGTTCGGCGCTGAAGGCGATCACCGAGTGGGGCCTGCACGAACTGGGCATCGCCCGGCTCGACTTGTACGCCGAGCCGTGGAACACCGGTTCGCTGCGCACCGCGGAGAGCGCCGGTTACCAGCGCGAGGGGCTGCTGCGCGACTGGGCGCGCGTCGGCGGGGAGTTGAAGGACGTGGTCATGTACGCAGCTCTTCGTACACCGCGATGACGCTGCGCGCCTGCTGCTCGACCTGGTCGGCGATCGGCACCCAGCGCGGGCGGTAGGCGCTCTCGTACGCCGCGCACCACTCGTCCACCAGGCGCGTGACGCGGGGGACGTCGGCGACGCGGCGGAGCATCGCGGCGGCGCGCAGCGGGACGCGCTGCGCGTAGACCTCGATGCTGGTGACGCGCGCGGTGGTCATCGGCGGCAGCGGGAGCGCGCCGGGCGGGCGCACGGCGGGGTCCCAGTCGGCGGACAGCCGGGGGCCGATGCCGACGAGTTCCTTGACGGTGCGCAGCATCGGGGAGTCCGCGCCGACCAGGCGCGGGTCGAGGTTGTCCAGGACCCGGGCGACGCGGGGCAGGTCGCGGCGGAGCGCCGCGCCCGCGACGCGCAGCGCGTGGTCGGGCGCGGGGTGCGGGGAGATGTCGGCGGTGCGGTCGCAGGCCCACATGGGCACTTCGACGACGGCGGTGACACCGTCGTAGCGGCGGGCGTGCGCCCAGGTGGAGTTGGCGCCGTCCCCGACGGTCGCGGGGTCGCCGTCCGGCGGCATCACGTAGACGCCGGGTCCCGGGCTCGGCCACTGGAAGGCGTCGGAGGACCCGCTCTCCAGCGGGATGTCCAGCTCGGCGGCCGACTTGCCGATCCGCGCGGGCACGCCGGGGATGTCGCTGGTGAGCTGCACGAAGCTGCCGCCCACGTCGATGCCGTGCAGCGAGCACTGCAACACCGGGCGCAGCGCGTCCAGTACGCCGAGCAGCGCGCGGGTCTCGGGGAGCGACGCGTCGGGGGCTCCCGGCGGCGGCAGCCATTCGGGCTGTTCCGCCGCGCACGGCCGGAAGAAGTGCTCGTAGTGGCCGCGCAGGGTGTAAGGCCCGCACAGCCAGGGCTCGTTGAGCACCGCGCCGTCCGGGTCGATGCAGAGCAGGAAGTGCCAGGCGGTGCCGTCGCCGTGGCCGCCCTCGCGCTCGGCGGCGAGCTGGTACGCGAGCCGGAGCACCGTGGCACCGCCGACCGCCGCCTCGTTGGCGTGCGGTCCCGCCACCACGAGCGCATTCCGCTCGCTCCCGCCCTCCGCCTGATTCACCGTCAGCATGAGCAGGGGCCGCCCGGCCCGCGACCGGCCGACCGCCCGCAGACGGCACAGTCTCGGATATCGCAACGTCAACAGCCGTGCGCCCTGGATGACTTCGGCCGTCGTCGGATAGTGCTCTCTCGCCACCGCATTCCCCCAGAAGCCGAAGCGCGTACTGGCTGCGACTGCGTGACGACGTCGGGTACAGCCCCCACATGACCCCGTCCACCACGGCCGTCGGGCGGCTTCGGTGACGGCGGCACAGAGCGTGCGCGTATCGCGGGTGCCGAAGGGGCCACTGCTGAACGGCCGGGCAAGCACTAAGTACGACACGGCGGCGGCAGGGTGTCAACGGTGCTACCGCAGGTGTTCCGGCGCACAACGGCGCCCGCGACGACGATCAGTGCGGCGGCTCCGTACGCGGTTGCCTGGAGCACGTTTCCATGGGCACCGGCGCCCATCGCGTTCCCGGTGTAGAGGGCGAGTCCGGCCAGCGGTACGGCCAGCCACTCCCAGCGGCCGTCGAGCGCGACGAGGGCGACGACCGACAGCGCGTACCAGTAGTAGGAGGGTGAGGTCAGCAGCAGCGCGGTGCCGGTCACGAGCAGGGCCCCGCGCCACGGCCGGTTCCGGTCCCCACGCCGCAGTACGTACACCACCACCGCGAGGACGGCCGCGATCGCGGCCGGGCCCGCCGCGCCGTCCGGCAGCACCAGTCGCAGCAGGGCGAAGCGCCGTACGCTGCCCGGCTCGTATCCCTCCTCCTGGAGGTACCCGGGCAGGTAGCCGAGCACCTCGCCGCCGGACGCGACGACGTACGGCAGATAGGCGAGAACGATTACGGCGACGGCGGGGAGCAGGACGCGGAGCGCCTCGCGCGGGGTGCGGCGGGCGAGCGCGCCGGGCACGGCGAGGGCGGGCAGCAGCTTCACCGCGACGGCGGCGCCCAGCAGCGCGCCGCGGCGCACCGGTCGCGCGGTCGCGCCGAGCGCGAGAACGGTCAGGAGCACGCCGAGGGTGTCGATGTGCGCGTCGTTGACGGCCGCCACGGGCACGATCGGGCACCACGCCCACAGGGCGGCGCGGCGCGGGTCGGCGCCGCGCCGCCGCAGCGCCAGGAGCAGCGCGCCCGTGGTCGCCGCGGCCAGCAGCGCGCCGCCGGCCTGCATCGGCTTGTACCGGGTGCCCGGCGGCGACAGCGCGTGCACGGCGAGGAACCAGCCCTCGGCGACGGGCGGGTAAATGGTGTGCACGGAGGGCCGGTTGATCCGCGTGCAGTCACCGGCGGTGGTAGGGATCTGCGTCCAGTCCGCGCAGTGGCCGTCCGCCTGGCGGGGGAAGAGCCATGGCTCCCGCAGCCGTTCGAGCTCCGGCGCGTTCGGCGGGTACGCGTACGGCGAGACGCCCGACGCCTGCACCGCGCCGTCCCACGCGTAGCGGTACATGTCGTTGCTGGTGCGGGGGGCCGTGGCCAGGCCGGTCAGGGCGAGAGCGACGCCTCCGGCGGCGACGAGGACGGTCGCGGCGCGGCGCGGCACCTTGCGGAGCGCGAGGAGGGCCGCCGCGAACAGGGCCCACGCGGCGGCGTACCAGTACGGCAGGCGGTCCGGACGGCCTTCGGTGCCGCCGACGGCGAGGGTCGCCGCGACGACGGCGACGAGGGCGGTGAGGAGCAGGGCGACGAGGGCGGTCGCCGGTCGGCCGCGGCTCGGGGGTGCGGTGTCGGCGCCGCTTGGGCGGGTGGTGCCGGGGGTGGTGCCGGCGGCGGCCCTGCGGGGGGCGGCGAGGAGCGAGGTACGGATTCCCACAGGTCACACGCTCGCATCCGGTCGTGGCGAGCGGGAGCCGAACCGCTGCGACGTACGCGTTCCGTAAGGAGTCGCGCGGTCCTGCGGGGGCCTCGGCGGGGGTGAGATGGCCTCATGACCGATACACCTCCTCCGCCTCCCGAACGGCCCGCCCCGCGGGCCCCGAAGCCTCACGCTCGGCCCGCGGCGGTGCTGTTTCCGGCGTGGGCGCGGGTGGGGCCGCTGCGGGAGGGCGCGTTCAGGGGGCGGCTGCACGACGCGCGTACGGCGGTGTCGCTGGGGCGGGTGCTGGGGGCGGCGCTGGTCGTCTGCTTCGTGACCGGGCTGGTCAGCCACTACTTGCAGCAGCCGCCGAGCTGGGCGGTGAACCACCTTCCCAGCCGCCCGAGTTGGGGCTACCGGCTGACCCAGGGCACGCATGTGGCGACCGGCATCGCCGCGATCCCGCTGGTGCTGGCGAAGCTGTGGACGGTCTATCCGCGGCTGTTCGCCTGGCCGCCGCTGCGATCCGTACCGCACGGCCTCGAGCGGCTGTCGATCCTGGTCCTGGTCGCGGCGACGCTGCTGCAACTGGCCACCGGCCTGCTCAACACCGTGCAGTGGTACCCCTGGCCGTGGAATTTCCGCCCGGCCCACTGGGCGCTGGCGTGGGTCGTGGTGGGCGCGCTGGCGCTGCACATCGCGGTGAAGGCGCCGGAGATCGCGGCGCACTGGTGGCGCCGCTCACCGGGCACGCTGCGGCTGCCCGCCGCCGACGGCCGGGACCGGCGGGCCTTCCTGGCCACGGTGGGCGCGGCGGTCGGCGCCGTGACGGTGACGACCGTCGGGCAGAGCCTCACCCCGCTCAAGGACCTCGACCTGCTGGCCCCGCGCCACCCCGACCACGGCCCGCAGCACCTGCCGGTGAACCGTACGGCCGCCGCCGCTGGCATCACGGCGGCGCGCCTGGCCGACTGGCGTCTGACCGTACGCGGCCCGCGCCCGTACGAACTGACGCTGCCTCAACTCCGCACGCTGCCACAGCGTTCCGTGGTGCTGCCGATCGCCTGCGTCGAGGGCTGGAGCAAGAACGCGCACTGGTCGGGCATCCGGATCCGCGACCTCCTCGACCGTGCGGGCGCCCCGGACCACGCGCGGGTCCGCGTCGTCTCGCTCCAACAGCACGGCGCCTACGCCGTGATGGAGATGGGCGACCTCTACGCCCGGGACCCGCTGACCCTGTTGGCGCTGTCCCTGAACGGCGACGTCCTCTCCCCCGACCACGGCTTCCCCGCCCGGATCATCGCCCCCAACCGGCCGGGCGTCCTCCAGACCAAATGGGTCACCCGTCTCGAGGTGCTGACATGAGACGCCCCACCGCCGTACGCCCGGCGACCCTCCTGCGGTATGGCGTCGGCGCCGTCGGCCTCGCCGGTATGGCCTTCGGCGCGACGCTGCTTCTGACGGACCCTCATATCTCGGACTGGCCCGCGGCGGTGGAGTGGCTCGTGGGCGCCGTCGTGCTCCACGACGGTGTCCTGGTCCCCGCCCTCCTCGCTCTCGGCGCCCTGGCCGCGACCCGCCCCGGCCTCCGTCCGCGGTGGCCCTTCGTCGTCGCGGGCAGCCTCGTCCTGATCGCCCTGCCCGTGCTCCTGCGCCCGCGCCCGACGGCCAACCCGTCCGTCCTTCCCCTGGACTATCCGCGCGGCCTCGCGATCGCGGTGGGTACGGTCCTGGCCCTCGCCCTGTGCGGGGCGGTCGGCCGCCGGGGGTGGGCGCGGCGGCGCGAACTGGGGCGGAGGGTACGCGGTGCGGGTCCACGGCTGAGAGCGGCCGGGACGGCGGGGGTGGCCGCGGTGGGACGCACGGCGCGCGGGCGGCGCCGCTGACCTCGTGTTCCGGCCCCGGGACCGCGCCTTCGAGCGGCCCGACCCCGGGGAGTCCAGGATGGGGGCATGACGGTATTCCCCGATGTCCCCGGCGTCTGGCACGGACGGTCCGGTTTCCGGCTCATGCCCACCGACCCCTTCCACGAGGCCCCCGCCGGCGCCCGGGTCGTCCTCGGCGCCGCCGGTCACCTGGCCTGCGTCACCTACACCTGGCAGCACCCGGACGACGGACCGCAGGACGGCATGCTCACCGTCGGCGCGACCGACGAGAACACCCGGCTCACCGCACTGTGGGCGGACTCCTGGCATCAGCAGCCCGCCCCGCTGCTGATGCACGGCACGCCCGGACCGCACGGCATCGACGTCGAGGGCGAGTACGCCGAGGGGTGGATCTGGCGCATCGCGGTCGACGCGGGTGAGCCCGGCACGCTGCGGATCCGTATGGACAACGACATCCCGTCCGGCCGCTACCGGGTCATGGAGGCCACGCTGACGCCGAGTTGACGTACCGGGCTCCGTGTCGGGACGCCGCTGCGCGAGCCGTCACCCTCCTACCGCACGCTGACCAGAGCGGCGAAGCGGCGGCCCGACGTCGACCACTCCTCCGCCACCGACCAGCCGGTGGCGCGCGCGGCGGCGCGCAGCGCGAGGGGGCCGAGGCGGGCCCACGGGAAGTCGCGGCCCTGCCGTCCGTGGGCGTCCTCGACGCGTACGGTCACCCGCTCGTCCACTTCGTGCGGCGCGGCCTCGGCGAGCAACCGGCCCCCGGGGGCGAGGAGTTCGCGTACGCGCGCGAGGAGGGTGTGCGGGTCGCCGCCGATGCCGATGTTGCCGTCGGCGAGCAGCGCGGTGCCCCAACGGCCCTCCGCGGGAAGGCGGTCGAAGACCGAGCGGCACAGGACCGCGCCGCCCGCGCCCTTGGTGCGGGCCACGGCGGCGGGGCTCACGTCGAGCCCGAGGACCGGCACCCCGTACCCGGCGACGGCGGCCACCAGCCGCCCGGGACCGCAGCCGATGTCCAGCACCGGTCCACGGCAACGGCGCAGCATCGTACGGTCGGCGGCGTCCGGCGCTGCGCACCAGCGCTCGACCTCGAGCGGCAGCAGCCAGCCGTCCTCCCGCCGCAGGAACAGCGGCCCGCGCCCGCTGACCAGGGCGCGCGCGTACGGATCGCCGCCCCAGGTGGTCGCGGTGGCGGACCGCGCGACGGGTACGGAGGTGGTCACCGGGCGGCACCGGCGGGGGCTGGAGCGGCGGGCGCGGCGGCGGTGGCGGCGGGACGGCTCATGGGGGCGAGGCGGCGCCAGGCCGCGGCGAAGTGCGTGGCCGGTGCCAGGGCGGCGACGTCGGCGGCGTCGGACGGGGTGTCGACGTCCCGCAGCAAGGGGAGGTCGTGGACGCGGAGTCCGGCGGAGGTGAGGCGGGCACGCTGGACGGCGCCCGTGTGCGGGGTGGACATGGGGACGCCGAGGAGGAGGTCGGGGCGGGCGGGTTCGGCGAGGCCGAGCGCCCAGAAGCCGCCGTCGGCGGCGGGTCCGAAGACGGCGTCGCGGGTGTCCCACGCGTCCGGCCGCAGCGCCGACTCCAGCAGGGCGGCGGTGAGTTGGGGGGTGTCCATGCCGACCAGCAGCGCGGGTCCCGTGCACAGGGCGAAGGCCCCGGCCAGTCGTTCGTCCAGGCCGCCGCCGGTCTGCGGTGCGACCTCGTAGCCGTCCGGCAGCCACGGTTCCGGAGCGCCGTCCAGGACCAACACCCGTCGGCTCACGGGGAGTTCGAGGCCCGCGGCCAGCGTGTCCCGGAGCGCCGCCTCGGCCAGGACGGCGGCCTCGGCGGCCGTGCAGTACGGCGTCAGACGGGTCTTGACGCGCCCGGCCACCGGCGACTTGGCGATCACCAGCAGCGTCGTCGCGGCCTTCATCGGGCACCCGCCGTAACCGTCGAGTCGGTGCCCGCGGTGGCGTGACCGGCCGACTCGCTGCCGGCCGACTCGCTGCCGGCCGTCGCGTTCCCGGCCTTCTCGGTACCGGCTCTCCCGTCACCGGCCATCTCGCCACCGGCCGCTCCAAGGTCACCGGCTCTTTCGTTCAGCACCGCCGTCATGTCGCGGACCGCGTGCCAGGTGCCGCGCCAGGTGCCGGTGACCTTGGAGCGGCCGGTGCGCGGCGCGTACGGGACGGGGGTCTCGCGGATCCGCCAGTCCGCGTCGGCGGCGCGGACCACCATCTGGAGCGGGTAGCCGGAGCGGCGGTCGGTGAGGGCGAGCGCGAGCAGGTCCTCGCGGCGGGCGGCCCGCATCGGGCCGAGGTCGTGCAGGCGCAGACCGGTGCGGCGGCGCAGCAGCCGGGCGAGCTGGAGGTTGGCCAGCCGGGCGTGCGGCGGCCAGGCGCGGAAGGTGGTGGGGCGGCGGCGGCCGAGCACCAGGTCGGCGGCGCCGTCCAGCACCGGCCCCGCCACGGTCGGCAGCAGCGCCGGGTCGAGGGAGCCGTCGCAGTCGCAGAAGCAGACGACGTCGGCGGTCGCGGCGAGCAGTCCGGCGTGGCAGGCGGCGCCGAAGCCGCGTACGGGCGCGTGCACGACGTACGCGCCGTGTTCCGCCGCGATCCGGGCGGAGCCGTCCGTGGAGCCGTTGTCCACGACGATCGCGCGCCAGCCGGGCGGGACGCGGTCCAGCACCCAGGGCAGGGCGGCGGCCTCGTCGAGGCACGGCAGGACGACGTCCGCGACGGCGGGGGGACGGGGGCCGGGGCGGGAGCCGGCACGGACATCGGGGCGGGCGTCCGGGCGGAGGTCGGCCGGGACGGCGGACCGGACGTCACCGGGGATGCCGGGGACGCCGGGGACGCCGGCCACGGTGGG
The DNA here is from genome assembly GCF_055558595.1 of Streptomyces sp. NPDC025721. Lineage (NCBI taxonomy): Bacteria > Bacillati > Actinomycetota > Actinomycetes > Kitasatosporales > Streptomycetaceae > Streptomyces > Streptomyces sp. NPDC025721. The sequence continues at coordinate 193,468 of NZ_JBVHMF010000005.1, read as the reverse complement.
CGATGGCTTGGTCACACGGATCACCCTACGGAGACGCAAGGGACATAACGGACCCGCGATCCTTACGAAACACGGACGGCACCGCTCCCCGGCCTCCGGCCCGGCGTCACTGTCCGTGGCGGGTGTCAGACTCGACAGCATGACCAGCCCCACCGTGCCCGCCGCCCCGGCCCCGCGCCGCCGGGTCCTCGTCGTGGACGACGACCCGACCGTCGCCGAGGTCGTCGCGGGCTACCTCGACCGGGCGGGCTTCGCCGTCGAGCGCGTCGCCGACGGCCCCTCCGCCGTCGCCCGCGCCGCCGCCCTCCGGCCCGATCTGGTCGTCCTCGACCTCATGCTGCCCGGCATGGACGGCCTCGAGGTCTGCCGCCGTATCCGCGAGAACGGACCCGTGCCGGTCGTCATGCTCACCGCCCGTGGCGACGAGGACGACCGCATCCTCGGGCTCGAAGTCGGCGCGGACGACTACGTGACCAAGCCGTTCAGCCCTCGCGAGCTGGTGCTCCGCGTCGAGTCCGTCCTGCGCCGCGCGGGCAGCCCGCCCGACCCCGCCTCCGCCCCCGGCGCGTGGCTGCGCTCCGGCTCCCTCGCCCTCGACCCGGCCGCCCGCCGCGCCACCCGCCACGGCGTCGAACTCCCCCTCACCATCCGCGAATTCGACCTCCTCGCCTTCTTCCTCCACCACCCGGGCCGCGTCCTCGGCCGCGAGGAACTCATGCGCCGCGTCTGGGGCTGGGAATTCGGCGACCTCTCCACCGTGACCGTCCACGTCCGCCGCCTCCGCGAGAAGATCGAGGCCGACCCCGCCCGGCCCCGCCTGATCACCACCGTCTGGGGCGTCGGCTACCGCTTCGACCCGTCCGACGGCCCCACGGACGACCCGGTGGGCGACCGGGACATGGGCGCGGCCCCGGCTTCGGGCGGGGGACGCGATGCGTGACGTGGTGCTCATCGCCGCCTACGCGGCGGCCGGGGCGGGGGCGGCCGGGGTCCTCGGAGCGGTCGCGCTGCGGCTGCTGCGGCACCGGTCGGTGGCGTTGTCGCTCGCCGTGGTCGCCGTCGTGACGGTGGCGGCGATGCTCGCGGGGACGCTGTCGGTGGCGTGGGCGATGTTCCTGTCGCAGCACGACCTGGGTGTGGTCACGACGGTGTGCGGGATGGCGGCCGTGGTGTCGCTGGGCGTCACGCTGCTGTTGGGGCGGCGGGTCGTGGCGGGCAGCCGCGCGCTGGCCGCCGCCACGCGGGCCTTCGGCGACGGCGACGCCTTTGCCGCTCCCGCGCACGCGCCCACGGCCGAACTCGCCGAACTCGGCCGTGAGTTGGCCGTCACCAGCGCCAAGCTGGCCGACTCGCGCCAGCGCGAGCGCGCCCTTGAGGCGTCGCGCCGCGAGCTGGTCGCGTGGATCTCGCACGACCTGCGGACGCCGCTCGCCGGGCTGCGGGCGATGACCGAGGCGCTGGAGGACGGCATAGCGGAGGACCCGGCCCGCTACCACAAGCAGATACGGGCCGAGGTCGACCGGCTCAGCGGCATGGTCGGCGACCTCTTCGAACTCTCCCGCATCCAGGCGGGCGTTCTCGCCCTCTCCCCCACCCGCATGTCGATGTACGACCTCGTCGGCGACGCCATAGCGGGTGCCAATCCGCTGGCGCGCGAGCACGGTGTACGGCTGGTCGGCGACGGGGTCGAGCCGGTGCCGGTGGAGGTCGACGGCCGTGAGATGACGCGGGTCCTGGCCAATCTTCTGGCCAACGCCATCCACCGCACCCCCGCGGACGGCACCGTCGCCGTTTCCGCTCGGCGCGACGCCGCTTCCGGCTCCGTCGTGCTCTCCGTCACCGACGGCTGCGGCGGCATCCCCGCCGACGACCTTCCCCGCGTCTTCGACACCGGGTGGCGCGGGACCGGGGCGCGGACGCCTCCGGCGGGGGCGGGGCTCGGGCTCGCCATCGTCCGTGGCATCGTCGAGGCCCACCATGGGCGTGCCGCCGTGCACAACGTCCCCGGCGGCTGCCGCTTCGACGTCGTCCTCCCCGCCGCCCCCCTCTAACGGGCGGCATCCCGTGCCTTCAGGGGCAGGGGGCAAGTCGGTCGTCCCCGGACCACCGGCCGGTGGTGGGTTGCTCGCGCAGTTCCCGCGCGCTCGGGGGCGCAGCCGCCTGCGGGATGGGGGGCCTGACCGGCTAGGCCGACGGGCGTTGGGGGGCGTGGGCGAAGTCGGTGACGCCCTGGGTGAAGGGGACGCGGGGGGACCAGGCGAGTTCGTGGTGGGCGCGGGCCGCGGAGGCCGTGACGTGGCGGACGTCGCCGAGCCGGTACGCCCCGGTGACGCGGGGCGCGGGCCCCCCGGTGGCGGCGGACAGGACGGTGGCCATCTCGCCGACGGTCCTCGGCGTGCCGGTGGCGATGTTGTAGGGGCGCAGGCCGCCGGGCGGCCGGTCGCCGAGCCGGGCGAGGGCGGCGACATTGGCGGCGGCCACATCGGCGACGTGGATGAAGTCCCGGCGCTGGCGGCCGTCTTCGAAGACGGCCGGGGCCTCGCCGCGGGCGAGGGCGGAGCGGAAGAGGGCGGCGACACCGGCGTAGGGGGTGTCGCGGGGCATGCCGGGCCCGTAGACATTGTGGTAGCGCAGGGAGACGGCCCGGCCGTCGGCGGCGCGGGCCCAGGCGGCGGCGAGGTGTTCCTGGGCGAGCTTGGTGGCGGCGTAGACGTTGCGGGGGTCGGCGGGCGCGTCCTCGTCGACGAGGCCGGGCGCGAGCGGTTCGCCGCAGCGGGGGCACGGCGGTTCGAAGCGGCCCGCGTCGAGGTCGGCGACCTGTCGCGGCCCCGGCCGTACGACGCCGTGCCGCGCGCACTCGTAACGTCCTTCGCCGTAGACGACCATCGACCCGGCGAGGACGAGCGACCGTACGCCCGCGTCGGCCATGGCGGCGAGCAGCACGGCGGTGCCGAGGTCGTTGCAGCTCACGTAGTCGGGGGCGTCGGCGAAGTCCTTGCCGAGGCCGACCATGGCGGCCTGGTGGCAGACCGCGTCGGCGCCGCGCAGGGCCTCCTCGACGGCGGCCCGGTCGCGGATGTCGCCGTGCCGCCATTCGACGCCGTCGGGCACGGGCGGCGGTGGGGCCCGGTGGGCGGCGGGCAGCAGCGCGTCGAGGACCCGTACCCGGTGTCCGGCGGTGCGCAGCGCGGTGACGATGTGCGAGCCGATGAAGCCCGCGCCTCCCGTGACAAGTACCAGCATGGGCCCGACCGTACGGTCCCGGCCGGGCCGATGGGCCGGGCCCGGCCGGGGCGTCAGCGCTCCGTAAGAACTCCCCGCGCCGCCTCACACGAGCGCGGGCACCTCGTACGTGAGCGTCGCCGCGTCCGCGTCCAGCACCGCGGGCACTCCGAGCGGCACGGTCAGCGTGGACTCGCAGTGGCCGAAGCCGAATTCCTCGACGATCGGTACGCCGAGGCCGCCGAGGAGGTCGGTCATCAGGGACCGGACGGCGGGGTACGGGCCGCAGTCCTGCCAGGAGCCGAGGACGATTCCGGCGACGCCGTCGAGCCAGCCGGAGCGCAGGAGTTGGGTGAGGATGCGGTCGAGTCGGTACGGCTCCTCGCCGATGTCCTCCAGGACGAGGATGCCGCCCGCGGCGGACGGGCGGGAGTACGGGGTGCCGAGGTCGGAGGCGAGCAGGCTGACGCAGCCGCCGAGGGTGACCCCGGCCGCGCGGCCCGGTACGAGGGTGCGGGCGGTCGGGGAGGTGGGCGTCAGGGTCTCGTCGGGCGTGAAGAGGGTGCGCCGCAGGTGGTCCTGGGTGGGGCCGTCCTTGAGGAAGGTCTCGGTCGCCGCCATCGGGCCGTGCAGCGTGGCCAGGCCGAGCCGGGTCGCGAACGCCTCGTGGAGCGCGGTGATGTCGCTGTAGCCGATGAACGCCTTGGGTGTGGCCGCGCCCATGGCGTCCCAGTCGAGCAGGTCGACCATGCGCTGCGCGCCGTAGCCGCCGCGGGCGCACAGCACGGCCGCCAACGACGGGTCGCACCACGCCTGTTGGAGGTCGTCGGCGCGGGCCCGGTCGGTGCCCGCGAGGTAGCCGGAAGGGTGGTCGTCCAGGACGTGCGGTGCCACGACGGGGTCGAGGTCCCAGCTCCGCAGGATGTCGAGGCCCGCGTCGAGGCGTTCGCGCGGTACGGGGCCGCTGGGCGCCACGACGCCGATCCGGTCGCCGGGCGCCAGCCGCCGGGGGCGGATCAGCGCGGGCACCGGCCCGCCGACCGGGCCGGCCGCCTGCCGCGGTCCGCCCCCGGAGCCCCGTCCGGCAGTGGCGTCGGCGGCGGAAGCGGAGGAGGCGGCAGCGGCAGCCGTAGAACTCTCCGTCATGTGTGCAGCTCCAGCGGCGCGACGCCCTCCGGTGTGAAGCCGAAGACCTGCCCGTAGAGGGCGAGTTCGGCCTCCAGGCAGGTGACCATGGTGTCCAGGCGGCGGAAGCCGTGGCTCTCGCCCTCGAAGGTCAGATACGCGTGCGGGATGCCGCGTCCGGCGACGGCCTCCAGGAACCGCTCGCACTGCACGGGCGGGCAGATCACGTCGTCCAGGCCCTGGAGCAGCAGGAACGGCACGTCTATCCGGTCGCCGTGGTGGACTGGTGAGCGGTCGCGGTAGCGCTCGGGCACCTCGTCGAGCGGCCCGATCAGCGACTCCAGGTACTCCGACTCGAAGTCGTGCGTCTCCCCGCCCGCCCGCGACCAGCCGCGCAGGTCGAGGATCGGGTAGATGACGGTGCCGCAGGCGTAGGTGTCGGTGGTGGTCAGGGCCGCGGCGCTGGTCCAGCCGCCGGCGCTGCCGCCGCGGATGGCCAGCCGCGCGGGGTCGGCGACGCCTTCGGCGACCAGCCCCTCGGCGACGGCGGCGCAGTCCTCGACGTCCACCACGCCCCACTGTTCGCGCAGCCGGTTGCGGTAGGCGCGGCCGTAACCGGTGGAGCCGCCGTAGTTGACCTCGGCGACGCCGATGCCGCGGGAGGTGAAGTAGGCGATCTCCAGGTCGAGGACCATCGCGGCGCGGCTGGTGGGTCCGCCGTGCACCCAGATGACGTAGGGCGCGGGTCCTTCGGCGGTGACCAGCGGACTGCGCGGCGGGTAGACCTGCGCGTGCACCTCGCGCCCGCCGGGGCCGGTGAAGGTCCTGGCCAGGGCGTCGGGCACGTAGGCGGGGTCGACCGTGTCGTGGTGCGCGCTGCCGATGACGCGGGTGCGGCCGGTCTTGACGTCCAACTCGACCAGTTCGTACGAGGTGCGGGCGCTGCCCGCGACGCCGATGACGCGGCTGCCGGACGCGGCGAGGGTCGCATTCCACTCGGTCCAGTGCCCGGGGGCGTCGGTGACCTCGCCGGTGGCGGGGTCGAGCAGGCCGAGCCGCAGGGCGCCGACGCCGTGCAGGACGGCGATCAGGCCGTCGTCGAGCGGGGCGAACCAGTGGTGGCCGAGTTTCCACAGCGCGTTGCCGAATTCCTCCTGGCGTGCGCAGAGGTTGACGGCTTCGCCGGTGGCCGGGTCGACGCGGTGCAGATTCCACCAGCCGGTGCGGTCGGTGGCGGCGAGCAGGGTGCCGTCGGCCGCCCAGCCGACCTGGGTGACCGATTCCTCGGGGCCGCCGATCAGGGTGCGGGCGGCGGTGAAGGTGCCGTCGGCGGTGACGTCGGCGATCCGCAGTTCGGTGCCGTCCCAGGGCATCAGCGGGTGGTCCCAGGCGGTCCAGGCGGCCCGCGTGCCGTCGGGCGACAGGCGCGGTCCCGTGACGAACCGGTGCGTGGCGGGGGCGAGTTCGCGTACGGCCGCGCGGTCGTCGGCGGCGGAGCCGTCGAGCGGTACGGCGGCGGGCACGCGGCGTACGTCGGTGGGCTTGTCGCCGGTGAACTCCTCCAGGACTCCCCAGACCTCACCGCGCTCGCGGTGCAGTGTCAGGTCGGCCCAGCGCAGTCCGCCGCCGACGGCGCCGACCGGGGTCAGCGGGCGCGGCGGGGTCTGCGGCTCGTCGGGGCGGAAGGCGTAGAGCCGCTGGTCGGCGAAGTTGGCGAAGACCACCAGCGGGGCGCCGTCCACGACGGCGCCCGCCCAGGGGGTGCCGCCGTATTCGATGACGCGGCTGCGGACGTTCCACGGCGCGGGCAGCGGGCATTCCTCGGTGCCGTCGGGCCTGCGGCGGATCAGCGCGCGGCGGCCCCCTTCGGCGGGGCGGGGCGCGGTCCACCAGACGTCGTCGCCGACGATGCCGACGAATTCGGGGCTGCCGTCGTGTGCGGCGGCCGTGGTGGCGTCGACGGGTGAGGGCCAGGCGCCGTGCGGGGTGGTGCTCCCGGTGGTCGTGGTCACGCTCCGGCCTCCGTTCCCGTGGCGCGCAGGAAGCGGTCGAGGACGTGGACGCCGAAGTGCAGCGCGTCGACGGGCACTCGCTCGTCCACGCCGTGGAAGAGCGCCTGGTAGTCGAAGCCGGGGGGCAGCCGCAGCGGTGAGAAGCCGTAGCCGGTGATGCCGAGCCGGGAGAACTGCTTGGCGTCGGTGCCGCCGGACATGCAGTAGGGCACGACGTGCGCCTGCGGGTCGAAGTGTTCCAGCGACTCGCGCATCGCGGCGTAGGTCGGGGAGTCGACCGGGGCCTGGAGCGGGATCTCGCGGTGGTGGAACTCCCAGTCGACGTCGGGTCCTGTGAGCCGGTCCATGGTGGCGGCGAACTCGTCCTCGGCACCGGGCAGCATGCGTCCGTCGACGTAGGCGGTGGCGGAGCCGGGGATCACATTGACCTTGTAACCGGCTTGCAGCATCGTCGGGTTGGCGCTGTTGCGGACGGTGGGCCTGACCAGGTCGGCCGCCGCGCCGAGCCGTTCGAGGAGGGTGTCGACGTCGTCCAGGGCGGCCTGGTCGGCGGGGACGCCGTAGAGCGCGGCCAGTTCGGTGAGCGCGGCGGTGACGGTGGCGGTGAGGCGGACGGGCCAGTCGTACTCGCCGATCCGGGCGATGGCGCCAGCCAGTCGGCTGACCGCGTTGTCCCGGTTGACCTTGGAGCCGTGGCCCGCCTTGCCGTGTGCGGTGAGCTTGAGCCAGGCGGTGCCGCGCTCGCCCGCGGCGACGGGATAGATCCGCAGGTCGTCGCCGGCGTGGAAGGTGAAGGCGCCGGATTCGCTGATGCCTTCGGTGCAGCCCTCGAAGAAGTCGGCGTGCTTCTCGGTGAGGAAGCCGGAGCCGTAGGAGGCGCTGTCCTCCTCGTCGGCGGTGAAGGCGAGCACGATGTCGCGGGTGGGGCGGTGTCCGGTACGGGCCCAGGCGCGGACGGTGGCGAGCACCATCGCGTCCATGTTCTTCATGTCGATGGCGCCGCGGCCCCAGACGACGCCGTCCCTGATCTCGCCGGAGAAGGGGTGCACGGTCCAGTCGGCGGCCTCGGCGGGCACGACGTCCAGGTGGCCGTGGACGAGCAGCGCGTCGGCGGCCGGGTCGCTGCCGGCGATCCGGGCGAGCACGTTGGCGCGGCCGGGCGCGGATTCCACGATCTGCGCTGCGATCCCGGCGTCGGAGAGCTGCTGGGCGACGTATTCGGCGGCGGGCCGTTCGTTGCCGTCGCCGCCGCCGCGGTTGGTGGTGTCGATCCTGATGAGGTCGGACGTGAAGGTCACGACCTCGTCGAGTGCCCGCGCGTCCACGGCGTCGTGCCGGACGTCTCGCTCGGCGGTCCGCTCAGCCATACTGCTCCTCCACCGCTTGCGACACGAGTGTGGTGACCGCCTTGAAGGCCCTGATGCCCTCGTACATCGTGGGCAGCGTGTAGGCGACACGCCGCTCCCCCGTCCGCTCCACGCCGGGCACCACGGTGGCGGCCCCGGCCAGGTGGACGGCGTCGAATTCCAGCTCGACGGTGAAGGGCCCGGCCTGCGCGGGCTCGTGGCGCACGGCCAGCGCGGCGGCGTCCTTGGCGGCGGCCCGGATGTCGGCGGCGGTGCGCGCGGGCGGGCGGCAGACGGCCGCGTAACGCGACACGTAGTCCTTCACCGCGACGGTACGGGCCTGCGGCGCGTACCCCTCGGCGTCGATCCCGGTCCTGTCGTCGCCGGTCACCAGCACCACGGGGACGCCGTACTCGGCGACGACCAGCGCGTTGAGCCTGCCCTCGCTGGCGGCGACGCCGTTGACCCACACGCCGGTGATGGAGTTGGCGAGGTAGGTGTGGGCGAGGACTCCCTCGGTCCCGGCGCCGGTGTGGTAGCCGACGAAGGCGATGCCGTCCACGTCTCCGTGCTGGACGCCCTCGACCATGGACAGGTCCTTGTGGCGGCCGGTGAGCATCTGGGCGCGCTCGTCCAGCTTCTCCAGCAGGAGATTGCGCATGGTCCAGTGCGCCTCGTTGACCAGCACCTCGTCCGCGCCGCCGTCGTAGAAGCCCGCGACGGCGGCGTTGACGTCGGAGGTGAACATATGGCGGCAGCGCTGCCACTGCTCGCTGCCGGGCAGCACGTCGGCGGGCCAGGTGACACCCGTCGCGCCTTCCATGTCCGCCGAGATCAGGATCTTCATGTTGCGTCACGTTACGCGGCGGCCGGAGGGCGCACCAGGGCCGGGCCCGGCCTGTGGATAACTTCAGTGGTCCAGACCAGTGAAGCGGGTGGGGGAATCAGCCGGTACGGCCCGCCACCAGCCATTTCGACGGTATCTCTATGCGAGTCCCGTCCACCCTGAACTCCGTTGTCACCAGGGGCTGTTCACCGTCGGCCAGCACTTCGAGCCCGGCGGCCCGGAAGAATCCGGGCAGCGCCGCGTCCGACACCTCGCCGGGCGCGATGCCGTGCGCGAAGATCGCCCCGAGCTTCTGCGGCGGCCCGGCGGGCCCCTGCGCGAGCCCCATCAGCACCGGTTTGGCCGCCTCCGCCAGCTCCAGCGCGAAGGCCCGGCCGCGGTGCCCGGTGAGCACCGCTATGCCGTCCGCCAGCCGCCCGCGGTCCTCCGGCTCGCACTGGTGCAGCACCCCGCGCATGTAGACGTTGGCGTCGCCGATCTCCTCGTGCAGCCGCTCCACCGCGTCGGTGTCCACCGCGTCCAGCCGCTGGTACTCCGCCACCCCGTGCGGATCGTCGCGCCTGGCCCGGTCGATCGCCTCCCGCGAGAGGTCCACGCCGACCACCCGGTCGTACCGCTCGGCCAGGAAGCGGGTCTGCGTCCCGTTCCCGCAGCCGAGGTCCACCACCGGAAGGCCGGGGTCGAAGTACGCCCGGAAGTGCGGGTAGTGCTGTTCCGCCGCGAGCTCGGGGTCGCAGTCCCAGAAGACTCCGCCGGGCTCGTGGGGCGCGTCCTGCCAGAAACTCTCCCACGCCTGCTCATACCCGCTGGACACGTTCACGCGTACTCACCACTCCCCAGGACCGCGATCGTAGAAAAGGCACAGGCACGGCCGCCGACCGTGCCCGCATCAGGAGCTACCGGACCGTCACTTCGGAGTCAACGGCCCGGGCGGAATCGACGGCGCCGACGTCATCGACGCCACGGACGGAACCGACGCCACGGACGGAACCGACGACAGCGGCGTATTGAACGCCTCGGACGGAACCGACCGCGCCGGCGGGATCAGCGCCTCCGGCCCGGCAGCGGCTGCTCGAACCAGACGGACTTGCCCTGCGCGAAGCGGCTGGTCCCCCACTCGCGGGCGAGCCTGCTGACGATCCGCATGCCGCGCCCGCCCTCGTCGTCGGGCCCGGCGCTCAGCAGGACGGGGACGGCGTGGTCGTCGTCCGTCACCTCGCACAGCAGCGCGCCCGCGCGGACGAGCCGCAGCCCGATCCGCCGGGTGTGCGCGTGCCGCACCGCGTTGGTGACCACCTCGCCGACCAGCAGCTCCGCCGTCTCCGACATCTCCGCCAGGTCCCAGCCGAGCAGCGTCTCGCGGACCAGACCGCGGGCCCGCGCCACCTCGCGCGGCTCCGGCTCCAGCTCCCAGGTCCTCACGTCGTGCCGCGGGATGCCGTTGAGCCGGGCCATCAGCAGCGCCACGTCGTCCTTGCGACCGCCGCGCGGGTTGAGCGCGCGGATGATCGTGTCGCAGGCGTCGTCCATCGACGCGGCCGGGTGCGCGGCGCTCTCGCACAGCGCGGCCAGACCGGTGCCGATGTCCTGGCCGCGCACCTCCACCAGGCCGTCGGTGCACAGGATGAGCCGGTCGCCGGGCGCGACCGGCACCCGTACCGTCTCGAACGGCACCCCGCCGACGCCCAGCGGCGCGCCCGTGGGCACGTCGAGCAGCTCGCTGCGGCCGTCGACGGCGCGGACCAGCACCGGCGGGATGTGTCCCGCGTTGGCGATCAGCAGATCGGACTCGACCGGGTCGTAGACCGCGTAGAGGCAGGTCGCCAGATACTGCTCGCCGAGCCGCTGCGCCAGGTCGTCCAGATTGCGCAGCAGTTGGGCCGGTGGCATGTCGAGCCCGGCCATGGTCTGCACGGCGGTACGGAACTGGCCCATCATCGCGGCCGAGTTCAGCCCGTGGCCCATCACGTCGCCGACCACCAGCGCCAGCCGCGAGCCGGGCAGCTTGATGCTGTCGAACCAGTCGCCGCCGACCCGGCCCAGCCGCTCGCCCGGCAGGTAGCGGGTCGCCACGTCACACCCCGGCATCCGCGGCGCGATGTGCGGCAGCATGCTGTCCTGGAGGGTGTCGGCGACATTCTCCTGATACGTGTACATGCGCGCGTTGTCGAGGACGAGCCCGGCGCGGGCGGCCAGTTCCGCGCCCGTCACGCGGTCCATGTCGTTGAACACCGCCCGCTCGCGGTGGCGCAGCAGGATCATGAAGCCCAGCACCACATCGCGCGCCTTCAGCGGGACGACGAGCATCGAGCGGTTGTTGATCAGCGGGCTGATGTCGCGCTTGGGGAACTGCGCGGCGATCGCGTTGCCCATCGGCTCGCTGATCCGCGGCACGAGCACCGGGTCGCCGGTGGTCATGCACTGGAAGAACGGCGTCTGCGCGGGGAAGGGCATGGACTCGCCGACCGGCACCACGTCGTCCCAGCGGCCCGGTTCGTCGGTGTGCTCGACCGCCACGCGGTACCACATGGTGGTGACATCGGGCGGCCCGTCGGGGAAGCCCTCACCCGCCAGCACCTGCTCGCGCAGATATGTGCCCGCAACATCAGTGAAGCGCGGCACGACGGCCGCGCTGACTTCCTGAATGGTCCTGGCCAGATCCAGCGAGGTGCCGATCCGGCCGCTCACCTCGTTGAGGAATTCGAGGTGTTCGCGGACCGCCGCGTATTCGAGGTCGGGCGCCAACTCCTCGGCCGGGACGGCCCGCGGGTCGGCCGCCGCGGCGGCCTCGGCGGCGCGCCGTCTGGCCTGCCGCTCGGCCCGGCGCGGCACGCCCCAGTCCGGGGTGACCGGCACCCGGTCGTGCTGGCTTATCTCCAGCACCGGATAGCCCAGTTCCAGCACCTGCGCCACGATCCGCCCGCTCTCCAGCGGATTCATGCTCGGCAGGATCTCGGGCAGTTGCCTGGCGAGCTGGTCGGAGCCGGGGAATTCGGTGTGCAGCGCGAAGCCGGGCGCTATCCGCTCCGAGCAGTCCGCCGCCCCCGACCTGTCGGTCGCCGCCGCGTCGGGGTCGGTCATCGCGGAGGGCGTCCCGGCAGCGGCGGAGGAACCGGCCGCTGAGGAGGCGTCGGTGGCCAGCACGAGCAGCCGCTCGGGGCCCGGACCGACCAGCGGGTAGGCCCACCACAGCACGTCCAGGGGGACACGCCCGTCGCCGTCGGCGTCCGTGCGCCGCACGCAGTCGTACAACCGGGCGCGCCCCGCCGTCGGGTAGGAGCTGGCACCGGCCAGCGAGGACTCCAGGTCGGGCCCGGTGACGTCGTACGGGTACGCGGTGCCCGCCGTGCCGCCGCCCGGGGCGGCGTCCGGGGGCACGTCGAGTGCGCCGCCCACCGGTAAGAGGTCGAGCGCGTTCCGCCCGACGGCCTCTTCCCGTGTCCAGCCGAACAGCCGGCGCGCACCCGTACTCCAGTGCGACACCAGCCCGGCGGCGTCCACGACGATCACCGCGAGCGGGATACGTCCGGACGGCTCCGGCGGTTGACGGCGGTCCATGGTTCGTCGGGCTCCTTCCCTCGGCCCCGCGGTCCGGGGCCGGAGTGCGGTGGGAACCGCCCCGGCACAAGATCTACGATGCCGTTAACCACGGTACGACCGGTCCGGGTGCCAGGGGAGGGAAAGTACGAATCCGGGCGCACGCCCGCGCGCGAGCAACCAAACTGCCCGTGCTAGCGTCCAAACCCTCTGTTCGAACTCTCTCACGTCGGTGGAGTTCGACCCCCTCGCCGGAAGGGATGCCGGCCGGGGCGCACCGCATCCGCGACTGGAAGAGGCCACGTGACCACCTGGCAGCCTGCGCGCTGGACCGCCATGAGGGGACCGGGGGCCCTTTTCCGGCGGGTCGACCTGCGCAATCCTGTCGTGGCCGCCACGGTGCTCGCCGCGGTCCTGCATGTGATCTGGGCCTATTTCCTGGCCAAGGACTCCGGCGACATGGCCGCGCAGTACGCCTGGACGGACTTCATAAGGGCCCACCCCTCCGCCTCGTACAACCTGTCCTGGTACGGCGGCATGCACCCCGCGTCGTACAGCATTCTGTCGCCGTACATCATGGCCGGGCTCGGGGTGCGAACCACCGCCGTGATCGCGGGCACCTTGTCCACGACGGCGGCGACGCTACTGCTGATCCGGGCCCGGATCAAGCGCCCGATGCTGCCCGCGCTGTGGACGGCGTTCGCTCTTTGGGGTGACGTGCTCTCCGGGCGGGTCACCTTCGCGCTGGGCGTCCTGTTCGGTCTGATCGCCACGCTGCTGCTGTTCCCCACCGACCCGCCGGTAGGCGCGCGCCGCACCCCGCGGGTGCTGACCGCCACGCTGATGGGCGCGCTGGCCACCATGTGCAGCCCGGTCGCGGGGCTCTTCATCCTGGTGGTCGCGGCGGCGCTGTTCCTCACCGGGCGCCGCAAGGACGCGTATGTGATGGCGGTCTGCCCGCCCCTGGTGGTCGGCGCGACCTCGCTGCTCTTCCCCTTCTACGGGGTGCAGCCCTTCAAGTGGTTCTTCGCCATCATCCCCTTCGCCACGGCCGTGGCGATCGCCCTGGTGGTGCCGCGCGAATGGCGCGTCGTACGCGTCGGCAGCTGGATCTACGCGGCCGGTGTCGCGCTGACGTACGTCATCCCGTCGCCGATCGGCAGCAACGTGGAGCGGCTGGCCCTGCTGTTCGGCGGCACCGTGCTGCTGATCGTGGCCATGGCGTGGACCAGGGGCGGCCGGATGGCGCTGATGCTCTACCTGGCCTTCCTGGGCGTCGCGGGCTGGCAGATCTCCAAGCCCGTGGTGGACCTGGTGAACACCTCGGCGCCCTCGTCCACGGTCGAGCACGCGGCGCCGCTGATCGCGCAGCTCACCAAGGTGCGCGCGGACAAGGGCCGGGTCGAGGTCGTACCGCTGCGCTCGCACTGGGAGGCGTCGGGCCTGGCCCCGCACGTCAACCTGGCGCGCGGCTGGAACCGGCAGGCGGACGTCGAGCGCAATCCGCTCTTCTACGACGGCACGCTGACCGCGGAGACCTACCGGCAGTGGCTCCAGCGCTGGAGCGTCGGGTACGTGGTGCTGCCGTCGGACACCCCGGACGGCGCGGCGGTGGCCGAGGCCAAGATCGTGGCGGCGGGCCAGAGCTGGCTGACGCCGGTCTGGCACGACGACTACTGGAAGCTCTACAGGGTCGCGAACGCCGATCCGCTGGCCGATCCGCCCGCGATCGTGGACGAGGCGAGTCCGGCCGAGCTGACCGTGACGATGCCGACCAGCGGCTCGGTGATCCTGCGCATCCCGTGGTCCCCGGTGCTGGGCATCGAGGGCGCCAACGACAACAAGCACGGCTGTCTCATCCAGGACGGCGACTGGACGCGGCTGTACGCGCCCTCGCCCGGCACGTACCGGATCGGCGGCACGTACGCGCTGATCCGCGGCACGCAGTGCAACAAGAACGACGTGGACGGCAGCGGCAGGCCGGACGGCGCGGCACCGGCCGGGCGCTGACCGGCAGGCTGTCCGACCTGCACGGCCTGCTGTCCGACCGGCCGACCGGCGCCCGAGGGCCGCGGTGACCGGGAACGGCAACGGGCAGTGACCCTCACTCTTGTGGAGTAAGGGTCACTGCCCGTTCCGTACGGCGGTGGATACGGCCGCGCGTCCACGGCGGGTACGGCGGCGGCACGGTCCTCGTCGGCGTGCCCCGACGTATCCGGCGTGACCGACGTATCCGCCGGACAGGCCCTAGTCGGCGTGTCCGAGCTGGAGGTCCCGCTCGGTCCTGCCGCCGCCCGCGACCTGGAGGACGGTGGCGACCGGCGGGTAACCGGCGGCGATCACCGTGTACTCACCGGCGGCGAGGTCCACGAAGCGGAAGTGCCCGTCGGGGCCGGTGGTGACCGAGTCCACGACATTGCCCGCCGCGTCCAGCAGCGTGACCCGCGCGTCCTCGACCAGCCGCCCGCCGGGGGCGCGTACGGTCCCGCGCAGCACCGCGCCGCCCGCCAGCTCCACGTCCTGCCGGGTCTCCCGCGACGCCTGCACCGACACCGGCAGCGCGGCGGGCCTGAAGGCGGGCGCGCTGGCCGCCAGCGTGTACTCGCCCGCCACCAACTCGCTCAGGACGTAGGCGCCTTCGCGTCCGCTGCGGGAGGTCGCCACGACGTCGCCGCGGATGTCGGTCAGGGTCACGATGGCGTCCCTGACCGGGGTGCCGTCCGCGGTGCGCACGGCGCCCGCCAGGCGTCCGGCGCCGCCGAGCACCACGTCGAGTTCGACCGGGCGGTCGGCGACGGTGATGCTGACGGCCTGCGGCTGGTGGCCGCCCGCGGCGGCGATCAGCACATAGCTGCCGCTGCCCGGGGTGCTCAGCGCGTACCGGCCGTCCTCGGTGGTCGCGCCGCGGCCGATCTGCCGTCCCGTGACGTCGATCAGGGTGAGCGCGGCGCGGCCGACGGAACTGCCGTCGGAGTGCTGGACGGTGCCGCACACGGGCACACCGCCCGCGTAGCTCTTGCGGGCGCCCGGCACGGCCGAGTCGGTCACGGTGAAGCCGGGCGCGCCGTCGGCGCCGGTGAGGGTGTCGGTGGCGGTGTCGCCGTCGTACGTGGTCGTCGGGGAAGCGGGGCCGTGCTGGGTCACCAGGGGTTTCTCCTTGAGGAGGAAGGCGAAGAGGAAGCCGAGCGCGAGCACCGGCACCAGGTAGAGGAAGATCCGCGGCATGGCCTCGGCGTACGCGTTGACGTACCCGTCGCGCACAGCCGCGGGGAGTGTGCGGACCAGTTGGGGGGTGACCGACTGGGCGTCGGGCAGGTGGGCGCCCTTGGGGAGTTCGACCGCGAGGCGCTTGGCGAGGCGGTCGGCGAAGAGCGTGCCGAAGACGGCCGCGCCGACCGAACCGCCGATCTGCCGGAAGTAGTTGTTGGCGCTGGTGGCCGCGCCGATGTCGGTGGGGCGCACCGAATTCTGCACGGCGAGCACCAGCACGGGCAGCATCAGGCCGATGCCGAGGCCGAGTACGGCCATGTAGACGCTGTACTCGGCCTGCGGGGTGTCGGCGTCCATCAGCGACAGCAGATACATGCCGGCCGTCGACAGGGCGCCGCCGATGATCGGGAAGATCTTGTAGCGCCCTGTCCTGCTGATCAACTGCCCGCCGACGATGGAGGCGAGGACGACGCCCATCATCATCGGCAGCATGAGGAGCCCTGATCCGGTGGCGCTCGCGCCGTCGACCATCTGGAGGAAGGTCGGCAGATAGCTGGCCGCGCCGAACAGGGCGACGCCGACGATCCCGCCGATCAGGGCGGTGGTGTTGAAGACCCCGTCGCGGAACAGCCGCAAGGGGATGACCGGTTCCGCGGCGAACCGCTCGACGAGCACGAAGAGCAGCGCGCTGACCACGGCGCCCGCGCCGAGGCCGAGGATCTCCCGGGACTGCCAGCCGTACTTGGAGCCGCCCCAGGTGGTGACGAGCACCAGGCAGGTGGAGCCGACGGCCAGCAGCAGGGCGCCGAGCACGTCGAGGCGGGGCCGGACGGCGGGCTTGGGGAGTTTCAGCACGAGGCTGATCACGACGAGGGTGACCAGGCCGAAGGGCACGTTGATGGAGAAGCACCAGCGCCAGGAGGCGTGGTCGGTGAAGAAGCCGCCGAGCAGCGGTCCCGCGACCGACGCGAGGCCGAAGGCGGCGCCGATCAGGCCCATGTAGCGCCCGCGTTCCCGCGGCGGCACGATGTCGGCCATGATCGCCTGCACGCCGATCATCAGTCCGCCGCCGCCGATGCCCTGGATGGCGCGGAAGGCGATGAGTTCGTCCATGGTGCGCGACCATGCGGCCAGCGCGGAGCCGATGACGAAGGTCATGATCGCGAACTGGAAGACGATCTTGCGGCCGAAGAGGTCGCCGAGCTTGCCGTAGATCGGCAGTCCGATGGTGGACGCCAGCAGATAGGCGGTGACGACCCAGGACATCTTGTCGAGGCCGTGCAACTCGCCGACGATCTTCGGCAGGGCGGTGGCCACGATCATCTGGTCGAGCGCGGCCAGCAGCAGCGCCAGCATCAGGCCGACGAAGACCAGCCGGACCCGGCGCGGTGTGAGGTCGACCGCGGCGCCGTTGCCGCCGGGCGGTCCCGAGGCGCCGCCCGCCTCCTCGGCCGCGCCCCCGGTCCCCTCCCCCGGCCGTTCGTCGTCCACGGCCGCCGGACGCTCGATCAGCGTGCTGCCACCCACTGCCACTCCCCTCGTCGCGCCTGCCTGGCCACCGTTTCCCGCATTAAGCGACAACGACGAGCAAGCGCGACGATTCTCAGGAAGTACGCGAAACCACCCGTATCAGTGAACGATCACGAAACCAGCGGCACCGTAAGGGACTTCACTCCCCCGCGGTGCACTCCCCTCACTTCACTCCACTCGGCCCCACTCCACTCGGCCCCACTCCACTCGGCCCCATCCCGCTCGACCCCACTCCGCTCGGCCCCATCCCGCTCGGCGCCTCACTTCTTCTCGACGTCGGCGGCCAGCGAGGCGAGCAGCGCGTCGTAGATACGGCCGAGGCCCTTGGGCGCGAAGGTGCGCTCGAAGAAGCCGCCGACGCCGCTCGCGCCCTGCCAGGTGGTGACGACGACGACCTTGCTGCGGCCCTCGCCCGACGGGGTGACCGTCCAGGTGTTCACGAGCGTCGAATTGCGGTCGGTCTCGACCAGCGTGTCCGCGGCGGGCGCGGAGACGTCGAAGAGGCAGTCGCGGATCCGCTTGCTGGTGGCCTGGAGCTTCCAGTGGACGACGGTGCCCGCGCCGTGGCCGCCCTCCCGGACCTCGTACTCGCTGAACTGCTCAGGGAGCACCCGGCCGCGGGTGCCCGCGTAGTCGGCGACGGCGGCGTACACCCGCTCCGGCTCCGCGTCGACGATCCGCTCCGTGGTGGCCTCGACCAGCGCCATGACTTCTCCTCAGGTCCGTGCCAGGTCGCGCGCCTTCCCGGCGCGCCGCACAAGCCAACCACACGCGCTTATCGAATCTGTGTTCTATTGTGGAGGGACGGGCGACCGGAGACGGCCGGCCGGAGACAACCGGAGGAGGGCGCGATGCGCTGGGACCATCTGAGCGGTGACGACGCGGCGGCCGGTGGCGCGCCCGCGCTGTTCGGCGCCGACGCGGTCACCCGGACCTTCGACACGCCGGGCTTCCGCGGCATCACCTTCCACGAGATACGGGCGAAGTCGATCATCAACCGGGTGCCGGGGGCGTCCCGCATGCCCTTCGAGTGGACGGTCAACCCGTACCGCGGGTGCAGCCACGCCTGCGTGTACTGCTTCGCGCGCAAGACGCACAGCTATCTCGATCTCGACACCGGGATCGACTTCGACTCGCAGATCGTGGTGAAGACCAACGCGCCGGAGCTGCTGCGCCGGGAGCTGGCGTCGGCGCGCTGGCAGGGCCAGCACATCGCGATGGGCACGAACGTGGACTGCTACCAGCGCGCGGAGGGCCGGTATCAGTTGATGCCCGGCATCATCGCCGCGCTGCGCGACCGCGCCAACCCCTTCTCGATCCTCACCAAGGGCTCGCTGATCCTCCGCGACCTGGAACTGCTGCGGCAGGCCGCCGGCGTCACCGATGTGTCCATCGCGCTGTCGGTCGGCTTCACCGACGGCGAGCTGTGGCGCAGCGTGGAACCGGGTACGCCTTCCCCCGAGACCCGGCTGGCGGTCTGCCGCACCCTGCGGGCGAACGGGCTGCCGCCCACCGTGCTGATGGCGCCCGTCCTGCCCTTTCTCAGCGACTCCCCCGAGCAGTTGCGGGCCACCGTCCGCGCCATCGCCTCGGCGGGCGCCGCCTCGATCACGCCCCTGGTGCTCCATCTGCGGCCGGGCGCCCGCGAGTGGTACATGGCGTGGCTCGGCCGGCACCACCCGCATCTCGTACGGCGCTACGAGACGATGTACGCGGGCGGCGCGTACGCCCCGACGTGGTACCAGCGCCGGGTCACCCGCCAAGTCCACGAATTCGCCACGGAGTTCGGCTGCGGGCCCGCGCATCGCGAGGGCACGCGGCGCTTCCGGAAGCCGGGCGAGCCGGAGGCGGGTGTGTCCGGCGACCAGGTGCCGGCGGCACGGCCCGCCGCGGAGAACACCCAGCTCACGCTGCTATGACCTCGCGCGGTTCCGGACAGGCGTCAGGCCCTAGGCGTCGGCCAGCGCCGCGCGGGCGGCCGGGGCCAGTGGCGGGTGGGCGGTCGCGGCGCGCAGCGCGTGCCGGGCGGCGGGGGGCGCCTGCCGCGGGCACAGTGCGCCCAGGCCCTCCACGCAGGCCAGCGCGATGCGTTCGTGGGGCGCGGGGGTCGGCCGGGCGAGCAGCCGCTCCAGGGTGGTGGTGAGCGCCGGTACGGCCTCGGGCGCCCGCATCCGGACCAGGAGGCGGATGGCGGGCAGCGCGTACGCGACCCGCAGTTCGTTGGTGGCCAGCGCGGCGGCGGCCCGCCCGGTCCGCGGGTCCGCCAGCCGCGCCAGCGCCTCGGCGGCGCGGCTCGCCCGCGACTCGTCCCGGTAGTTCAGCAACAACGCCAGCGTCTCGAAAGCCCGCCGGTCTCCCGCTTCCGCCAACTCCACGGCGGCCGCCTCCCTCACCTCCAACGGTTCGCCCACGGCGGTGAGCTTGCGAGCGAGGCGTTCACGGGTCTCGACGTCCATCTCCCCACTGTAGGAGCCGAGTTGCCCGTTACCGCCCCGGCGGGGCAGATCGGTCGTTCCCGGACCACCGGCCGGTGGGGGTGGGCCGCGCAGTTCCCCGCGCCCCTGACGGGGCACACCCACTGCGTTCGGACGGCGAGCCGATCTTTTCAGGGGCGCGAGGCTGTGTCTGATCTGCGGCTGCCCCGCCCCGGCGGGGCGGATCGGTCGTTCCCGGACCAGCGGCCGGTGGGGGTGGGGCGCTCAGATGGGGGCGGCGCAGATCACATGGGCACAGGACTGGCGGGGAAGTTACTCGCCGGTTACGCTCGGGGGACGTGCACGGTGGTCGGTGACGCAGCCGCCGTGGACGGGAACACTCGTCGGTTCGGCATCATCGCGGCGCGGCCCCGGGACAGGGCTCGCCTATCTCTTCGCGCGGGCACGCACCCCTGCACTTCCGGCCCGCGACTCCACCTCACTCCTTCAGCCGTGTGCGCGCGTGGCGCGCTCCGGTCTCCCCAGCGTCTGGAGTCACGCGATGGACCGTCCGTCCACACCCTCATCGTCAGCGACCGCATCCTCACCCCCCGCCGCGAGCGCGGCGCCCCTGGCGACCGTCGCCGTCGTGGGCCTGGGCACCATGGGCACCGGCATCGCCGAGGTCATGGCCCGCGCCGGTCACGAGGTGATCGGCATCGACATCGACCAGAGCGCGGCGCGCCGCGCGGTCACGGCGCTGGAGCGTTCCACGGCGCGCGCCGTGGAGCGCGGCCGGAGCACCGAGGCGGAGCGCGGCGACGCGCTGGCCCGCTTCCGTACGTTCCCCGATCTGCGGGCCGCCGCCGAGGCGGATCTGGTGATCGAGGTGGTCGACGAGCGCTACGACATCAAGCGTGAGGTCTTCACCGAGCTTGACCGGCTGGCCAAGCCGGACGCGATCCTGGCGACCGGCACGAACGCCCTGTCCGTGACCCGGCTGGCGGCCGAGACCTCCCGCCCCGACCGGGTGCTGGGGCTGCACTTCTTCGCGCCCGCGCCCGCGATGAAGCTGGTCGAGGTCGTGTCGACGGTCCTGACGTCGCCGGAGACCACGGCGGCCGTCACCGCCCTCGTGCGGAGCCTCGGCAAGGAGCCGGTGCCGGTCGGCGACCGGCCGGGCTTCATCGCCGACGGCCTGCTGTTCGGCTATCTCAACCAGGCGGCGGCGATGTACGAGGCGCGGTACGCCACCCGCGAGGACATCGACGCGGCGATGCGGCTGGGCTGCGGGCTGCCGATGGGCCCGCTGGCGCTGCTCGACCTGATCGGCGTCGACACCGCCACGACCGTCCTCGAGGCGATGTACGAGGCGTCCCACGACCGGCTGCACGCCCCCGCGCCGGTGCTCAAGCAGCTCACGGCGGCCGGGCTGCGGGGCCGTAAGTCGGGCCGGGGTTTCTACAGCTACCAGGCGCCGGGCAGCGCGGTCGTGGTGCCGGACGCGGAGACTCCGGGCGCCGGGGACACCCGGCCGGCCGGGCGGCCGGTGCGCGCGGTGGGCGTCGCGGGGTCCGGCACGATGGCGACCGGTATCGCCGAGGTCTTCGCGAAGGCGGGCTTCGACGTCGTGGTGGCCGCCCGTACCCAGGAGAAGGCGGAATCGGCGGTGGCGCGGCTGGCGAAGTCGCTGGACCGCTCGGTCACCAAGGGCCGGCTGACCCAGGAGCAGCGGGACGCGGCGGTGGCGCGGGTGTCGCCGTCCGGTTCGTACGACTCCTTCGCCGACGCCGACCTGGTGGTGGAGGCGGTGGCGGAGGATCTGGCGGTCAAGCAGCAGCTCTTCCAGACGCTCGACAAGGTCTGCAAGCCGGGCGCGGTGCTGGCCACCACCACCTCGTCGCTGCCGGTGGTCGCGGTCGCGCGGGCCACCGGGCGCCCGCAGGACGTCGTCGGAATGCACTTCTTCAACCCGGCGCCCGCGATGAAGCTGGTCGAGGTCGTGCACACGGTGCTGACCGCGGACGACGTGCGGGCGACGGTGCACCAGGTGTGCGGCGCGGTCAGCAAGCACGCGGTGGACTGCGGCGACCGGGCCGGTTTCATCGTGAACGCGCTGCTGTTCCCGTACCTCAACAACGCGGTGAAGATGGTCCAGGACCACTACGCGAGCGTGGACGACATCGACGCGGCGATGAAGCTCGGCGGCGGCTATCCGATGGGCCCGTTCGAACTGCTCGACGTGGTGGGCCTGGACGTGTCGCTGGCGATCGAGCAGGTGCTGCACGAGGAGTTCCGCGATCCGGGCCTGGCGCCCGCGCCGCTGCTGGAACACCTGGTGTCCGCGGGCTGCCTGGGCCGTAAGACCGGCCGCGGCTTCCGCGAGTATGCCCGGCGCTGAGGCGCGCCCCGGCAGCGGAACAGGGCACGGCACCGAGCGCCGCGCCGACACCGGCGGCGCGCCGTCCGGCGGGCGTGAGCGCAGGTCGGACCGCGGTCGTCCGGCGGACTGGGGACGTTTCCCCCCGGCCGCCGGACGGGGGGCCGCGCCGTGTTACGTTCCCCACATGTCCCAGCCCGCGAAGTCCGACCCACCTGAGACCGCGAACGGCCGTCGCGCCGCGGCCCAGCGCCACCGGGTGCGCCAGGACCTCGCGTCGGCGGCCATGCACCTGTTCGCCGAGCGGGGTTACGAGGCCACGACGGTCGACGACATCGCGGCGACGGCCGGGGTGGCGCGCCGTACGTTCTTCCGGCACTTCCGCTCCAAGGAAGAGGCGATCTTCCCGGACCACGACGACACGCTGGTACGGGTGCAGGCGGTGCTGGACTCCGCGGAGCCGTACGAGCACCCGTTGGACACGGTGTGCCGGGGCATCACCGAGGTGCTGCGGATGTACGCGTACATGCCGGAGGTGTCGGTCGAGCGGTACCGGCTGACCCGCGAGGTGCCGACGCTGCGGGAGCGCGAGATCGCCTCGGTGGCCCGGTACGAGCGGCTGTTCACCCGCTATCTGCTGGGCCACTTCGACGAGGGCGCGCACCGGGACGGCGACGACGACCCGCTGCTGGCCGAGGTGGCCGCCTCCGCGGTGGTCGCGGCGCACAATCACGTCCTGCGGCGCTGGCTGCGCAATGACGGCAAGGGCGATGTGGAGGCGCAGCTCAACCACGCCTTCGACGTCATCAAGGCCACCTTCGGCAGCGGCATCGGCGCGGGCCGGATACCGTCGCGGGTCGCGGTGGAGCCTGCGGCGACCGTGTCGCGGCAGGGTGAGGTGGTGGTCGCGGTCGCCCGCACCGACGCCTCCCCGGCCGAGATCCTGCGGACGATAGAGCAGGCCCTGCGCCGCGCCTGAGCGCCCCGGGTGCCGTCGGCGCCCGCCCGGCGCCCGAGCGCCCGCCCCACCGCACCCGCAACCACGGCAGCGGGGGGGGGGGGGAGGGGGGGGGGGGGGAGGGGGGGGGGGGGGTGGGGGGGGGGGGGGGGGGGGAGGGGGGGGGGGGGGGGGGGTTTGGTGGTGGGGTA
>NZ_JBVHMF010000005.1:0-170687 GCF_055558595.1 Streptomyces sp. NPDC025721 | reverse complement strand
CCCTCCCCCCTCCCCCCCCCCCCCCCCCCCCCCCCCCCCCCCCCCCCCCCCACCCCCCCCCCCCCCCCCCCCCCCCCCCCCCCCCCCCCCCCCGCTGCCGCTCGTTTGTGGCGTCCCGGTGACACGTGAGACAAATTTTTGGCACGCAGTGTCTTTACGACTGGCACTGCGTGCCATACCGTGACGGTAGTCCGGGCGGCCGGCGTACGGATATCCCGCGTACGCCGACTGTCCCCAAGGCCCGGACCCGCCTGCGTCACAGGTATCCCCGCGCCACCGCGCACATGGTCAGTTCCACCGCCGTACCCGCCGGACCGACGACGGCACCCCCAGCCATCCGCCCCTGCGTTCCCCCAGCGTCAACGCAGCAGCAGCACGCTTCGCCGGAGGTCAGACACCATGAAGGAAATCCTGGACGCGATCCTCGCGCCTGACAGTTCGGCCGCCGACTTCGCGGCCCTCCCGCTGCCGGAGTCCTACCGCGCCGTCACCGTCCGCAAGGACGAGGCCGAGATGTTCGCCGGACTCACCACCCGCGAGAAGGACCCCCGCACCTCGCTCCACCTCGACCAGGTCCCGCTGCCCGAACTCGGGCCCGGCGAGGCCCTGGTGGCGGTGATGGCCAGCTCGGTCAACTACAACTCGGTCTGGACCTCGATCTTCGAGCCGGTCTCGACCTTCTCCTTCCTCGAGCGCTACGGCAGGATGTCGCCGCTCGCCAAGCGGCACGACCTGCCGTACCACGTCATCGGCTCCGACCTGGCGGGCGTCGTGCTGCGCACCGGCGCCGGGGTCAACGCCTGGAAGCCCGGCGACCGGGTCGTCGCGCACTGCCTGAGCGTGGAGCTGGAGTCCGCCGACGGGCACAACGACACGATGCTCGACCCCGAGCAGCGGATCTGGGGCTTCGAGACCAACTTCGGCGGCCTCGCCGAGATCGCGCTGGTCAAGTCCAACCAGCTCATGCCCAAGCCGGAGCACCTCACGTGGGAGGAGGCCGCGGCGCCCGGACTGGTCAACTCCACGGCCTACCGCCAGCTCGTCTCGCGCAACGGCGCGGGCATGAAGCAGGGCGACAACGTGCTGATCTGGGGTGCGAGCGGCGGACTCGGCTCGTACGCCACGCAGTTCGCGCTGGCGGGCGGCGCCACCCCGATCTGTGTCGTCTCCAGCCCGCAGAAGGCGGACATCTGCCGGGCGATGGGCGCGGAGGCGATCATCGACCGCAGCGCCGAGGGCTACCGGTTCTGGAAGGACGAGCACCACCAGGACCCGCGCGAGTGGAAGCGGTTCGGCGCCCGGATCCGCGAACTGACCGGCGGCGAGGACGTCGACATCGTCTTCGAGCACCCCGGCCGCGAGACCTTCGGCGCCTCGGTCTACGTCACCCGCAAGGGCGGCACGATCGTCACCTGCGCGTCCACCAGCGGCTACACCCACGAGTACGACAACCGCTACCTGTGGATGAGCCTGAAGCGGATCGTCGGCTCGCACTTCGCCAACTACCGCGAGGCGTGGGAGGCCAACCGGCTGATCGCCAAGGGGAAGATCCACCCGACGCTGTCGCGGACGTACACGCTGGCCGAGACCGGGCAGGCGGCGTACGACGTGCACCGCAATCTCCACCAGGGCAAGGTCGGCGTCCTCGCGCTGGCCCCCGAGGAGGGCATGGGCGTCACCGACCCGGAGCTGCGCGCGAAGCACCTGCCCTCGATCAACCTGTTCCGCGACGCGACGTCCGGTGTCCCCGACTCCTTTGCCGGGGACGCCCGATGACAGGGCGTCAGAAGGACCGGCCCTGGCTGATGCGGACCTACGCGGGGCACTCGACCGCGGAGGCGTCCAACGAGCTGTACCGGCGCAATCTGGAGAAGGGCCAGACGGGCCTGTCCGTCGCCTTCGACCTGCCGACCCAGACCGGCTACGACTCGGACCACGTGCTGGCCCGCGGCGAGGTCGGCCGGGTCGGCGTGCCGATCGCCCATCTCGGCGACATGCGGCGGCTGTTCCAGGACATCCCGCTGGAGCGGATGAACACCTCGATGACCATCAACGCCACCGCCATGTGGCTGCTGGCGCTCTACCAGGTGGTCGCCGAGGAGCAAGGACTCGGCGAGGAGGGCCTCACCGCGCTCCAGGGCACGACGCAGAACGACATCGTCAAGGAGTACCTGTCACGGGGGACGCATGTCTTCCCGCCGGTCCCTTCGCTGCGGCTGACCACCGACATGATCACGTACACGGTCAACCACCTCCCCAAGTGGAACCCGATCAACATCTGCAGCTACCACCTCCAGGAGGCCGGGGCCACGCCGGTCCAGGAGATCGCCTACGCGATGTCCACGGCGATCGCCGTCCTGGACGCGGTCTTCGCCTCGGGGCAGGTCCCGGAGGAGCGCAGGGGCGATGTCGTCGCGCGGATCTCCTTCTTCGTGAACGCGGGCGTGCGCTTCGTCGAGGAGATGTGCAAGATGCGCGCCTTCGGCCGGATCTGGGACACCGTCACCCGCGAGCGGTACGGCATCGAGAACGCCAAACAGCGCCGCTTCCGCTACGGCGTGCAGGTCAACTCGCTCGGCCTGACCGAGGCGCAGCCGGAGAACAACGTCCAGCGGATCGTGCTGGAGATGCTGGCCGTCACGCTGTCCAAGGACGCCCGCGCCCGCGCGGTGCAACTCCCGGCGTGGAACGAGGCGTTGGGGCTGCCCCGGCCCTGGGACCAGCAGTGGAGCCTGCGCATCCAGCAGGTGCTGGCGCACGAGAGCGACCTGCTGGAGTACGAGGACATCTTCGACGGCAGCCATGTGATCGAGGCGAAGGTCGAGGAGCTGGTGGCGCTCGCCACCGCCGAGATCGAGCACATCCAGGAGCTGGGCGGCGCCATGGCGGCGGTCGAATCGGGCTATCTGAAGTCGGAGTTGGTGTCCTCGCACGCCGAGCGCCGGGCCCGGATCGAGTCCGGCGAGGAGAAGATCGTCGGCGTCAACGTCTACGAGTCCACCGAGACCAGTCCGCTGACCGCCGACCTCGGCACGGCCATCATGACCGTCGACCCGGCCAACGAGGCGCGGGTGGTGGCCGCGCTGCACGACTGGCGGGTGGCGCGTGACGAGGCGCGCGCGCAGGAGGCGCTGACCGCGCTGCGCTCGGCGGCGGCGGGCACCGACAATCTGATGCCCGCGACGCTGGACTGCGCGCGGGCGGGGGTGACGACCGGCGAGTGGTCGTGGGCGCTGCGCGATGTGTTCGGTGAGTTCCGGGCGCCGACCGGGGTCAGCGGCGCGCCGGTCGCGGTGGCCGCCGAGGAGGGCAGTCCGATGGCCGAGGTACGGCGCAAAGTCGCCGAGACGGCCAAGGAGTTGGGCGGCGGACGGCTGCGGCTGCTGGTCGGCAAGCCGGGTCTCGACGGGCACTCCAACGGCGCCGAGCAGATCGCCGTACGCGCCCGCGACGCCGGTTTCGAGGTGGTCTACCAGGGGATCAGGCTGACACCCGAGCAGATCGTGTCGGCGGCGGTGGCCGAGGACGTGCACTGCGTGGGTCTGTCGATCCTGTCCGGTTCGCACGCCGCTCTGGTGCCGGACGTGCTGGAGCGGCTGCGCGGGGCCGGGGTGGACGACATCCCGGTGGTCGTCGGCGGGATCATCCCCTCGGCGGACGCCAAGGCGCTGATCGAGGCCGGAGTGGCGGCCGTCTTCACCCCGAAGGACTTCGGAATCACCGGGATCATCGGCCGGATCGTGGACGAGATCCGGCTCGCGAACAAGCTGGAAAAGCTGGAGGTATGACGTGCAGTTCGGCCGCACTTACGAGGAGTTCGAGGTCGGTGCGATCTACAAGCACTGGCCGGGAAAGACCGTCACCGAGTACGACGACCACCTCTTCTGCCTCCTCACGATGAATCACCATCCGCTGCACATGGACGCCAACTACGCGGAGAAGACAACCGACTTCGGCCGCAATGTCGTCGTCGGCAACTACATCTACTCGCTCCTGCTCGGGATGTCGGTGCCCGATGTCTCGGGCAAGGCCATCGCCAATCTGGAGATCGAGTCGCTGAAGCACGTGGCGCCGACCTTCCACGGCGACACGGTCTACGGCGAGACGACGGTGCTCGACAAGCGCCCGTCGAAGTCGAAGAACGACCGCGGCATCGTCGAGGTGGAGACCCGGGGCTACAAGCAGGACGGCACCCTGGTCTGCGTCTTCCGCCGCAAGGTGCTGGTGCCGACCGCCACGTACATCAAGGAGCGCGGCGGGGAACAGCCCGGCCGTCCCGAGCTGGGAGAGAGCTGAGTCATGAGCCGCCTCGCGCAGACCGACGGGCTGACCGACGTCCAGAAGGAGATCCTCTCCACCGTCCGCTCCTTCGTGGACAAGGAGATCCTGCCGGTCGCCACGGAGTTGGAGCACCGCGACGAATATCCGACGGACATCGTCGAAGGGCTCAAGGAACTGGGCATCTTCGGCCTGATGATTCCCGAGGAGTACGGCGGCCTCGGCGAGTCGCTGCTGACGTACGCGCTGACGGTCGAGGAGATCGCGCGCGGCTGGATGAGCGTGTCCGGCATCATCAACACCCATTTCATCGTCGCCTACATGATCAAGCAGCACGGCACACAGGAGCAGAAGGACCATTTCCTGCCGCGTATGGCGGCGGGCGACGTGCGCGGCGCGTTCTCGATGTCGGAGCCGGAACTGGGCTCCGACGTGTCGGCGATCCGCACCAAGGGCGTACGCGACGGGGACGCGTACGTCGTCAACGGCCAGAAGATGTGGCTGACCAACGGCGGTTCTTCCCATCTGGTCGCGGTGCTGTGCAGGACCGACGAGGGGCAGGCGGAGGACGCGCCGCCGCACAAGTCGATGACGACCTTCCTGATCGAGAAGGAGCCCGGCTTCGGCGCCAACGCCTCGGTCCCCGGCCTCACCGTGCCAGGGAAGATCGACAAGATGGGCTACAAGGGCGTCGACACCACGGAACTGATCCTCCAGGACGTGAGGGTTCCGGCCGACCGGGTGCTCGGCGGACAGAGCGGCCGGGGTTTTTACCAGATGATGGACGGCGTCGAGGTCGGCCGGGTCAATGTGGCCGCGCGCGGCTGCGGTGTGGCACAGCGGGCGTTCGAACTGGGCATCGCCTACGCACAGCAACGGCACACGTTCGGCAAACCCATCGCACAGCACCAGGCGATCCAGTTCAAGCTCGCCGAGATGGCCACCAAGGTGGAGGCCGCGCACCGGATGATGGTCAACGCCGCACGTAAGAAGGATTCGGGCGAGCGCAACGACCTGGAGGCCGGGATGGCGAAGTACCTGGCCGCGGAGTTCTGCAAGGAAGTGGTGGAGGACGCGTTCCGCATCCACGGCGGCTACGGCTTCTCCAAGGAGTACGAGATCGAGCGGCTGTACCGGGAGGCGCCGATGCTGCTGATCGGCGAGGGGACCGCCGAGATCCAGAAAATGATCATCGGGCGGCGACTGCTGGAGGAGTATCGTCTCCAGGGATAACCGAAGGAAGAATGTCCGTATTTATTGACATTTACCCGAGGGGAAGGTCACACTGCGTGAGCCGTCGCGGCACGGGAACCAGCCATCGACTCGCCCTTGAGCTTGCCGAGTTGCCCGTGTCAACCGATACCATCGGGTTAAAGCCGCCGTCCCCAGAAGTAATTCGCGGCACCCTCCGCTACGAAGGTCTTCCATGCCCCACAGCCATTCCTCTGCACCACGCGACGGCCTTGTCGGCGTACGACTCGCGCGCGGAGCGTCGCCGTGGCTCCTCCCGACCGTCGCCACCGCGGCGGTAAGCCTTGTCCGCGCGCGCCGCTCAGGCCGCTGGGCGACGGTGGCCGTCCCCGCCACCGCGCTCGCCGCGGGCATGCTGTGGTTCTTCCGCGACCCCGAGCGCGAGATCGCCGAGGGCCGTGTGATCTGTCCCGCGGACGGTGTGGTGCAGAGCATCATGCCGTGGAAGGACGGGCGTACCCGCGTCGCGATCTTCATGAGCCCGCTGAACGTCCACGTGAACCGCGCGCCCCTCGCGGGCACGGTCACCTCCGTCGAGCACATCCCCGGCGGATACGTACCGGCGTTCAACAAGGAGAGCGAGAACAACGAGCGGGTGGTCTGGCACTTCGACACCGAGATCGGCGATGTGGAGATGGTGCAGATCGCCGGCGCGGTGGCGCGCAGGATCGTTCCGTACGTGCCGCGCGGCTGCAAGGTGGAACAGGGCGAGCGGATCGGCCTGATCCGGTTCGGCTCGCGGGTCGACGTGTACCTGCCGGAGGGCATCGAGCCCGACGTCGAGGTCGGGCAGACCACCACGGCTGGGGTGACTCGCCTTGACCGTGGTTGAACCCGACACGCAGGCAAAGGCCCACACTCACACTCCGGTGCAGGCGCAGTCGCACTGGGTCACCGAGCTGGAGGACGAGGTAGCCGACCTTCCGCTGTCCACCCGGCTGTCCATCGCCGACGCGCTCACTCTCGGTAACGCGATCTGTGGCTTCATGGCCGTGTACTTCACGACCACCGGAGTCCTGGTCCCGCACCTGATGGGCACCACCGTCGGCGGCATGTCCAAGCACAGCGCCGCCACCGCGGTGACGCTCATGCTGCTCGCGTCCGTCTTCGACCTCTTCGACGGGCTGGTCGCGCGCAAGCTGCGCAGCTCCGCGATGGGCGCCGAGCTGGACAATCTCTCCGACCTGATCAGCTTCGGCCTCGCGCCCGCCTACTTCGTCGTCGTCTGGGGTCTGGTCGCCGACGACGCCCACGGCAAGGTGTCGGCCGCCGCCGCGGTGATGGTCGTCCTGGCCGTGGTGCTGCGGCTCGCCCGCTTCTCCTGCACCACGATCAGGGACGGTGTCTTCCAGGGCATGCCCAGCCCCTTCGGGGCGATGACGGTCGTCTCCGTCGTCCTGCTGGAACTGCCCTTCATCCCCACCGTCGTCGCCATCGTCGGCGTCGCCTGGCTCATGGTGAGCCGCGTGGAGTACCCCAAGCCGCGCGGACGCCTCGCCGTCATCACCCTCGGCTGGATCCTCATCAGCATGGGCTGCCTGACCGCCTGGACCCTCGACGTCCCCGGCGGCCACCTGCTCCTCCAGACGGGCGCCGCCCTCCAGTGCGTGGCCGCGGCGGTCATCCCCTGCTTCGCGACCACGCGCCGCGTCAATACGATGCGGGCCAATCGCCGTGAGGCCAGGGCGGACGCTCTGCGCTGACATGTCTCCGGGGTGAGCCCCCGGTGCGCCGCTACGGCCCGCGGCCCCTCCGCTCTCGGCGGAGGGGCCGCAGTCGTTTCCGCACGCCTGCGCCTGGCGCTGGGGCTGGGGGGGCTGGCGCTGGGGCTAGGGGGCTGGCGCTGGGGCTGGCTAGGTCAGGAAGTCGCGGGCCAGCTCGGCGGAGAGCTGTTCCAGGAGCGGGCCGGCGTTGGGGATGGAGACGGCCGGGTCCGGTTCCAGGGACGAGAGCGGGTAGGCGCGGCGGATCCCGGCGGAGCCGAGGGCGCTGGGGCTGAGCGCGAGACGGCCGCAGACGGCGACGACGTCGATGCCACGGGCGCGGGCGGCCTGGGCGACGCCGACCGGCGCCTTGCCGTGCAGGGTCTGCTCGTCGAGGGAGCCCTCGCCGGTGATGACGAGGTCGACGCCGTCGAGGGCGGCCGCGAAGCCGAGGACGTCGAGCATGACCTCGATACCGGCCCGGAAGGTGGCGCCGAGGCCGACGAGGGCCCCGTAGCCGATGCCGCCCGCGGCGCCCGCGCCGGGGGCGTCGGCCGCCGCGGCGGCGGTCGGACCCTCGGCGAGGGCGAGGACGTCGACGTAGTGCCCGAGGGCGGCGTCGAGCGTGGCGACGTCGGCCTCGGAGGCGCCCTTCTGCGGCCCGTAGACGGCGGCGGCGCCCTTGGGCCCGAGCAGCGGGTTGTCGACGTCGCTGGCGAGGACGATCTCGGTGTCGACCAGCCGCGGGTCGAGCCCGGACAGGTCGGCGGTGGCGAGCGCGGCCAGCGGGCCGCCGCCGGGCGCGACGGGCGCGCCGTCGCGGTCCAGCAGCCGGGCGCCGAGCGCGCTGAGCATGCCCGCGCCGCCGTCGTTGGTGGCGCTGCCGCCGACGCCGAGCACGATGGTGCGGGCGCCCGCGTCGAGCGCGGCCTTCAGCAGCTCGCCGGTGCCGTACGTGGTCGCCGTGAGCGGCGCGAAGACGCCGGACGGCAGGTGCCGGAGGCCGGACGCCTCGGCCATCTCGACCACGGCGGTACGGTCACGCAGCGCGTACGAGGCGTCGACCGGCTCGCCCAGCGGTCCGATGACGCGTACCGTGCGCCGTTCGAAACCGCCGGTGACGGCGGCCTCGACGGTGCCGTCACCGCCGTCGGCGACCGGTACGGAGGTGACGGTCACACCGGGCGCGCCCTTGCGCAGCCCCGCCTCGACATGCGCGGCCACCTGCACCGCGGTCAGCGAGCCCTTGAACTTGTCCGCGGCGATCAGCACACGTCCCGTGGATCTTGTTGCAGCGTCGGACACTGTCGTACTCCCCATCCGAAAACGGAACATCGCGCCGGTGGGACCCTATCCCGGCCGGGCCCGCCTGCCCATGGGCACCGCGCTGTGTCACCGCGTGATCACCGGTTCGCGAGTCCGCCGCGCGGCCCGTGGTCGTAGGTTTGGCGGCATGACGACGACCGACTTCGCCACGTACATCGCAGGGCTGCCGAAGATCATTTCGGGAGCGAACACCCTCTTCAGGTCCGCCGACGGCCGGATCCTCATCGTCGAGCCGAACTACCGCGACGACGGGACCTGGACGCTGCCGGGCGGCACCATCGAGTCCGATCTGAACGAGACGCCGCGGCAGGCGGCCCGCCGGGAGAGCGCGGAGGAGATCGGTCTGGACATCGAGCCGGGCCCGCTGCTCGCCGTCGACTGGGTGACGGGGCCCGGCAGGCCGCCGCTGGCCAGCTACCTCTACGACGGCGGCGTGCTGGACGAGACGCGGCTGGCGGCGGTACGGCTCCAGGAGGAGGAACTGGACTCCTGGAAGCTGGTCCCGGCCGACGAGATCGACTCCTACTTCTCGCCGGGCGCCGCCCGCCGTGTCCACGCGGCCCTGGCCGCGCTCGCCGCGGGCGCCGGTCCTGTGGAGCTGGAGAACGGCCGCCGCGCGGGCGTCAACTGACGTCACGTCAACTGGCTGGGCAGCGGGGCCTGTTGGGGACATGGCCGAGGTCGGGGTCCGGGGCGGCGAGGCGAGTTCGCCTGCGGCGCATGTGCCGTCGAACCGTCCGGCTCGTGCCGCCGCGCGGTATATCCGTCGCCGGGTCCGCGACCCCGGACCTAGGATCCTGCCTCATGATCGAATCCACACGGCCAGCCGGGTCGGTCCCGCCGTCTGCCGCCGTGCTCGCGGCCTTCGGTGCGCCGGGGCGGCCGGTGCCGCTGCCGGGCGGGCAGGGGCAGACCTGGCGGGACGGCGAGGTGGTGCTCAAGCCGACCGGGCTCGCGGCCGAGACCGCGTGGCGGGCCGAGGTGCTGACCGCGCTGCCCGCGTCCCCGCACTTCCGGATCGCGCGGCCGGTCCGGGCGGCGAACGGCGGCTGGACGGCGGAGGGTTGGGAGGCGTGGCAGTACGTGGCCGGCCGGTCCGACCCGGGGCGGCCCGCCGATGTGCTGCGGACGGCCGCCGCCTTCCACGCTGCGCTCGCGGACGTACCGCGCCCCGGCTTCCTCGACACGCGCGAGGGCCCGTGGTCGTACGCGGCCCGGGTCGCCTGGGAGGAGTCGCCGCTGGACGACGGGGGCGACGGTGACGCCGAGGTGGCCGCGCTCATCGCCCAACTGGCCGCAGAACGCCGCCCGTTCGAGCCGTCCGGCGCACCGGCGCCGCAGGTCGTGCACGGCGACCTGCTGGGCAATGTGCTCTTCGCGGACGGCCTGCCGCCCGCGGTCATCGACTGGCCGCCGTACTGGTACCCCGCCGACTGGGCGGCGGCCGTCGTGGTGGTCGACGCGCTGCTCTGGTACGGGGCGGGGCCCGCGGTCCTCGCGCTCGGCCCCGCCGGGGACGGCTGTGTCCCCGACCCCGACGCGTGGGCCCAACTCCTCGTCCGCGCCCTGCTGTTCCGGCTGGTCACCGGCGCCGTGCTCGGCCCGGACGCGCAGCCGCGACCGTACGAGCGGGCGGCGGTCGCGGCCGTACGGGCGTATGTGGCCGCGGGCGGTCAGGGCTTGGGGATGTCGAAGAAGTAGGTCAGGCCGCCGGCCAGCCGGATGTCCCCCTGCACCTTCAGCTTCCGGGTGAAGAACAGCGCCGGGCCCGAGGCGTTGCCCGAGACCAGTTTGAGGAATTCCGGCGCGGCCATCGTGAGGGTGAGCTGCGGCGTACGTCCGGTGTCCTCGGCCGTGACCGCGCAGGCGCCGTTCGCGATGTGCGTCTCGTAGACGTCCGGTGCCTCGTCCCCCGCCGTGATCCGCCAGCGGATCAGGGCGTCGCGGCGGCCCGCCGACTCCGGCTTGAAGAGGGTGCCCATCCGGTGGAAGACCTCGTCCAGGACCCGTCGGCGCTGCGCTCCGTTCATGAACTCCGCGATCCGGCGGGCCGGAAGATCCCGTACGATCCGCGCGAATTCCTTCGGCTCGACCGTGCCGAAGTCGAGGAGTTCGAGGTCGATGTCGTCGAGCGCCGCCATGTCGGGCCTTCCTGACTCCAGAGTAAGTTTACTGGTGAGTAAGGATAGGTACGGCGCGGCACCGTGGCAAGGCGTCGCCTCGGGCACCGCACGGGCAGCGGAAATAGGCGCGCGGGGCCGCCCCGCCCTCCCGTACCGTCACGGCATGCATGCTGATCAGCCGCCGTTGCCCGAAGTCCTCGCCGCCGCGCCGGACGTTCCCGTGGTCGCCATGGCCCAAGCCCTTCGGGAGGTGCCCGGGGTGGTCGGGGTGCTGCTCGGGGGCAGCCGTGCGCGCGGGACGCACCGCGCGGACTCGGACTGGGACCTCGGCGTGTACTACCGGGGCGAGCCGGATGTGGCCGCGTTGGCCGCGCTCGCACGGGAGTTCACCGGGGAACCGGTGGAGGTGGCCGCGCCGGGCGGGTGGGGGCCGTGGGTCAACGCCGGGGCGTGGCTGCGCGTGGACGGGGTCGCCGTCGACTGGATCCTGCGGGACGTCGACCGCGTCCGGCGGGTGTGGCAGGACTGCCGCGAGGGCCGCTACGAGGTCGGTATCCAGCCGGGGCACCCGCTCGGTTTCTGGTCGCCCTGCTATCCGGGCGAGGTCGCCCTCGGGCACGTACTCGCCGACACC
The DNA here is from genome assembly GCF_055558595.1 of Streptomyces sp. NPDC025721. NCBI lineage: Bacteria > Bacillati > Actinomycetota > Actinomycetes > Kitasatosporales > Streptomycetaceae > Streptomyces > Streptomyces sp. NPDC025721. The sequence continues at coordinate 159,372 of NZ_JBVHMF010000005.1, read as the reverse complement.
GACGGGGAGTTGGCGGCGCTCCGGGCCGAGACGCGGGTGTACCCCGAGGCGTTGCGGCGGGCGCTGGTCGAGGCCGCGTGGGAGGCGGAGTTCACGGTGGCCGCTGCCGCGAAGTCGGCCGTCAAGGGGGATCACGTGCACGTGTCCCTCTGCCTGTCGCGGGCCTTCGGTGTCCTCGCGCAGGCGTTGCACGCCTGGAACCGGGTGTGGTGCCTGAATGAGAAGGGGGCCTTCCCCGCGGCTGCGGTGCTTCCGGGGGCTCCCGCGGGGTTCGCCGACGAGGTCGGCGTTCTTCTCGGTCGCAGTGGGCTCTCGGCCGAGGAGCTTTCCGCCACCGTGGCCTCGGCGGCCCGCCTGGTCCGCGAGGCCCGCCGCGGCCTCCCCCTCCCCTGACCCGGACTGCGCGCCGGGCTGGCGCAGGGCCTGCTTTGAGCAGCGCGGGAATGCGCGCCGGGCTGGCGCAGGGCCTGTTCTTAGGGGCGCGGGGAACTGCGCGCCCAGCCACCAACGGTGGCGAGCTGTAAATACCGGCCCCAGCGGGGCAGTTGCTGTGTGTTTTTCGGGCTGAAAGCCCGGCGGTGGCTGGGCGCGCAGTTCCCCGCGCCCCTGAAAAGATCGGGGTGCCGCCCACAGCAGAGTGACCGCCCGGGCGCCGCGCCCCTGAAAAGATCGGGGTGCCGCCCTGGTTGAGAAACCGCCCCGGCGCCGCGCCCCTAAAGACGCGGGGTTAGCGGCGGGCGGCGCGGCGGAGGTGGTGGAGGACGGCGCGGGCGGCGTGGTGGCCGGGCATGCCGTGGACGCCGGGGCCGGGCGGGGTGGCCGAGGAGCAGAGGAAGAGGTTGGGGCGGATGGTGGTGTAGGGATTGGCGGCGAGGCGGGGCCGGATGACGGACTGGAGTCCGGAGTAGGCGCCGCAGGCGATGTCACCGCCGACATAGTTGGCGTTCCGGGCGGCGAGACCGGCGGGCCCGGTGACGGCGCGGGCGAGGACGAGGTCACGGAAACCCGGCGCGAAGCGCTCGATCTGGCGCTCGACGGCATCGGTGGCGTCCCCGTGCCAGTTGTGGGGGACGTGCCCGTAGGCCCAGAAGACGTGCTTGCCCTCGGGGGCGCGGGAGGGGTCGATCACGGACGGCTGGGCGGTGATGAGGAAGGGCGTCTGCGGCGGGCGGCCAGTCACGGCCCGGTTGAGGGCGTCGCCGATCTCGGTGTAGCTGGGCCCGATGTGCACGGTGCCCGCGCGCCGCGCGTCGGGGGACGTCCACGGCACCGGGCCGTCCAGCGCGTAGTCGATCTTGAAGACGGAGGCGCCGTAGCGGTAGCCGCGGTACGCGTCGCCGAGTCCGGCGATCCGGGCGAGCGCGGTCGGCGAGGTGTCGAAGACATAGGCGCGGGCGGGCGGCAGCTCGTCGAGCTTGCGGACGGTGACGCCGGTGCGGATGACGCCGCCCAGTTCGGTGAGGTGCCCGGCCAGCGCGTCGGAGATGGCCTGGGAGCCGCCGCGGGCGACCGGCCAGCCGTTCTCGTGCGCGGCGAGCGCGAACATCATCGCCATCGCCCCGGTGAACGGCTGCGTGAGCCGGGTAATCGCGTGCCCGGCGAGCCCGGCGATCAGCGCCCGCGCCTTGGGGTCGCGGAAGCGCTGGGCGAGGACGGCGGCGGGCGGCGTGCCGGTCAGGCCGAACCGGAGGAAGCGATACGGGTCACGCGGTATCCCGGCCCACTGCGGCCGGAAGAAGTCCGCGGCGAGGGTGTCCCAGTGACCGGTGTACGGCGCGAGCAGCCGCCGGTAGGTGCCCGCGTCGCGCGCGCCGAGCGAGGCCGCGGTCTCGCCGACCGTGCGGGCGAGAACGGCGGCGGTGCCGTCGGGGAACGGGTGCGCCATCGGGACTTCCGGCTGGAGCCACTCCAGGCCGTGCTCGGCGAGCGGCAGCGCGCCGAAGGCGGGCGAGCCGATGCCGAAGGGGTGCACGGCGGAGCAGGGGTCGTGCCGGAAGCCCGGCAGCGTCAGCTCCTCGGTGCGGGCGCCGCCGCCCACGGTGTCGGCGGCCTCGTAGATCTGCACGGAGAGCCCGGCGCGGGCCAACTCCACCGCCGCCGTCAGCCCGTTGGGACCCGCGCCGACGACGACGGCGTCGGCCACGACCGCGCGGCTCACCTTCCGGCCGCCATCAGCTCGGTGACCTGCCGTGCGGTGGCCTCGTCGCGGGCGAGGGTGAAGGGCAGTTCGTTGCCGCCGGGGATCGAGAAGGGCGCGCCGGACGCCGTACGGCTGACGCCGCCCGCCTCGGTGGCGAGCAGCAGTCCCGCCGCGTGGTCCCAGGGCGCTTCCCAGAAGAAGGCGACAGCGTCGATCGCGCCGCGGGCCACGTCCAGGTAGGCCAGGCCCGCGCAGGTGCAGGGGGTGCAGACCGCGCCCGAGGCGTCCAGCCGGGTCAGGGCGTCGCGTTCGTAGCCGGTGCGGTAGACCGGGTTGGAGGTGGACAGCCGCAGCGGCTCGCCCGCCTCGGGGGTGCGGGTGTGCAGCCGCTCGCCGTCCAGATGCGCGCCCCGGCCGCGCCGCGCGGTGGCGAACAGGCCGCGCTGCGGGGCGTACGTCCAGGAGGCGAGCGGTACGCCGTCGCGCACGAGGGCGACCAGGGTGGCGAAGCCGTCCTCGCCGCGGACGAAGGCGGAGGTGCCGTCGACCGGGTCGACCACCCACACCGGGTCGTCGCCGCCCAGCCGTTCCAGTACGCCGCTGTCGGCGCTCACCGCCTCCTCGCCGACCACGACGGAGCCGGGCAGCAGCGCGGTCAGCTCTTCGGTGAGCCGTTCCTCGGCGCGCCGGTCGGCGGTGGTGACCAGGTCGTACGGGCCGCTCTTGCGCGAGATGTCGTCGTCGCCGAGCCGCCGCCAGCGCGGCACCACCTCGGCGGCGACCACCGCTCTGATCACGTCTTCGACGGCGGCGAGCAGTGCGTCGTCCACGCCGTCGCCGACGCCGTCCGCGCCCGCCGCGTCACCCGATACCGCACCGACCTCATTGCCCATGCCGCCATCCAATCAGACCCGGGCGCCGCGCGGTTCCCGCCCTGTGGACAACGGCCGTCCTACGGGTGCGGGCAGCCGCGGCGCTGCCGCCGCGGGCCCGCTCCCCCAGGTCAGCCGCGCGCCGGGACCCGGCAGCGCGATTCAGCCCAGCACCGGGATGATGTGTTCGCCGTACGCGTCGATCGTCGCCTCCTTCGCGTCGTGCATGTCGTAGACCGCGAACTGGTCGACGCCCAGGTCCCGCAGGGCCCGCAGCTTGTCCAGGTGCCGGTCGACCGGGCCGATCAGGCAGAAGCGGTCCACGATCTCGTCGGGCACGAAGGCGGTGTCGGGGTTGCCCGAGCGGCCGTGGTACGCGTAGTCGTAGCCGTGCCGCTGGGCGATGTACTCGGTCAGTTCCTCCGGCACCAGGTCGGAGTGTTCGCCGTAACGGCTGACGAGGTCGGCGACGTGGTTGCCGACCATGCCGCCGAACCAGCGGCACTGTTCGCGGGCGTGCGCGAGGGCTTCGGGCGAGTCGTCGGCCGTGACGTAGGCGGGCGCGGCGACGCAGACGGTGACCGAGGCCGGGTCGCGGCCCGCCTTCTCGGCCGCGTCCCGTACCGCCTTCACCATCCATTCGGTGAGGTAGACGTCGGCGAGTTGCAGGATGAAGCCGTCGGCCTTCTCGCCGGTCAGCGCCAGCGCCTTCGGCCCGTACGCCGCCATCCAGACCGGCAGTTCGCCGTTCTCGACCCACGGCAGCCGCAGCGGTGTGCCGTCGACCACGGCCTCGCGGCCCTCGGCGAGGTCGCGGATGACGGTCATCGCCTCGCCGACCCGCGCGAGGGTGTTGGGCTTGCGCCCGGCGACCCGCATCGCCGAGTCGCCGCGGCCGATGCCGCAGACCGTGCGGTTGCCGTACATCGAGTTGAGGGTGGCGAAGGTGGAGGCGGTCACCTCCCAGGTGCGGGTGCCGGGGTTGGTGACCATCGTGCCGACCTTGAGCCGGTCGGTGTGGTCGAGGATGCGGCTGTGGATGACGAACGGCTCCTGCCACAGCACGGCGGAGTCGAAGGTCCAGCCGTACGTGAAGCCGTTGCGCTCGGCGCGGCGCATCAGGCCGACGACGTTCGAGGCGGGTGGATCGGTCTGCAGCACGAGGCCGAAGTCCATGGCGCCGCTCCTTCTGTGAGGCTGAGGGCTAGATCAGGTACTGACAGATGCCGCGCGGCGTGTACTGGCCGTGACCGGCCCGGCCCACGTACGACCGGTCCTCGATCACGGGCACCCCGCGGGACAGCACGGTCTCGACCCGGCCGGTCGTCCGCTTGCCCTCGTAGGCGGAGTAGTCGACGTTCATGTGGTGGGTCTCGGCGGACATGACCTGCTCGGCGTGCGGGTCGTAGATCACCACGTCGGCGTCGGCGCCCGGCGCGATGGTGCCCTTGCGCGGGTAGAGGCCGAACATCCGGGCCGGGGTGGCGCAGGCGATCTCGATCCAGCGGCGGCGGCTGATGTGCCCGTCCACGACGCCTTGGTGGAGGAGGTCCATGCGGTTCTCCACGCCGGGCATGCCGTTGGGGATCTTGGAGAAGTCGCCGACGCCCATGTCCTTCTGCCCGGTGAAGCAGAACGGGCAGTGGTCGGTGGAGACCACCTGGAGGTCGTTGGTGCGCAGGCCCTGCCAGAGCGCGGCCTGGTGCTCGCGGGGGCGCAGCGGCGTACTGCACACGTACTTGGCGCCCTCGAAGCCGGGTTCGGCGAGGTTGTCGGTGGACAGGAACAGGTACTGCGGACAGGTCTCGCCGAAGACGTTGAGGCCCAGGTCGCGGGCGGCGGTGAGTTCGGCGACGGCCTGCTGCGCGGAGACGTGCACGATGTAGAGCGGGGCGCCGGCGACGCGGGCGAGCTGGATGGCGCGGTGGGTGGCCTCGGCCTCCAGCAGGGCGTGCCTGACCTCGCCGTGGTAGCGCGGGTCGGTCTTCCCCGCTTCGAGGGCCTGCTGGACGAGGACGTCGATCGCGATGCCGTTCTCGGCGTGCATCATCGTCAGGCCGCCGTTGCCCGCGGCGCGCTGCATGGCGCGCAGGATCTGCCCGTCGTCGCTGTAGAAGACGCCGGGGTAGGCCATGAACATCTTGAAGCTGGTCACGCCCTCCTCGACCAGGATGTCCATCTCCTTGAGCGAGTGCTCGTTCACGTCGGAGACGATCATGTGGAAGGCGTAGTCGATCGCGCACTGCGCGTCGGCCTTGGCGTGCCAGGCGTCGAGCCCCGAGCGGAGCGACGCGCCGACGCCCTGGATGGCGAAGTCGACGATGGTGGTGGTGCCGCCCCAGGCGGCGGCGCGGGTGCCGGTCTCGAAGGTGTCGGAGGCGGTGGTGCCGCCGAACGGCATCTCCATGTGGGTGTGCCCGTCGACGCCGCCGGGGATGACGTATTTCCCGGTGGCGTCGATGACGGTGTCGGCGGTCCAGCCCGCCGCGGTGTCGCTGTCGTGGGCGGCGAGGGCGGCGATCCTGCCGCCCTCGATCAGGACGTCGGCGTGCATCTCGTCGGCGGCGGTGATGACGAGGCCGCCGCGGATCACGGTACGGGTCGCGGTCACTGCGCGGTCCCTCCTTCGGATTCGCCCGGTGCCTGGTCCGCGAGTTCGCTCTGCGCCTGTTTCAGGGCCGCCTCCAGCAGGTCGGCGCCTTCCTCGGCCTCGGCGACGGTGAGCGAGAGCGGCGGGGCGATCCGCAGGACGTTCCCCGCGAGGCCGCCCTTGCCGATCAGCAGTCCGTGCGCGCGGGCCGCTTCGAGGACGGCGGAGGCCGCCGCGGGGGACGGGGTGTCGGTGCCCGGCTCGACCAGTTCGACGCCGAGCATCAGGCCGCGTCCGCGCACCTCGCGGACGATGCCCAGGCCCGCGGAGACGGCGGTGAGGCGGGCCTTGAGCAGGCCGCCGACCCGGCGGGCGTTGCCCTGGAGGTCGTGGTCGAGGAGGTAGGTGAGATTCGCCAGCGCTCCCGCGGTGGTGATCGGGCTGCCGCCGAAGGTGGAGATGGAGTTGGCGTTCAGGCAGTTCATCACGTCGGCGCGGGCCACCACGCCGCCCATGGACATGCCGTTGCCGATGCCCTTGGCGAAGGTGAGGATGTCGGGCGCGCCGGAGCCGCTGTGCGCCTGCCAGCCCCAGAAGTTGTCGCCGGTACGGCCCCAGCCGGTCTGCACCTCGTCGGTGATCCACAGGATGCCGTGCCGGTCCAGGACCCGCTTGAAGGCGGCGAGCAGCCCGTCGGGGCCCGAGGTGAAGCCGCCGACGCCCTGGACGGGTTCGGCGATGAGCGCGGCGACCGTGCCGTTGGCCTGGCCGAGGATGTCCTCCAGGTCCGCGACGCACGCGGCGGTGAACTCGGCGTCCGTCAGATGCGCGTACGGCCCGCGGCTGCGCACCCCGCCGTGCACGTACAGCGTCTGGAGCGGGGACAGGCTGGTCGGCGACCAGGCACTGTTGCCGGTGATGCCGATCGAGGTGAAGGAGCGGCCGTGGTAGCTGTTGCGCAGCGCCAGCACCTGGTTGGAGCGGCGGTAGGCGGTGGCCAGCAGCAGGGCCGTGTCGTTGGCCTCGGTGCCGGAGGTGGTGAAGAAGACCCGGGCGTCGGGGATGCCGGACAGCCGGGCGATCCGCTCGGCCAGCTCCACGGCCTGGCGGCTGAGGTAGAGCGTCGAGGAGTGCAGGATCTTCCCGGCCTGCTCGGCGACGGCGGCGGTGACCTCGGGCAGCGCGTGCGCGGTCATCGTGGTGAGGATGCCGCCGAAGAAGTCCAGGTAGCGGTTGCCCTCGGCGTCCCAGACGTGGCGGCCCTCGCCGTGCGTCAGCTCGATCGGCCGGGCGTAGTACGTGGCCAGCCAGTCGGGCAGGACGGCGCGGTGGCGGGCGTGCAGCGCGGCGTGCGCGCTCTCGGTCGCGGTGGCCATCGCTCAGCCCTCCGTCAGGTCGCCGTAGGCGTCGGGCCTGCGGTCGCGGTAGAAGGCCCAGGTCTGCCGGACCTCGTCGATCAGGTCCAGGTCCAGGTCGCGGACCAGCAGTTCCTCCTTGGTGTCGGAGGCGGTGCCCTCCACGAACTGGCCGCGCGGGTCGACGAAGTAGCTGGTGCCGTAGAAGTCGTTGTCGCCGTACTCCTCGCGGCCGACCCGGTTGATCGCGGCGATGAAGTACTCGTTGGCGACGGCCGCCGCGGGCTGCTCCAGCTTCCACAGGTACGCCGACAGGCCGCGGCTGGTGGCCGACGGGTTGTAGACGATCTGGGCGCCCGCGAGGCCCAGGGCGCGCCAGCCCTCGGGGAAGTGGCGGTCGTAGCAGATGTAGACGCCGATCCGGCCGACGGCGGTCTCGAAGACCGGCCAGCCGAGGTTGCCCGGCTTGAAGTAGTACTTCTCCCAGAAGCCGTTGACCTGCGGGATGTGGTGCTTGCGGTACTTGCCGAGGACGGTGCCGTCCGCGTCGATCACGGCCGCGGTGTTGTAGTAGACGCCGGGCTGCTCGATCTCGAAGACCGGCACGACGATGACCATGCCGGTCTCGCGGGCCAGCGCCCGCATCCGCTGGACGGTCGGCCCGTCGGGGACGGGCTCCGCCCACCGGTAGTGCTCGGCCTCCTGGACCTGGCAGAAGTAGGGGGCGTTGAACACCTCCTGGAAGCCGATCACCTTCGCGCCCTGCGCGGCGGCGGCCCGGGCGTGTTCCTCGTGCTTCGCGATCATCGATTCCGTATCGCCGGTCCAGGTGGCCTGGACGAGCGCGGCACGCACGACATTGCTCATGAGCAGCTCCTCAGACGTGGCAGCTTCACGCCGGTAGTCCCGTTCTACGCCCGTAGATCCCAGCCGTGGGGAAGAACGTAGAAGCGCCCTACCCACTGTGGCAAGACCGCTACCGTTACCGGGCGAAGACGATCACGTTTCCCCCTCGGGGAACCCGTTCGGCGGCGCGCGCCCGCGTCAGCCGCCGGGCAGGCCCGCCCGGCGCAGGGCGGCCACGATGTCGCGGCGGCGGGACTTGGAGACGGCTTCCGCGGCGTCCAGGACGGGAACGGCCAGGCCGGGGCGGGCTCTGACCACGGCGGCGGCGTCCTCGGGCGGACGCGCCCGGGCGAGCGTCCGCAGGAGTTCGCCCGCCTCCTCGTGGCGCCCCGCGTCGGCCAGGTCGCCCGCGATCGTGGCCAGGTCGGCGGGCGGGCGCGACGCGGCCTGGTGCAGGAGCGTGCGGCAGTCGCCGGTACGGCCCGCGGCGGCCAGTTCAGAGGCGGCGGCGGCCAGCGGGGCGCCGGGCAGCGCGGCGACCTCCCAGAGCAGGGTGGCCACATCGGCGGCCAGTTCGGTGCGCTCCAACTCCCTGAGCAGGTAGGGCAGTCGGGGCGCCGGGCCTTCCGCCGCCTCGCAGATGACGACGTAGGCGGCGCCGCTCTGCCCGGTACGGCGCAGCTCGCCGAGGCGCGCGGCCTCCTGCCGCGCCTCGGCCAGCCAGCGCGGGTCGAGGGTGGGCCGCGCCTGGCGCGGTTCCGCGCTCTCCGGAGCGCCGGCGAAGCGCGCGCCGCGCGGGGTGGCGCGTACAGGTCCCTGGGCGGTCTCCGCCTGCGGGGCCGGGGCGGCGGGCGCGCCCGCGAAACGCGCGCCGCGCGGCACCGACCGCTCCAGGGGCGTTTCCTCGGCGCCCGCCGCCTCCTCGAAGGCCCCGGCGAAGCGTGCGCCGCGCGGGCGGGAGGCGCCCTTGGTGCGCGCGCCGGTCGCCTTGGCGGGCCGCGGTCGCGCGGCTTCCTCGGGGCGGGGGTCGCGGGCCCAGGAGGCGGTACGGGCGGTGGGCGCGGCGGGGTCGCGCTCGGGGGGCGAGGAGGGCTGGGCGGCGGGATGCCGCTCGGCGGGCGGGGAGAGCTGGGCGGCGGGATGCCGCTCGGCGGGCGGGGAGAGCTGGGCGGCGGGATGCCGCTCGGCGGCCGGGGAGAGCTGGGCGGCGGAATGGCGCTCGGCGGGCTGGGCGGCGGGATGCCGCTCGGGCGTCTGGCGGAACCAGTCGGCGGCCGGGGGCGCGGCGAAGGCGGCCAGCCGGGCGCGGAGTTCGTCGCAGCGGGCGGCGGCCCGCTCACGGTCGTCGCGGGCCCAGGCGAGGATGTTGGCGAGCCGGGCGGTGGCGGCTCCCGCCGGGTCGGCGGGGGCCTGGTCGAGGGCGCGGGCCGCCTCGCGCTCGCGCAGCAGCGCCATGTCACGGGCCCGCGAGGTCACTTCGAGCCGGAGGCGGAGCGCGCTCTCCGCGCCGGGCGCGGCGTCCCACTCCGCGACGGCGGCGCGGTGCAGGACCCGGGCACGGGACACCTCCGCCTCGTCGAGCGGCGCCCGGACGGCGGCGGCCAGATCGTGCAGGACGGCCCCGACGACGTCCCAGGGCGGTATGTCCGCGCCGCCCTCGTAGGCGTGCGCGGCCTCCGGCTCACGCCCCGCGAACACCCCGTACCAGCCGGGACGGTCCCCGAGCGCCGCCACCATCGACCGGAAGTAGAACGTGAACTCCGTTGCCGCACCGGCCAGTTCCGTTGTCATCACACCCTCGCATCCGCCGCCCCCGCTCCCCGCGCCCGGTGGGCATTCGACACCCACGGTGTTACGGCGCTGCTACGGGGAGTTTTCAACGGCGGACGATTTCGACAGTCAAACTTGCAAGTTTTCCTGTCGAGGTCGTACGGTGCAACCATGCCCACTCAGGACCAGGCGCGGGTCGCCGACGAGCTGACCACGGTGATCGCGCAGCTCCAGCGCCGGTTGCGCACCGCGTCGGCCTCGGCGCAGGGCGCGCTCACGCCCTCGCAGGTCTCGGTGCTGGGGCGGATCGGCAGCGAGGGTCCGGCGACCACCGCCGCCCTGGCCCGCGCCGAGATCGTCCGGCCGCAGTCCATGCGGATGACGCTCGCGGCCCTGGAGGAACGCGGCCTCGTCGCCCGCTCGCCGCACCCCACCGACGGGCGTCAGGTCGTCTTCTCCCTCACCGAGGCAGGGGTCCGGCTGCGCGGCACCGGCCGCCGGGCCCGGCGCGGCTGGCTCGCCGAGGCGATCGGCACCCAGTTGTCCGCCGAGGACCAGCGGCGGCTGACCGAGGCGCTCGGCATCCTCCAGCGCCTGGTCAAGGCGTGACCGCACAGCCACGACCCCGCGACCCGAACAGCACGGCAACACCGTTCACCGCACAGGGAGTTACCCGCATGACCGCCACGACGATCGACCCCCGCACCGCCCTTGTCGTCATCGACCTCCAGCGCGGCATCGTCGCGCTGCCCACCGCGCACCCGGCCCGGGAGATCGTCGCGCGCGCCGCGAAGCTGGCCGCCGCCTTCCGCGAGCGCGGGCTGCCGGTCGTGCTGGTGAACGTAGCCGGGGGCCCGCCAGGACGCAACGAGGGCCCGGCCATGAGCGGTTCGCTGCCCGCCGACTGGACGGAGCTGGTGGACGAACTGGATGTCCAGGACGGCGACATCAGGATCACCAAGCTCCAGTGGGGCGCCTTCCACGGCACCGCGCTCGACCTGGAGCTGCGCCGCCGCGGGGTCACGCAGATCGTGCTGGCCGGCATATCGACCAGCATCGGCGTCGAGTCCACCGCCCGCGCGGCGCACGAACACGGCTACCACGTGACGGTCGCCGCCGACGCGGTGACCGACACCGACGCCGAGTCCCACGCGCACGCGTTCGCCAAGATCTTCCCGCGGCTGGCCGAGACGGCGGGCACGGACGAGATCATCGCCCTGCTGCCCGCCGTCCCGGCCGCCTGAGCGGAGTAGCCGCGTCGAGGCAGGTCAGCGCGTGGGAACCACCACCAGCGCCGAGCCGCCGCCGCGCCGTACCGGCTCCGCCGCGGCCAACCACCGGCCGTCGGAGAGCCGTTGCACACCGGTGGCGGCGCCGATCTCCGGATTCTGCGTGAAGTGCTGCCCGAGGGCTTCGAGTTGGGCCTTGAGCGGGCTGTTCCACAGGGCCGGTTCGAGTTCGGTCGCCGCCGCGTTGCGCTGGCTGGCGCGCGGCGCGGCGATGGCGTCCACCAACGGCAGGCCCCGGTCGACGTGTTCGGTGAGCACCTGGAGCACGGTGGTGATGATGGTCGCGCCGCCGGGCGAGCCGACCGCGAAGTCCACCCGGCCGTTCTTCAGCACGATCGTCGGCGAGATCGACGAGCGGGGCCGCTTGCCGGGCCCCGGCAGGTTCGGGTCGTGCACGGCCGGGCTTGCGGGCACGAAGGAGAAGTCCGTCAGCTCGTTGTTGAGCAGGAAGCCGCGGCCCGGGACCGTGATCGCGCTGCCGCCGGTCTGCTCGATGGTGAGGGTGTAGGCGACGACGTTGCCCCACTTGTCGGCCACCGTCAGGTGCGTGGTGTTCTCGCCCTCGTAGGTGGTCGGCGCGGCCTTGCCGGTGGCGGCGCACGGGGTGGGGTGCGCCGGGTCGCCGGGCGGGAGCGGGCTGGTGAGCGTCGTGTCCTCCTTGATCAGGCAGGCCCGCGAGGCGGCGAAGCCCTTGGAGAGCAGCCCCGCGGTCGGCACCTGCTCGAACGCCGGGTCGCCGACCCAGCGGCCCCGGTCGGCGAAGGCGATCCGGCTGGCCTCGATGTAGTGGTGCAGATACTGCGCCTGGCCGGCGTGCGCCAGGTCGGTGTGCTCCAGGATGTTCAGCGCCTCGGCCACCGTGGTCCCGCCGGACGACGAGGGCGCGGGCCCGTACACGTCGAGGCCGCGGTAGGTCGTGTGCGTCGGCGCCTGGGTCTTGGCGTGGTAGGCGGCAAGATCCGCGGCGGTCAGGTCACCGGTGCGCACCACGCGGGTGGACGCCGGGTCGACCGGGGGTTTGCGTACGGTCCTGACGATGTCCGCGCCGATGTCGCCGCGGTAGATCGCGTTGATCCCCTTGCGACCCAACTCCTTGTACGTGGCAGCCAGTTGGGGGTTGCGCAGGGTGGAGCCGACCGCCGGGGGCTGTCCGCCGGGCAGGAAGAGCGCGGCGGTGGCGGGGAAGTCCTTGAAACGGTCCTGGTTCGCCGCGGTCTGGGAGTTGAAGGTCGCGTCCACGGTGAAGCCGTCGCGGGCGATCCGCTCCGCGGGCTTGAGGACGTCGCCGAGCGAGCGGCTCCCCCAGGAGTCCAGGGCGGTCTGCCAGGTGGCGGCGGTGCCGGGCACGCCGACACTGCGCCCGCTGGTGACCGCGTCGGCGAAGGCGAGCGGCTGGCCGTTCTCGACGAAGAGCTGGTCGGTGGCGCTGCGCGGGGCGGTCTCGCGGCCGTCGATGGTGGAGACCTTGTGCTGCCGCGCGTCGTAGTAGACGAAGTAGCCGCCTCCGCCGATGCCCGAGGAGTACGGCTCGGTCACGCCGAGGGCGGCGGCGGTGGCGACGGCCGCGTCCACGGCGTTGCCGCCGCGCCGCAGCACCTCGATGCCGGCGGCCGACGCGTCGGCGTCCACGCTGGCGACCGCTCCCCCGTAGCCGACGGCCAGCGGGGTCTTGGCCGTGGAGCCGGGCGGATGCGCGGGGCCGCCGTGCCGGGCGGGCGCCGCGGCGGTGACCGCCGCCACCGCCGCGGTGACGGCGAGCGCGGCGACCGCGCGGACGGCGGTCCTGCGGACGCGGGACCCGCGGACGGCCGTACGGGATGCGCGTTGACCGCCGCCCGGACCGCCGTCCGGACCGCCGTCCGGTCCGCTGTCAGAACGCGTGCCCGCGGCCCTGCCCCGGGCGCCGCCGGGGCTGCCGCCCGGGCCGCTACGGAGACCGGTGTCGCCACCACTGCTGTCACTTGTGCGTCGCATTGCGGAGTCCTCCACTCAACGGGCGTCCCGGAAGCGTAACTTCACCTCTCCTGTCCCGTCAGGACCGCGTATCCCCGCGGTGGGTCGAACACCGCTACGATGCCGCGCCATGAGCGACGACCTCCGCAATCTCGTCCTGGGCCTGGTGGCCCTCGCCATCGGCGCCGCCCTGGGCTGGTTCGCGCGCACCTACTTGCTCAGCCGCAGGCTCCAGCGCAAGCAGCGCTTCTTCGGCCTGCCGAAGGACTCCGAGTGCCTGCTGGTGGTGCCGCGCGACCCCGGCTCGCGGGGCTGGAGCCTGGCCAGGCACGACGCCTTCGCGCTGCTGGAGCTGGCCGCGGTGATCAAGGAGTGCGGGGCGCACGCCGAGGTGCTGGCGCACGACACGGCCTGGCAGGGCTTCGGCGCGCGCACCGAATTCTGCATAGGCGGCCCGGCCGCCAACCTCCGGCTGGCCGCGCATCTGCGCTCGATGCTGCCGGGCGTCGAGATCGACACCGACCCGGCGCCGGGGCCCGAGCAGGGCGCGATCAGCGTCGGCGGCGAGACGTACCTGATGGAGAAGGGCGCCGTCGAGTACGTGCTGCTGGCCCGGCTGGCCGCCGCCCGCGACTCGGGCAACGACCGCCCGGTCTTCCTCTCCTCCGGCCAGCGCGGCATCGCCAACCAGGCCGCCGTCCGCTATCTGGCCAGGCACCAGGTGCGGCTGGCCCGCAAGCACGGCGCCGACGCGACCTTCTGCCTGCTGCTGAAGGTGGTCAATTCGCAGGCGTACGGCTCCGACGTGGTGGAGCTGGTCGCGGACGTCACCAAGGCCGCGACGACGGCGCCGAAGGCGCCCAAGGGCGGCAAGGTCATCCCGCCAGACCGATCACCAGCCACATGAGGGACGCTCCGCCGACCGTGCACAGCAGCGTCGAGGTCGACGGGTGCGGGCTGTGCGCCTCGGGGAGGATGTCCGAGGTCGCCAGGTAGAGCAGGAAACCGGCGAAGAAGCCGAGGTAGAGGCCGAGGACACCGGCCGGGATGGTGAAGGCGAGAGTGACCGCGGCGCCCGCCACCGGCGCCAACGCGTCGGCGCCGAGCAGCAGCCGCGCCCTGCTGTGGTCGTTGCCGTACATCCGGGTGATCGTGTACGTGTTGAAGCCGTCCGCGAAGTCGTGCGAGACGACCGCGATGGCCACCACGATGCCGACGGTGCTGCCCGCCTGGAAGGCCGCGCCGATCGCGAAGCCGTCCATGACGCTGTGCCCGACGAGCGCGGCGCCCGCGGTGAGGCCGATGCCCTTGACCGGGGCGTGGGCGTGCCCGTGGCCGTGCGCGTGCGGCGCGTACTCGCCCTCGTGCGCCCGGTGGATCGCCACCGAGCGCTCGACGATGTGCAGGGCCAGGAAGCCGGCGACGAACATCAGCAGCGCGGCGGGGACGCCGAAGACGTCCCGCGGCTGCATGTCCAGCGCCTCGGGCAGCAGGTCGAAGCCGACGACGCCCAGCATCAGACCGGCAGCGAGGCCGAGGACGAGGTGCCTGCGGTCGCCGATGCGCTGGGCGACGAACCCGCCCACCAAGGTCATCGCGAACGCGCACGCGGCTATCAGGACCGGCATGAGGTCATGATCCATGACGCCCGGCGCGCCCGCGACTCAGGGGTACCCCTGAGCCTTACCGACCGTGACCGGCGCGGTGTCCCGTCCCGACCGTCCTCAGCACCGCCCGGGCCATCGACTGCTCGCCCTTGGCGTTCGGGTGCGCGGGCGCGGCGGGTGACGCCGGGGCCAGCGGCTCGATCCAGCGGTCGGCGGGCGCCTTGCACATGTCGTGCCCGACGGTCGGCTTGTACGTGTCGACGTAGCGCGCCCCGCCGAGCAGCGCCTCGACCCGCAGCATCGCGTTGAGCTTCTTCTCCACGTCCCTCAGGTACGGGAAGTCCCCGGCCGCGAAGGGCACGGACGGGAAGCAGCCCACGCCGTCGTCGGGCAGCAGGTCGGGGTAGCCGACCAGGACGACCTCCGCGTGCGGCGCCCTGCTGTGGACCGCGCGCAGCACCTGGGCGATCTTGGGGGCCGTCTTGAGGATGGTCACGGTGAGCTGGTCGACGCCCGTGGCCCGGTAGTGGTCCTTGCACGGGCTGCCCGTGACGTCGGTGACGCTCAGCCCCGCGCAGGTGGCGATGATCGGGCCGAAGCCGACGTCGTTGCCGCCGATCTGCACGGTGACCAGCGTCGTGTCCCGGTGGACGGCGTCGAGCTGCGGGCCGTTGGTGCCCTGCGGCTTCCACATCTCGGCGGTGGTGGCGCCGCCGCAACTCACGTCGGTGAACGACGCGAAGGCGTTCGCGTCGTTCACCAGCGACGGGTAATTGCGGTCGGAGCGCGCGCAGTTGGCGTCGACCTGGGTGGGGATGGCCGGGCCTGAGGTGTACGAGTCCCCGAGCGCGACATAGTGGACGGCCGGTGCCGGGCGCCCGTGCGAGGGCGGGCGGCCTCCTGAGTGGGCCGCCGCGGGCGAGACGGTGGCGGCGGTGAGCGCGAGCGCCCCGCCGAGGGCCGCGGCCACGGTGACGGCGGTGCGCCTGCCGGACGTCCTGCCCCGTACGCTCCCGGTTTCGGTGTCCTTGTCGCCCGCGGTGCCGTTTCCGTTGCCCAGACCTGCGGCCATCGAGCCCTCCCCTGGTGTCGTCATTGACGATGCTCAGGCTCGGGTGTGCTCGCATCGCTGTCAATGGCCCGTCGCTCCCGCGTCGTTCGGGCTTCACGTTCCGTTCCGGCGTCGGTGATGTCGAGGAACACCCGGTCGGCGGTGGGCCACTTGGCGTGGATATCGCGCCGGATGCGCAGGCTGACCTCCTCGACCCGCTCGCTGTCCAGGCCGCCCACCAGGTCGATCCTGGCGGCCACCAGCGTGGAGTCCAGGCCGAGCCGCATGGTGAGCAGTTCCTCGACAGTGTCGATCTCCGTCTGCCCCAGGAGCAGTTCGCGGATGCCGTCGCGCAGTTCGGCGTCGACCGAGACGCCGATGAGCTGGTGGTGGGCGGTGCGGCCGAGGGTGAACGCGACGACCATCAGCAGGGCGCCGATCGCCATCGAGGCGATGGCCTCGCCCAGCGCGTTGCCGGTCGTCATGTGGATGACCATGCCGGCGGCGGCGAACAGCACACCGATCACGGCGGTGCTGTCCTCGGCGAGGACCGTCCGCAGCGCCGGGTCGTCGGCGCCCTCGTCGGACCGGCGCGCCTGGACCACCGCCTTGAGCAGCGAAGCGCCCTCGGCGAGCAGCGCGATCAGCAGGACGGCCAGACCCGCCACGTATCCGCTGCGGGACTCGTCCTCCGTGCCGCCGAGCGCGTGAATGCCCTGGTAGAAGGAGAAGCAGCCGCCGAGCACGAAGATGCCGACGGCGGCGAGCAGCGACCAGAAGTAGCGCTCCTTGCCGTAGCCGAAGGGGTGGTCGCTGTCGGGCGCGCGGCGGCTGCGGCGCAGCGACAGCAGCAGGAACACCTCGTTGAGGCTGTCCGCCACCGAGTGCGCGGCCTCCGAGAGCAGCGCGGGCGATCCGGAGAAGAGGCCCGCGGCGGTCTTCGCGGCGGCGATCACCAGGTTGGCGCCGAGCGCGACGAGCACCGCTCCCTTGGTGCCCTCGTCGCGCTCGCCGCCGGTGTAGTCCGCGCCGGGTTTCGGCGGTCCGGACGCCGCACGGCCGGTGTCCGTGTCACCGGCGTCCGTACCGCTCGCCTCCGTGCCGCCTGCCGCCGTGTCGCCGGTCTCCGTCTCGCCTGCCGCCGTGTCGCCGGTTTCCGTCTCGCCCGTTCCGGTGTGCCCGGAGGGTTCCGGGGCGTCGCCGGTCAGGTCCTGGTCGGTGCTGGTCAGGGTGTGCTCTCCACTCATTCGTGTGTGTGCCCGATCAGCGTCCGGGCCGCGGCGGCGATGGCGTCGGCGTCGATGCCCGCCGCGTGGAGCTGTTCCTCGGGGGTGGCGGAGCCGGGCATGGTGTGGACGGCCAGGCGGGTGAGCAGCGGCATCGGGTGACCGTTGCCGAAGGACTCCAGGACCGCGTCGGCCAGGCCGCCCTCGGGGTGGTGGTCCTCGACGGTGACGAAGCGGCCGGTGGCCCGCGCGGCGGCGCGCAGCGCCTGGGTGTCGACGGGCTTGACCGAGTAGAGGTCGAGCACGCGGGCGCGGATGCCGTCGGCGACGAGCCGGTCGGCGGCGGCCAGCGCCTGGTGCAGGGTGACGCCCGCGCCGATGAGGGTGACCTGGTCCTCGGGGTGCTCGCGCAGCAGCTTGCTGCCGCCGATCGGGAAGTCCTCCTCGGGCCCGTAGATCACCGGGGTGGCCCCGCGGGTGGCGCGCAGATAGCCGACGCCGGTGCGGTCGGCCAGCGCGGCGACGAGCTTGGCCGTCTGATTGGCGTCGCACGGATACAGCACGGTGCTGCCGTGCACCGCGCGCATCATCGCCAGGTCCTCCAGCGCCATCTGCGACGGGCCGTCCTCGCCGATCGCGACACCCGCGTGCGTGCCGACGACGTTGAGGTCCGAGCGGCTGACCGCGGCCATCCGCAGGAAGTCGTGCGCGCGGGTCAGGAACGCGGCGAAGGTGGCCGCGTACGGTGTCCAGCCGCGTACGCCGAAGCCGACCGCGGCGCCGATGAGCTGCTGCTCGGCGATGTAGCACTCCACGTACCGCTCGGGGTGCTCCTTGGAGAACAGCTCGGCCTTGGTGGAGTCGCCGACCTCGCCGTCCAGGACCACGACGTCCTCGCGCCGGGTGCCGAGCGCGGCCAGCGCCTCGCCGAAGGCAGTACGGGTGGCCACGTCCTCGCCGATCCGGTACTCCGGCAGCGCAGCGGACGGGTTCCCGCCGCGCTCGCGCCGCTCGGCGTCCGGCGGACGGCGTACGTGGACCCGCAGGTCGCGTACGCCGCCGAGCTCGCGGATCGCGGCCTCGGCGTCCGGCAGCGGCTTGCCGTGCATGCCCTCGCGGTCCTCGACGGCCGCGACGCCGCGGCCCTTGCGGGTCCTGGCGATGATCGCGGTGGGCGCGCCGCGGTTGGTGCGCGCGGTGGTCATCGCCTCGTCCACCGCGGCGATGTCGTGGCCGTCGATCTCGACGGTGTTCCAGCCGAAGGCGCGGATACGGCGGGTGTAGGCGCCCAGGTCCCAGCCGTGCCGGGTGGGGCCGCGCTGGCCGAGCCGGTTGACGTCGAGGATCGCGGTGAGATTGTCGAGCCCTTCCATGCCGGCGTGCTCGAACGCCTCCCACACCGAGCCCTCGGCCAGCTCGCTGTCCCCGCACAGCACCCAGGTGCGGTACGGCAGGTGCTCCAGGCGCTTGGCGGACATCGCGACGCCGACGCCGATCGGCAGCCCCTGGCCGAGCGATCCGGTGGCGACGTCGACCCAGGGCAGCCGGGGCGTGGGGTGGCCCTCCATGCGGCTGCCGAGCTTCCTGAAGGTCAGCAGTTCCTCGTCGGTGATCGCGCCCGCGGCCTTGTAGGCGGCGTAGAGCAGCGGTGAGGCGTGGCCCTTGGACAGGATCAGGTGGTCGTTGCCGGGGTGGTCGGGGCGGTCGAAGTCGTAGCGCAGATGGCGGGCGAAGAGGACGGCGGCCAGATCGGCCGCGGACATCGACGACGTGGGGTGGCCGGACCCGGCGGCGTCGGCGGCGCGTACCGCGTCCACCCGCAACTGCTGGGCGAGTTCGGTGAGCTCGGCCGTGTCGACCGGTTCGGTGTCGTGCGTGGTGACGTCGTTCATGGCGGCGTCTCTCCCTTCGTGGCGTGGTGGCCGCCTCGTGCCGCCACCCGCTCCCGTGCGTGCCGCTCTTCCTGCTTTCCCCCGCGTTCGGCCGCTGTCCCCCCGCGGTGCGGCTGCCCGGCCCGGGGCCGGACAAACGGGGCGGCGGCGCGGTCTGTCGCGCCCCTGGTGTCGCACCTTCCCCATCAATCGTTACCCGTGCGTAACATGCACGCGAGTTACCTTCGGTAAGTCCGCGTGGTTACTCTCCAGTCACTTCGCATCCGGCGTGTCAGGAGCAGTCCATGAGAGCAACCACAGCGGGTGTCGTCGGCGCGGCGCTGCTCGCCTCCACGGCCCTCGGCCTCGCCCCCGCCGCGACCGCGGCCCCCGCCCCCGCCCCGGCCCCCGTACCGAAGGTGTCCGCCGCCGCGGCCCCGGCCGCCGCGTCGGCCCTGCGCTTCGTCGACATCCCCGGCTCCGGCGGCATCACCCTCAAGGCGAACGTCTACACCCCCGGCGGCTACGACGGCTCGCAGCGCTACCCCGTCGTCGTCCTGCCCAGCAGTTGGGCGATCAACGACCTGGAGTACCTCGCCCAGGAGAAGCTGCTCGCCGACTCCGGCTATGTCGTGGTCAGTTACACCAGCCGCGGCTTCTGGCTCTCCGGCGGCGAGATCGAGACCGCGGGCCCGCCGGACGTCGCCGACGTCTCGAAGGTCATCGACTGGACCCTCGCCAACACCCCGGCGGACCCGGCGCGGATCGGCATGGCCGGTGTCTCGTACGGCGCCGGGATCGGGCTGCTGGGGGCCGCGCACGACCCGCGGATCAAGGCGGTGGCCGCGCTCAGCGGCTGGGCCGACCTCGTCGAGTCGATCTACCAGGGCCGCACCCCGCACCTCCAGGCGGCGGCCCTGCTCGGCGGCTCCGCGTATCTGACCGGCCGCCCCAGCGCCGAACTCCAGTCGATCCTCGCCAATTTCCTCAGCGCGAACCTGGCGTCGGAGGACACCATGATCGCCTGGGCGAAGCTCCGCTCCCCGCTGACCTACGTGGACCGGCTCAACGCCAACCACACCGCCGTCATGCTCGCCAACGCCTGGGGCGACAGCCTCTTCCCGCCCAACCAGTACGCGGACTTCTACGAGAGGCTGACCGGCCCCAAGCGGCTGGAGTTCCGGCCCGGCGACCACGCCACGGCGGAGGCGACCGGACTGCTCGGGCTGCCCAACGACACCTGGACCGACGCCCGCGCCTGGCTCGACCACTATCTGAAGGGCACCGACAACGGGATCGACCGCCAGCCGCCGGTCCAGCTCACCTCCCGCTCCACCGGGGCCTACGAGGGGTACGCCGACTGGTCCTCGGTGCCGTCGCGGACCGAGAAGCTGGCGCTGGGCGCCAAGGGCGCGCGCACCGGGGCGCTCGGCGGCGACGCGGGCACCGGCTGGCACACCACGATCGGCACCGGCGTGGACTCCGGCGCCGACGGCGGCGTCATCTTCCTGTCCAGCCTGCTCGACCAGTTCGCCAAGGCCCCGCCCACCGCGTCGATCCCGCTGCTGCCGCGCGCCTTCGCCGGGGTGTGGCAGTCGCAGCCGTACACCACCGCCCAGCACGTGCGCGGCACGAGCGTGCTGCACACCACGCTCACCCCGTCCGCGGCCAACGGCACGGTGATCGCGTACCTCTACGACGTGGACGCGCTCGGCACCGGCAAGCTCGTCGCGCACGCGCCGTACACCTGGATCGGGAAGACGCCGGGGAAGGCGTTCGGCACCGACATCGCGCTCCAGGCGACGGCGTACGACGTACCGGCCGGGCACCGGCTCGCGCTGGTCGTCGACACCGTCGACCCGCTCTACATCGGGGAGAATCCGGCGTTCGCGACGGTGGGCTTCTCCTCCCCGGCCGGCGACCCCTCGACACTGTCGGTCCCGTTCGACGACAGGTGAACCGCTGAGCGGGACGTCGGGCTCAGATCTCCGGCGGTGTGGCGACCGTGACCGGCACGTCCTTGACCTTGGGGCTGTGCCGTTCACGGCGCGCCAGCCAGTTGGCGAACCACGACAGCAGCATGCACATCCCGATGTAGATCGGCGCGATCACCATCACGACCGGGATGAAGGGCAGGTCGTAGTCGAGGTTGGTGGCGATCAGCTTGCCCGCGTACAGGAACTCCTCGTAGGTGATGAGGTAGCCGAGCGAGGTGTCCTTGAGGGCCACCACGAGCTGGCTGACGATCGCGGGCAGCATCGCGCGGGCCGCCTGCGGCACCAGCACCTGCGCCATCACCTGCGTCTTGCGCATCCCGAGCGCGAAGGCGGCCTCGCCCTGGCCGCGCGGCACCGAGTTGACACCGGCCCTGAACACCTCGGCGAGCACCGAGCCGTTGTACAGCGTCAGGCCGATGACCAGGGCCGTCATCGGCTCCAGCTTGAGGGCGATGAAGATGAAGAAGATCATCACCAGCAGCGGCATCGCGCGGAAGAACTCCACCACCAGCGTGCTGAACCAGCGCACCGGCCGGTGGTCCGAGAGCCGTCCGGCGGCGAAGACCGCGCCGAAGACCAGCGAGAGGACCGCCGCCCAGGCGAACGCCTTCAGCGTGTTGGCCAGGCCCTTGAGCAACAGCCGCTGGATGCCCGCGTAGGCGAAGGGCCGCCACTTCACGGCGGAGAACTGCCCGGTGTCCACGAGCTTGTAGACGACGAAGCCGACCAGCGCGGCGAGCACCGCCGTGGTGAGCCACGCGTACAGCCGGTGCCTGGCCAGCGCCTTGGGCCCCGGAATGTCGTACAGCGCGCTGCTTCCGCTCATCGCGCGACCCCCAGCTTCCGCTCCAGCACGGTGAAGACCGCGCTGATGGTCAACGTGACGATCAGATAGCCGACGGCGATCCAGACGAAGGTCCACACGATGCTGTAGCCCAGTTCGTTGAGCGGCTTGTACGTGCCGAGCAGTTCGGTGACCGAGAAGGACCCGGCGATGGCGGAGTTCTTGGCCAGAGCGATCAGTGTGGAGCCGATCGGCGAGATCACCGCGCGGGCGGCCTGCGGCAGCACCACCAGGCTCAGCGTCTGCGTGAAGGTCATGCCCAGGCTGCGGGCCGCCTCGCCCTGGCCGAGCGGCACGGTGTTGATCCCGGCCCTGACCGCCTCGCAGATGAACGCCGAGGTGTACGCGCCCAGCGCCAGGATCGCGAACACCCGGAAGGGCAGCACCAGTCCGAAGCGCGGCAGGCCGAGCAGCACCGCGAAGAACAGCAGCGTCAGCGGGGTGTTGCGCAGCACCGTCACCCAGGCGGTGCCGAACGCCCGGAGCGCTTTGACGGGCGACACCCGGAATCCGGCGACGATCACCCCGACGACCAGCGAGAGCGCCCCGGCGAGCAGGGTGAGCTGGACGGTGCCCCACAGGCCCTTGCCGAAGAGCGAGTAGTTGTCGGTCAGGACGTTCACGCGGTGTGTCTCCCCCTCAGTACCGGTCGACCGGCGGCGGTACGGGCGCCGGGACCCCGGACAGACCCAGCGTCGCCGCGTACGCCTTCTTCCAGTCGCCGTCGCGCTCGTGCGCCACGATCGCGTCGTCCAGCGCGCCCCGCAGCGCCGTGTCGCCCTTGGCCAGTCCGATGCCGTACGGCTCCTTCGAGAACGGCTTGCCGACCAGCTTCATCTCGTTCGGCGCCTTGGCCGCGTAGCCCAGCAGGATCGAGTCGTCGGTGGTGACCGCGTCGACCTGGTAGGTCAGCAGATTGTCCACGCACACCGAGTACGTGTCGTACGTGACCGGCGTGGCATCGGGGTAGTCGCGCTCGATCCGCTGGATCGGGGTGGAACCGGCCGCCGAGCAGACCTTCTTGCCCTTCAGGTCCTGCGGCCCGTTGATGTCCTTCTCGTCCTTGCGCACCAGCAGGCCCTGCCCGGCCATGTAGTACGGGCCCGCGAAGCCGACCTGCTTCTTGCGCAGCGCGTTGATGGTGTACGTGCCGACGTAGTAGTCGATCTGGCCGTTGCTCAGGGCGGTCTCCCGGTTGGCGGAGGCGATCGGCTTGTACTGCACGCGGTCGGCCGCGAAACCGAGCGAGGCGGCCATCATCTTGGCGATCTCGATGTCGAAACCGGAGTACGTGCCGGTGGCCGGGTCGCGCTCGCCGAGGTACGGCTGGTCGTCCTTGACGCCGACCACGAGCCTGCCGCGCCGGTGGGCGGCCGACCAGGTGGCGGAGGCGGGCAGCGAGAAGTCGCGGTTGACCCGGTAGGCGGGCAGGGCGTCGGCGCGGGGGCCCTTGGCGGGCGGGCTGCCCTGCTTGCCGCAGCCGGTCACAGCGGTCAGCGCGGCCAGCCCGGTCACCGCGGCCAGCGCCGCGAGACGGGCCACGGCCGCCGGGCGCGCCGGGCGGGCGGGCCGGTGAGTGCGTCGCATGGCGGTCCAGGTGCTGATCAGTGGTGCAGGATCTTGGAGAGGAAGTCCTTGGCGCGCTCGCTGCGCGGCGCGGTGAAGAACTCCTCCGGCACCCGGTCCTCGACGATCCGGCCGTCCGCCATGAAGACCACCCGGTGCGCGGCGGACCGGGCGAAGCCCATCTCGTGGGTGACCACGACCATGGTCATGCCCTCCTCGGCGAGCTGCCGCATCACTTCCAGCACCTCGTTGATCATCTCGGGGTCGAGGGCCGAGGTGGGCTCGTCGAAGAGCATCGCCTTGGGGTTCATGGCCAGTGCGCGGGCGATGGCCACCCGCTGCTGCTGGCCGCCGGACATCTGCGCGGGGAACTTGTCCTCGTGCCCCACCAGGCCCACCCGGTCCAGCAGTTCGCGGGCCTGCCGCTCCGACTCGGCCTTGCCCCGGCCGCGCACCTTGACCGGCGCGAGCATCACGTTCTGCAGGACGGTCTTGTGCGCGAAGAGGTTGAAGGACTGGAAGACCATGCCGACATCGGCGCGGAGCCGGGCCAGCTCGCGGCCCTCGGCGGGCAGCGGCACGCCGTCGATGGTGATCGTGCCCGACTCCACGGGTTCGAGGCGGTTGATGGCCCGGCACAGCGTGGACTTCCCGGAACCCGAGGGACCGATGATCACGACGACCTCGCCGCGGCCGATGGTCAGATCGATGTCCTTGAGCACGTGCAGCGGGCCGAAGTGCTTGTTGACTCCGCGCAGGACGATCAGGGGTTCCCGGGTCATCCGCGCGCTCAGCCCAGCACGCGATGGACGAGGGTGTCGCGTTCGGTCTGCGGGATCGCGGTCCAGCGCATGCCGCGCAGCGCGCCCTCCAGCGCGAGCAGCGTGTGCGTGCAGGCGTCTTCCGGCAGTTCGGGCCGGATCTTCTCGAAGGCGCGGCCGGAGCCCAGCCGTCGCAGTTCGCCCGCGTCGTCGACGCCCGCGCGGCGCAGGCGGTCGGCCAGGACCGACCCGATGTTCGGGAGCTGCTGAAGGGAGTCCACGTCGTGCCTCCGGTACCGAGCTGGTGGGGACTGGTGCGAAAAGGGGGACCTTCGGCGCCATCATGCACGTCCTCTAGTGCCCTGCGCGGCCATCGCGTGGTGACACGCCCTGGACCGCACCCCACTGTGTGGTGATGACCACTGGATCGGGTGACAGCCGCACCGCCGTACGGGCTCAGTCTTCCGACGACTCCGCGAGCACCTGGGACAGTTCGGGGCTGCCGCTCTCGGCCCAGGCGTGGCCGATCGCCACGGTGTCGATCTCGCGGCCGGACGCGAGCCGCACCACGGGCTGGCCGTTGGGCAGGATCTCCCACGCCGCGTCGGGGACCGTGAGCACCATGACGGTGCCGAGGTAGAGACCCGCGTCGTTGCCGAGGTCCGACAGCACCTCTTCGTCGTCCCGCCAGCTCGGCGCCAACTGGTCGAGGGCGGCGAGCGATTCGGGGGTGTCGTCCAGGTCCACCCCGTCGTCGGCGGCGCGGGCGCGCAGCAGTTCGCACTCGCCGAGCAGTTCCGCGACGCCGGTCGCGTCGGGGGCGCCGTCGGTGTACACGGCGAAACCGCGGGCGACGCCGTGTCTTCTGCGCCACTTGCCGATCAGGGGGATGTCCATGCGGTCAGCGTCGCACCTGCCGTGCCGCCGCGACCACAGGCGCGCGTGCCGGGACCGGCCGCCGGAGCGCCCCCGCGCGCCGCGGCGGCCCCCGGTCAGACCTCCAGGTCCACCACGACCGGCGCGTGGTCGGAGGCGCCCTTGCCCTTGCGCTCCTCGCGGTCCACGTACGCGTCGCCGACGGCCTTGGCGAACGGCTCGTTCCCGTACACCAGGTCGATCCGCATCCCGCGGTTCTTGGGGAAGGCGAGCTGCCGGTAATCCCAGTACGTGTACGGGCGGTCGTACTTCAGCGGGCGCGGCATCACATCGGTGAGGCCGGTCTCGCGCAGGGCGGCCAGCGCGGCGCGCTCGGGGGCGGTGACATGCGTCTGGCCCTCGAAGACCGACAGGTCCCACACGTCCTCGTCCACCGGCGCGACATTGAAGTCGCCGAGCACCGCGAAGGGCCGCGGACCGGCCGCGTCCTGCGCGACGGCGGCGCGCAGCGCCTCGAACCACTGGAGCTTGTACGCGTAGTGCGGGTGGTCGACCTCACGGCCGTTGGGCACGTAGACCGACCAGAGACGGACCGCGCCGCAGGTCGCGGAGACCGAACGCGGCTCGTGCACGCCCTCCCAGTCGGGTCCGCCGGGCAGGCCCTCGACCACGTCCTCCAGGCCCACGCGGGAGACCAGCGCCACCCCGTTCCACCTGCCGGTGGCGTGCACCGCCGACTCGTACCCCAGCTCGCGCAGCTCGTCGCGCGGGAACTGCTCGGCGGTGCACTTGGTCTCCTGGAGGCACAGGACGTCGGTGCCGCTGCTCTCCAGCCAGGCGAGCAGCCGCGGAAGGCGGGCGGTGATCGAGTTGATGTTCCAGGTCGCGATGCGCATGCTCCCCAACCTAACCGGTGGGTCCGACAGTGACCCGGTGGCGGCGCTGCTACGCCTGCGTGCTGTCGCCGGGCGCCAGCCGTACGTGGTCGGCGCCGCCGAGGCCGCCGATCTGCGTGTCGTAGATCGGCCGGGCCAGGTCGGTCAGCAGCGCGTCGTGCACGTCGATGGCGCGGCGCGGCTTGACCTCGCGGACGTAGTCGATGACCTCGGAGATCTTGCTCCAGGGGGCCTGCACGGGCAGCAGCAGGGTGTCCACGGCGGCGCCCGGCAGGGTCAGCGCGTCACCGGGGTGGAAGAGCGAACCGTCGATCAGGTAGCCGACGTTGGTGATCCGCGGGATGTCCGGGTGGATCACGGCGTGCAGCTCGCCGTGCACCTGGACGTCGAAGCCCGCGGCGGTGAAGGTGTCGCCGTCGCCGACGGTGTGCACGCGGCCGGGGAAGGCCGCGGAGACCTCGTCGGCCACCGCGCGCAGGGTCCACAGCTCCGCGCCCGGATTGGCTTCGAGCCCGGCGCGCAGCCGGTCGGCGTTGAAGTGGTCCAGGTGCTCGTGCGTGACCAGGATGACGTCGGCGCCGACCGCCGCGTCCTCCTCGCTGAAGGTGCCCGGATCGATGACGAGCGTGCGCCCGTCCTTCTCCAGCCGGATGCAGGCGTGGCGCTTCTTCGTGAGCTTCACAGGGTCCGTCCTCGGCAGCGCGTTCTGGCTTCTCTGGTACTCGGGTGCTGGGGTTCTCGGATGCTGGGTTCTCGGATGCTGGGCGTTTCGGATGCTGGATCTTCGGATGCTGGGTCTTCGTGCTGGGCGTTTTCCGGTACGCCTCCATCTTGCTACGGGTGCGCCCCGGTCTCCTGCCGGATCACCGTACGCGCGGTGTCCACCGCGGCCCTGGCGGCGGGCAGGCCGCAGTAGAGCGCGGTGTGCAGCAGGACCTCCTCGATCTCCGCCGGGGTCAGGCCGTTGCGCAGCGCCGCCCTGGTGTGGTCGGCCAGCTCCTCCAGCCTGCCGGTGGCGGTCAGCGCGGTCAGCGTCACGCAGCTCCTGGTGCGCCGGTCGAGGCCGGGCCGCGACCAGACCTCGCCCCAGGCGTAGCGGGTCAGGAAGCTGTCGAAGTCGGCGCCGAAGTCCTCGGCGCGGGCCAGCGCCTGGTCGACCTCCGCGTCACCGATCACCTCGCGCCGTATCCGCAGCCCTTCCTCGTACGTGTCGGGCGCCACCGCGGCGGGCGGCGCGGCGACGGCCTGCGGCGGTACGACGGGGGCCGGGGGTACGGCGACGGAGCCGGTCGACACGGACACCGGCTCGGTCCACACGCTGCCGAAGTGCGTCGCCAGCAGGTCGCCGACGGCCACGGGCTCCTCGACGGGCGCCAGGTGGCCGGTGGCCGGGACGACCGCGAGCCGGGCGTCCGGTATTCCGGCGACCAGCAGCCGGGCGTCGGCGGGCGGGGTCTCGGTGTCGTCGGCGCCCGCCACCACCAGCGTCGGCACCTTGATGCTGCCGAGCGCGTCCCGGATGTCGAAGGCGGCCAGCGCCTCGCACCCGGCGATGTAGCAGTCCGCGTCGGTGGTCCTGACCATCTGCACGGCCCAGTCGGTGATCGCGGGCTGGGTGGCGAGGAAGGGGCCGGTGAACCAGCGCTCGGGGCTGGCCAGCGCCGTGCGGTCCAGGCCGTTGGCGCGGACCACGACGCCGCGCTGCCGCCACACGTCGGCGGTGGCGTACCGCGCGGCGGCCGAGACCAGGGCGAGGGCGGCGACCCGGTCGGGGCGCAGCAGCGCGAGCCGGGCGCCGATGGCGGCGCCGAGCGAGCAGCCCGCGTAGCCGAAGGTGTCGACGCCCTCGTCGTCCAGGACGGCGAGCAGCCGGGCGGCCAGGTCGTCGACCGAGGCCGCGGGGTGCGCGGGCGCGCCGCCGTGGCCCGGCAGCTCGTAGCGCAGCACCCGCCACTGCTCGGTGAGCGCCGGGAGCTGCCGGTCCCACATGTGCCAGGTGGCGCCGAGGGCCGGGCCCAGGATCAGGACGGGGGCGTCGGCCGGGCCGTCGAAGCGGTGCTGAAGGGGGGGCCGCGGGTCCAGATCGCCGTCGGTCGAGTCGCTCATCGCCTCACGCTACCGAGTGGAGTGTGTGCTTCCGAAATCCGAGTGGCCCGCTTCCGCGGGCCCGCGAGGACTGTCATGGGCCATCGTTGTCATCGCCCCTGACATCGGCGCCCCGCCGCCGTCATCCCTTGAAGCCGTGCCGGAAGTTGACGGTGGAGACCGCGTACACCGTGGGGACGTCCGGGTCGGTGAGGTCCACCACGATGTTGCGGTCCGGTTTGTCGCCGGCCTGGTGCATGCTGATGCCCACATACGTGCGGCCGGTGAGGAAGTCCCAGCCCGCCGTCCTGGCCTGCGCGGCGGTGATCGCGTCCTTGCCCCCGCGCAGCACGTTCCGGGCGCTGCCGACCTGCGCGAGGAAGGTGTCCAGGCCGCCGGAGGTGGTGGTGAACTGGACGTACAGCGCGCTGGTGTCCCAGGAGTTGGTCTCCAGGTAGCCGGGGCCCGTGGTGCCGTCGGGGAAGGGCAGTTGGTATATCTGCCGCTGGAGGATGGTCGGAACGGCCAGCTCCAGATGGCTGAGGGCCGCCTCCTTCTGCTTGGTGACCCCGCTGTC
Source organism: Streptomyces sp. NPDC025721 (assembly GCF_055558595.1). Lineage (NCBI taxonomy): Bacteria > Bacillati > Actinomycetota > Actinomycetes > Kitasatosporales > Streptomycetaceae > Streptomyces > Streptomyces sp. NPDC025721. Next base: position 131,200 of record NZ_JBVHMF010000005.1, on the reverse strand, counting down.
CCGGCTCTGCTCGGCGGAGATCAGCACGTACCCGATCGGTACGAGGACGAGCAGCGGGACGACGGTCCAGCGGACCCAGCGCGGCGGGTTCCGCGGCGGCGGTGCGAGCCGCGCCCGGCCCGCGTCGCCGTCCGCGGGCGGTCCCCCGTCGGACTCGGGGCCCGGCTCCAGGGTGTCCTGGTCGAAGGGTGTGGTGGTCACGACTGGGCTCCCTGCCGTCCGTAGACGCGGCCGTAGCGTTCGTACCGCTCGACGCGGCGGCGGGTGGCGCGGCGGAAGCGGCGGGCGACCAGCCGGGCCAGGTCGGCGGCGCCGACCATACCGGCCTCGGGGCCCAGCTCGGCCTTGGCGATCCGCGCCTCCGGCCGGTAGCCGCGGCCGGTGAGATTGCGCCGGAAGGCGTCCCTGGCCGGGTTGATCAGCAGGTCGTCGGCGGCGCTGACGCCGCCGCCGATGACGAAGCAGGACGGGTCGAGGGCGGCGGCGAGGTTGGCGATGCCGATGCCCAGCCACTGGCCGATGTCCTGGAACAGCTCGACGCACATCGCGTCGCCCTCGCGGGCCAGCTCGGTGATGAGCGGTCCGGTGATCTCGCTGATGCTGCCGCCGACCCGGTCGATGATCCCGTAGGCGACCGGGGAATCCGCGGCGGCCATCTCGCGGGCCTCCCTGACCAGCGCGTTCCCCGAGCTGTACTGCTCCCAGCAGCCGCGGTTGCCGCAGGCGCAGCGGTGGCCGCCCTGCACCACCTGCATATGGCCGAACTCGCCCGCGACGCCGTAGCGGCCCCTCTTGACCTGGCCGTCCTCCAGGATCGCGCCGCCGATGCCGGTGCCGAGGGTGATCATCACCAGGTCGGCCTCGCCGCGCCCGGCGCCGAAGCGCCACTCGGCCCAGGCCGCGGTGTTCGCGTCGTTGTCGACCATGACGGGGACCAGCAGGCGCTCGGCGAGCCGGTCGCGCAGCGGCTCGTCGCGCCAGGACAGGTGCGGGGCGAAGAGCACCCGCGAGCGGTCGGCGTCGACCCAGCCCGCCGCCCCGATGCCGACCGCGTGCACGTCGTGCCGCTCCGACAGGTCCAGGACCAGCTCGACGATGGTGTCCTCGACGACCTTGGGGCTCTTGGACTTGTCGGGCGTCTCGGTGCGGATCTTCTCCAGGATGACCCCGTCCGCGTCGACCACCCCGGCCATCACCTTGGTGCCGCCGATGTCGATACCGACGGTGGGGACGCGGGGCGCGGTCAGATGCGAGCGCCTCTCGCGGCGGCCGACGGTCTGGAGCACCGTCGCCCTGGCGGCGCCGCCGCGGTACACACGTTCACGATTGGCACTCAAGCGGAGGTCTCCGGGTCGGTCGCCGGTGGTGTGGTGGTCGTCCGGCGCATCAGTTCGTGGGTCAGCTCGTCCAGCTCGCTGCCCCCGGCCATCTCTCGGGTCAGCTCGTCCAGCGTAATGTCCTTCTTCAGGTGGCTGCCCGACATCGCGCCTCGCTTGAGCAGAATGAACCGGTCACCGACCAGATACGCGTGGTGCGGATTGTGCGTGATGAGTACCACACCGAGCCCCGCGTCGCGCGCGGCGGCCACGTATTTCAGCACCACACCCGACTGCTTGACGCCGAGGGCGGCCGTCGGCTCGTCCAGGACCAGCACCTTCGCGCCGAAGTGCACGGCGCGGGCGATGGCCACGCACTGGCGCTCGCCGCCGGACAGGGTGCCGATCGGCTGGTCGACGTCGCGCAGGTCGATGCCCATCCGCAGCAGCGCCTGGTGGGTGGTGGCGCGCATGGCGGCCACGTCGAGCCTGCGCAGCGGGCCGCGGCCGAGGGTGGGCTCGGAGCCGAGGAAGAAATTCCGCCAGACCGGCATCAGGGGGACCACCGCCAGGTCCTGGTAGACGGTGGCGATGCCGCGGTCGAGCGCCTCGCGCGGCGAGCTGTGCCGTACGTCCTCGCCCTCGATGGCGTAGCGGCCCGTGTCGTGCTGGTGCAGCCCGGCGATGATCTTGATGAGGGTGGACTTGCCCGCGCCGTTGTCGCCGAGGACGCAGGTGATCTCGCCCGCGCGCACTTCGAGGGAGACGTCCCGCAGCGCGCGGACGTTCCCGTACGACTTGGAGACGTCGGTCAGCTCGACCAGCGGGGCGCCGGCGGGCGCGGGGACCTTGTCGAGGACGGGTTCTGCGCTCATGCCGCGGCCTCCGCCCGCTTGCGGACCCAGGCGTTCAGCAGCGTCGCGAGCAGCAGCATCGCGCCGAGGAAGAACTTGAACCAGTCCGGATTCCACTGGGCGTACACGATGCCCTTGTTGGTCATGCCGAAGATGAACGCGCCGACCGCCGAGCCGATGGCGCTGCCGTATCCGCCGGTCATCAGGCAGCCGCCGATGACGGCCGCGATGATGTACAGGAATTCGTTGCCGACGCCCTCGCCCGACTGCACCACGTCGAACGAGAACAGCAGGTGCTGTCCCGAGATCCAGGCGCAGAAGGCGACCGCCATGTACAGGCCGATCTTGGTACGGGCGACGGGGACGCCGACCGCGCGGGCCGCGTCCGCGTTGCCGCCCGCGGCGAAGATCCAGTTCCCCGCGCGGGTGCGCAGCAGCACCCAGGTGGCCACGGCGACCAGGCCGAGCCACCACAAGATGGTGACCTGGAGGTCGACGGAGCCGATCGTCCAGTGCGAGGCGAACAGGTCGCGGGCGGTCGGGAAGCCCTCCATGTCGGCGATCGTCTTGGTGGAGACGGTGCCGCTGATGAGCTTGGTGAAGCCCAGATTGAGGCCGGTGAGCATCAGGAAGGTGCCCAGCGTGATGATGAAGCTGGGCAGTTTGGTGCGCACGAGCAGGATGCCGTTGAAGAAGCCGATGGCGAGGGTGACCAGCAGCGACACCCCGACGCCGACCCAGACGTTCGCGGTCATCTGGTAGCTGAACATCGAGGAGACCAGCGCGGAGCTGGTCACCAGGACACCGGCCGACAGGTCGAACTCGCCGCCGATCATCAGCAGCGCCACGGGGACGGCCATGATGCCGATCGTGGAGGACGCGTACAGCACCGTGCCGAGGCTGGACGCCCGCAGGAAGGCGTCGGCGACGACGGAGAAGAAGACGAAGACGGCGACCGCGCCGACGACGGAGCCCAGCTCGGGCCTGGCCAGCAGGGCGCGCACGACGGATCTCGGCGCCAGCCGCTCGTCGTCCACCGGGCTCACCAGCAGGTCGGGGGCGCCGCCGTCCGGGGTGCGCGTGCTCTGCCCGCTCAACGGGTGCCCCGCTTGGTGTACGACAGCAGGGCTTCCGCGTCGTCCTTGGTGACGATCTGCGGCCCGGTCAGGACGGGCTGGCCGCCGCCGAGGGTGTCGCCGTTGTAGCGGTACAGCCACAGCAGGTCGATCGCCTCGTAGCCCTGGAGGTACGGCTGCTGGTCGACGGCGAAGCCGATGGTGCCCGCCTTGAGGGAGGCGGCGACCTGCGCGTTCAGGTCGAAGGTGTCGACCTCGGCGGAGGAGCCCGCCTGGTCCTTGGCCTTGACCGCGGTGGCCGCGAAGGGCGCGCCGAGGGTGACGACGGAGTCGATGCTCTTGTCGGCCTGGAGCTTGGCCTGGACGGCGGACTGCACGTCGGGCATGTTCGTGCCGTCGACGTAGAGGTTGTCCATCGTCCCGGAGAAGGTGGCCTTGGCGCCCGCGCAGCGCTGCTCGTGGCCGACGTTGCCCTGCTCGTGGAGCACGCACAGGGCGTGCTTCCTGCCGCGCTTGTTCAGCTCGTCGCCGACCGCGCGGCCCGCGATGGTCTCGTCCTGGCCGATGTGTCCGAGCGTGCCGAATTCCTTGGACTCCTGCGAGCCGGAGTTGATCGTGATGACCGGGATACCGGCCTTCTCCGCCTTGAGCACGACGGCCTTCATCGCGTCGGGCTTGGCGAGCGTGACGATCAGCCCGTCCACGTGCTGGTCGATGGCGGCCTGGACGAGCTGCGACTGCTCGTTGGCCTGGTCGCTGTTGGAGTAGAGGAACTTGATGTTGTCCTTGTCGGCGGCCTGCTTGGCGCCGCTCTGGACGATGTCCCAGAAGGTGTCGCCCGCGCCGGAGTGGGTGACCATCGCGAAGGTCCAGTGCGGGGTGTTGACGGCGGAGCCGTTGGCCGCGGCCTGCTTGGCCCGGTCCTCCGCGCGCTTGCCGCCGGTGCTGCTGCACCCGGCCAGGCAGACCGCGCCGAGCACCGCCGCCGTCAGCACGCCCACCACCCGTGTTCCCGCCCTTGCCATCGCCACGAGGCCCTGCCTTTCCCTGCGGTTCCTGTTACTGCCGGGATGAGAGTGTTGCGAGCGACCATCCCGGCGGCCCAAGTATCCGTCAAGGGGTACGGCGCGATGCCCGGCGGGCCGGTGCGGCGGGTTGGCGGGGGTGCGGTAGAGGGCGCCTTCCCGGGGTCGGCGAGGGGGTCCGTACGCGGTCGGCGGGCGTCTTCGCACCGGTCCTGCCTCAGGCTCTGACCAGCAGCCGGAACTCGAAGGTGTAGCGCGAGGCCCGGTACAGATGGGAGCCGAACTCGATCGCGCGGCCCCGGTCGTCGTACGTGGTGCGCTGCATCGTCAGCAGCGCCGCGCCCGGCGGCTCGGCCAGCAGCCGGCTCTCCTCGGCCGTGGCCGCGCGGGCCCCCACGGTCTGCTCCGCGCTGTGCAGGGTGATGCCGTGGTGCCGCATCAGCGCGTACAGACCGTTGGCCTCCAGCTCGCCGGTGGCCGGTTCCAGCAGGTCGCAGGGGAGGTAGTTGCACAGGTACGCCATCGGCTCGCCGTGGGTGAGGCGCAGCCGGTGCACGACGGCGACCTGGCAGGACTCCGGCAGGCCCAGGGCGGCGGCGACCGCGGCGGGCGCGGGCCCGCGGGCGTTCGCGAGCACCCGGGTGCTCGGGTGCCGCCCCGCGGCGAGCAGGTCGTCGTACAGGCTGCTCAGTTCCAGCGGGCGGGCGACATGGCTGTGCACCACCTGGGTGCCGACGCCCCGGCGGCGCACCAACAGGCCCTTGTCGACCAGCGACTGGATGGCCTGCCGGACGGTCGGCCGGGACAGGCCGAGCCGCGCGGCCAGCTCTATCTCGTTGCCGAGCAGGCTGCCGGGGGCGAGCGCGCCCTCTTCTATGGCGGCTTCGAGCTGCCGGGCGAGCTGGAAGTACAGCGGTACGGGGCTGGCGCGGTCGACGGCCAGCCGCAGATCGCGGTGGACGGGCCGGGCCTGCGGGCGCCCACGGCCGGGCGGCACGGCTTCGCGGCCTGGTTCGTGCGGGGGTGCGTGCGTGGGCTCCTGCTTGGGCACGGAGGGAGCGTATCGGCCACCCATGATCACCGGAAGTCCTTATGTCCGGACAAAGCGTTGACAGGGGGCGGGCGGCGCGGGAGGTTGGGACAGCGCGCACGTCTCCCGCGGTGAAGGGGCAAGTAGCAGCTATGCGGATCGGACTCATCGGCGCCGGGCGGATCGGCTCCTTCCACGCCGCCACGCTGGCCGCCCACGAGGACGTCGACGAGGTGACGGTCGCCGACACCGAGGCGGTACGCGCCCGGCAGGTCGCCGCGTCGGTCGGCGGGCGCGCGGCCCTTTCGGTGGACGCGCTCTTCGACAGCGCGCCGGACGCCGTCGTCATCGCCTCCGCCACCGCGTCGCACGCCGCGCTGATCACCCACGCCGCCCGCGCCGGTGTCCCCGCCTTCTGCGAGAAGCCGGTGGCGCTCGACCTCGCCGGTACGGTGGCCGCGCTCGACGCCGTCGAGGCCGCGGGCGCCGTGCTCCAGATCGGCTTCCAGCGGCGCTTCGACGCCGGGTACCGCGCGGCGCGCGAGGCCGTACGGGCGGGCAGGGTGGGCCGGTTGCACACCGTGCGCACCGTCACCTCTGACCCGGCGCCGCCGCCGGCCGCGTACGTCCCGCTCTCCGGCGGCCTCTACCGCGACTGCCTCATCCACGACTTCGACGTGCTGCGCTGGGTCACCGGCCGGGAGATCACCGAGGTGTACGCGGCGGGCGCCAACGGCGGCGACGACTTCTTCCGCGCGGCGGGCGACGCCGACACCGCGGCAGCGCTGCTCACCCTGGAGGGCGGTGTCCTCGCGACGGCGACGGCGACCCGCTACCACGGCGCGGGGTACGACGTCCGGATGGAACTGGCCGGGACCGACGACCAGATCGCGGTGGGCGTCGGCCCGCGGACGCCCTTGCGCTCGATGGAGCCGGTCGCGGTCGCGGCCCTGCCCACGGCGCCCTGGCCCGGCTTCCTCGACCGTTTCGCCGCCGCCTACCGGGCCGAACTGGCCGCCTTCCTGCGCGTCGTACGCGGCCTGGAGCCGAATCCCTGCGAGGGTCGGGAGGCGTTGCGCGCGCTGCTCGTCGCCGAGGCGTGCGAGGTCTCGCGCCGCGAGAGACGTCCGGTGACGGTCGCCGACGTGGGCATGCGCGTACGTGAGGGCGACGTGAGCGGAGTGGTGGCATGAGCCGGGCAGGACGGCGGCGCCCGCGGGGCGGGTCCACGGGACACCGGAGGTGGTGACGGCATGAAGCGGGAGCGGATCGCGGGGGCGCCGATTTCCTGGGGTGTGTGCGAAGTGCCCGGCTGGGGGCACCAGTTGACGCCCGAGCGGGTGCTGGCGGAGATGACGGAGCTGGGCATCACCGCCAGTGAGTTCGGTCCCGACGGCTTTCTGCCGGGGCCGCTGCTGGCCGCCCGCGGCGTCACCGCGGTCGGCGGCTTCGTGCCCGCCGTACTGCACGATCCCGGCCACGATCCGCTGCCGGACATCCGGGCCGACCTCGACCGTTTCACCGCCGCGGGCGCCCGCACGCTCGTCCTGGCCGCGGCCACCGGGCTCGACGGCTACGACGAACGTCCCGCCGTGTCGGCCGACGGCTGGCGCACCCTGCTGGACCGGCTCGACGCCGTCACCGACCTCGCCGCCTCGCTCGGCGTCACCGCCGCCCTCCACCCCCATGTCGGCACCGTCGTCGAAGGGCCCGCCGAGGTCGACCGCGTCCTCGACGGCAGTCGGATCGGGCTCTGCCTCGACACCGGGCACCTCCTCATCGGCGGCACCGACCCGGTGGCCCTGGCGCGCCGGGCCGCCTCCCGCGTCACGCACGTCCACCTCAAGGACGTCGACCCCGCCGCCGCCGACGCCGTCCGGGACGGCCGCACCACCTACACCTCCGCCGTCCAGCAGGGCCTCTACCGCCCCCTCGGCCAGGGCGGCCTCGACCTCAGCGCCCTCATCACCCACCTCGAATCCGCCGGCTACCCCGGCTGGTACGTCATGGAGCAGGACACCGTCCTCACCGCCCCCCCACCCCCCGGTCAAGGCCCCCTCCCCGCCATCCGCGCCTCCCTCCACTGGCTCACCCACCAATGACACCCCCCACCGACAAGAGCCAGCCCCTTGCGAACAACGCGCGCGCAAGCGGGCGCGCGACCCAGGCCGACGTGACCCGTCCCCACCGGCCGCCCGCCGCCGGCAACGCCCCACCCCACCCCGCTCAGTCGCGCCCCGCCGCATCCCGATCCCAGCCCCCGCAGCCGAGCCACACCCCGTCTCCCCCCGACCCCCCTCAGTCGCGTCCCGCTCCCCCTCCCTCCCAACCCCCGCAGCCAGACCCGGCGCCCTCTCAGCCCCAACCCGCCCAGCCAGACCCGACGCCCTCTCAGCCCCAACCCGCCCAGCCAGACCCGGCGCCCTCTACGCCCCAACCCGCCCAGCCAGACCCGGCGCCCTCTACGCCCCAACCCGCCCAGCCAGACCCGGCGCCCTCTACGCCCCAACTCTCGGAGCCCGTCCGGCGATTGAGGACACAGGGGCGGGCGGGCGGGGGAGAGAACCCTCCTGAGGGCGGGGCGTATGACGTGGTGACGTTGGGGCGGGTGGGGGTGGACCTTTATCCCGAGCAGAGCGGGGTGGGGCTCGCGGAGGTGCGGACGTTCGCGAAATCGCTCGGCGGGACGGCCGGAAACGTGGCGGTGGCAGCGGCCCGCCTCGGGCTGCGAACGGCCGTGCTGACGGGCGTGGGTGACGACCCGTTCGGCACGTACGTCCGCACGGCGCTCAAAGGCTTCGGCGTGGACGACAAGCTCGTGACGACCGTGCCCGGGGTGCAAACCCCCGTCGTGTTCTGCGAGTTGTTCCCGCCCGACGACTTCCCGATCTACTTCTACCGGCGCCCGGTCGCGCCCGACCAGTGCCTCGAACCGGCCTCGCTGGACCGCGCGGCGGTCAGGACGGCGCGGGCCCTGTGGATCACCGGCTCGGCCCTCGCGGTGGAACCGACGCGCTCGACCGTCTTCGCGGCACTGGACGCCCGCGAGGGCGGCGAGGTGTGGTTCGACCTGGACTGGCGCCCCGGCTTCTGGGAGGACCCGGCGCAGGCCCCCGCGCTGTACGCCCGCGCGCTGGCGTACGCGACGGTGGCCGTCGGCAATCTGGACGAGACGGAGATCGCGGTCGGCAGCCGCGACCCGGAGACGGCGGCCGGGCTGCTGCTGCGGCGCGGCGTGCGGACGGCGGTCGTCAAGCAGGGCCCGGCCGGAGTGCTGGGCAGAACCGCCCGCGAGCAGCACTCGGTGCCGCCGGTCCCGGTGAAGGCCGTCAACGGCCTCGGGGCCGGTGACGCCTTCGGCGGAGCCCTGTGCGCGGGCCTGCTGTCCGGGGAGCCGCTGCCCGACGTGCTCCGGGCGGCCAACGCGGCCGGTGCCCTGGTCGCCTCCCGCCTGGCGTGCGCCGACGCGATGCCGACCCGCCGGGAGATCGACGAGCTGCTGCGCGAGCCCGCGCCACCCCCCGTGCTCGCGCCACCCACCGCGCCCGGCACGCCCGGCACGCCCGCCGCGCCCGCCGCGCCCGCCGAAGGAGTTGAGCCCCAGTGACCCATCTGGCCGCGGGCACCGCGGAAAAGGACGGCTTCGACCTGTGGGTGGATCCGGCCGTCGCGGGATGGTCGTACTCGTCCCTGCGGACCCTGACCCTGGCGCCGGGCGCCCTGCGCCGCTTCGCGGCCGGGGACAGCGAGTGGATCGTGCTGCCGCTGGCGGGCGGCTGCGCGGTGACGGTGACGCAGGCCGACGGCACCGAGACCGCCTTCGAACTGCGCGGCCGCGTCAGCGTGTTCAGCGGCGTCAGCGACTTCGCGTATGTGCCGCGCGACGCGGAGGTCACCGTCGTCAGCCCCGGCGGCAGCCGCCTGGCGCTGGCAGGGGCGCGCTGCGAGCGGCGGCTGCCCGCGCGGTACGGCCCGGCCTCCGCGGTGCCGGTGGAGCTGCGCGGGGCGGGCGGCGCGAGCCGCCAGGTCAACAACTTCGCGGCGGCGGGCGTCTTCGCCTGCGACCGGCTGATCGCGGTGGAGGTGCTGACACCGGGCGGCAACTGGTCGTCGTTCCCGCCGCACAAGCACGACGAGGCGGGCCCGCACGAGTCGGTCCTCGAAGAGATCTACTACTACGAGTTCGGCGGCGGCCCGGCCGCGCTGGGCTACCAGCGCGTCTACCCCTCCCCCGCAGGTGCCACCGACGTCCTCGCCGAAGTCCGCACCGGCGACGCGGTGTTGATCCCCGACGGCTGGCACGGCCCGAGCATGGCGGTCCCCGGCTACGACATGTACTACCTGAACGTGATGGCGGGCCCGGGCGCCGAACGGGCCTGGCTGATCAGCGACGACCCGGCACACGCGTGGGTCCGCGCGTCATGGGCGGACCAACTCCCCGACCCCCGGCTGCCGTTGTACGAGGCGCCGGTCACGAAGCAGGAGGGCGGCACCGTATGAGCGTCAGACTCACCGTCGCACAGGCCCTCGTCCGGTTCCTGTCCGTCCAGTTCACCGAGCGGGACGGCGTGCGCCACCGGTCGGTGGCCGGGATGTGGGGCATCTTCGGGCACGGCAATGTCGCGGGCGTCGGCCAGGCGCTGCTGGCGGCCGGGCCCGAGGCGATGCCGTACCACCAGGGGCGCAACGAGCAGGCGATGGTGCACGCGGCCGTCGGCTACGCCCGGACCCGGCACGGGCTCTCGGCGATGGCGTGCACGACGTCGATCGGTCCCGGCGCGACCAATCTCGTCACGGGCGCGGCGCTCGCGACGATCAACCGGGTGCCGGTGCTGCTGCTCCCCGGTGACGTCTTCGCGACCCGCCCGGCCGACCCGGTCCTCCAGCAGCTCGAAGTGCCGTGGGCGTACGACATCACCGTCAATGACGCGCTGCGGCCGGTGTCGCGCTGGTTCGACCGGATCTGGCGGCCCGAGATGCTGCCCGCCTCGCTGCTTCAGGCGATGCGGGTGCTGACCGACCCCGTCGACACGGGCGCGGTGACGCTGGCGCTGCCGCAGGACGTGCAGGCGGAGGCGTACGACTGGCCGGACGAGCTGTTCCGCGAGCGGGTCTGGCAGGTGCGGCGGCCCGTGCCGGACGCGGACGCGGTGGCGGAGGCCGCCGCCCTGCTGCGCGGCGCGCGTCGGCCGTTGATCGTCGCGGGCGGCGGGGTGCGGATCTCCGAAGCGGCGTCCGCGCTGGCCGAGTTGGCGGCGGCGACCGGCATTCCGGTGGCCGAGACGCAAGGAGGCAAGGGCGCGCTGCGGTGGGACCATCCGCAGGCGCTCGGCGGCATCGGGCACACCGGTACGGCGCCCGCCGACGCGGCGGCGCGGGAGGCCGACGTGGTGCTCGGCGTCGGCACCCGGTGGACGGACTTCACCACGGCGTCCGGTGCGCTCTTCGCGCCCGACGCGCGCTTCGTCAGTCTCAACATCGCCTCTTTCGACGGCCACAAGATGGCCGGACTGGCGCTCGTCGGCGACGCTCGGGCCGGAATCGCCGCCCTGGCCGCCGAGTTGGCGGGCCATCAGGCACCGGGGCGGACCCCCGACGCGCGCCGGGCGCTGGCCGACTGGCGCGCCCGTACGGACGCTGCCTTCGGTGACGGCGGCGGCGAGGGACCGCCGTCGCAGAGCGAGGTCGTCGGGGCGCTGGACGCGGTGCTGCACGACCGGGACGTGGTGGTCAACGCGGCCGGTTCCCTCCCGGGTGACCTGCACAAACTGTGGCGGGCGCGGGACGTGGGGCAGTATCACGTCGAGTACGGCTTCTCCTGCATGGGGTACGAGATCCCGGCCGCGATCGGCGTGAAGCTGGCGGCGCCCGACCGCGAGGTGTTCGCGCTCGTGGGCGACGGCACGTACTTGATGCTGCCGACCGAGGTCGTGACCGCCGTCCAGGAGGGCGTCCCGATCAATGTGGTGATCGTCCAGAACCACGGATACGCCTCCATCGGGGGCCTGTCCGAGCAGGTCGGCGCCGAACGCTTCGGCACCGCCTACCGGTTCCGCGCCCCTGACGGGTCCTTCGCGGGCGAGCCGCTGCCGGTGGACCTCGCGGCCAACGCCGCCAGCCTCGGCCTCGAGGTCTTCACCGCCCGTACGGCCAAGGAGTTGCGCGCCGCGCTGGCCGCCGCCCGCGAGTCGCCCCGGGCGACGGCCGTGTACGTCGAGACCGACCCCGCGCGGCCCGGACCCGGCGCCGAGGCGTGGTGGGACGTCCCGGTCGCCGAGGTGTCGGACCGCCCGGCCACGCGGGCCGCCCGCGAGGCGTACGACCGGGCGCGCCCGGCACCCGGGACCCGGCCCCGTCTTTAGGGCCTGTCCGCGGGGCCCTGGGCCGGGCCGCCGCATGCGGCGGGCGGGATCGGCACGCCCTTGCGGGCGAGGAGCGACTTGAGGGACTGGATGATCGGGAAGACCTCGTTGTTGAGGTCGGCGCCCTGGCTCTCGTAGGCGCGCTGCTCCGCCTCGACGATGACGCGGTCCTGGCCGAAGATGCCCTCGGTGAAGAGCGTGATGACCGGCCACAGCAGGTGGATCACGCCGGGGACCGGAGGCTTTTGGATCATGATCAGGCCGTAGGTGTGATTGTGGTGCTGGGCCTGGTCGGTGGGCATGTAGGCGTTCCACAGGTCGAGGGCCGGGGGCTCCTCGCGCTTGCCGTCGGTCCAGTACCGCAGCGTCTGGTACGGGTAGCCGGTGCGGATCGTCATCAGGTCCGCGTACTTGTCGTCGTTGCCGCTGCCGACGATCAGGCGCTCGCCGAGGGACTGCTTGCCCTCGGTGCGCGAGAAGGAGTAGTCGGCCTCCAGCCAGTCCTCGCCCTCGCGGACGTCCAGCAGCTTGGCCCGGATCCGGCCCATCAGACTGCGGTGCAGGAACTGGTGGTTCATGTCCATCAGGTTCTCGTGCATGAACGAGTAGTGGCAGGCGATGTCCCGGTCGAGCACGCGCGTCTTGTACCGGCGGTCGGCGTACGAGGGCAGTTCCGGCATCGGCGTGACCTCGGCCAGTTCCTGATCGCCGGGGAAGACGAAGACGAATCCGTACGCCTCGCGGCACGCGTAACTGCGCACGCCGTTGGGCAGTTTCCGCTTCCGGTCCAGATAGGGGATGTTCACGCACGCGCCCGTGCGGTCATACGTCCAGCAGTGGTAGCCGCAGAGCAGCCGCTCGTCCTTCACCACGCCCATGCTCAGCGGGACCTGGCGGTGGGCGCAGCGGTCCTCCAGGGCGTACGGCGCGCCCTTCTCCGGCCGGACCAGGACGATCTCCGTCCCGGCGTACTTCACGGCCAGCGTCTTGCCGCTCTTGAGGTCGCGGGACCGGGCGAGCGGATACCAGAAGTCCGGGTCGAGTCCGGTCGTGCGGGTGGTGGGGACGTCCTCCTCCGGTGCCACGTCGCGGTATTTGCGCAATGGGGGCTTCGTCTGCGGGAGCGTCATACCAGAAATACGAACGTACCGGTCAGTACGTTCGCGTGGCGGCCTCACCAAATCGTCATGACTTGGTCAAGTCCACGTCCACGCGTAGATTTCCGGTGCCGATGTCGTGATCATCTCCGGGACCGGCGGCGGAATTCCGCCGGGCCCGGCACGGGGACCGGCGGCGCGGAGCATCACTGGGGGCAGATGTGGACTGGGGAACGCTCGTCGCGACGCTCAGCGGCGGTGGCATCGCCATTTCCGGCACCGTGCTCGCCGACCATTTGCGCCGCCGCCACGAGGACGGCCGGGGCACCGACGCGCGGCGCCGGGCGGTCTACATCGACTTCATCAGCGCCACCGGGGTCTGCCACGCGGGCCTGCGCCGGATCGCCCAGAATCCGGGCGCGGAGCCGGACGTGGACGCCGCGTCGCGCGCCGCGCTCGACGACGCCGGGATCTACGAGGCGCGCGAGCGGCTCTTCATCGACGCCTCCACCGCCGTCGCGGGCGCGGGCCAGGCGATGTTCGAGCACTTGCGCGCCGTTCAGCGGGCGGTCGCGGCGGGGGCCGCTTCGACGTCCGTCGCCTTCCACGACGTCTATCACCCCTATCTCGGCGCGGTGTGGACCTACCGGGTGGCCGTGCGCAGGGAGTTGGAAGGTCTCTCCCTTTCACCGGAGGCTTTCGGCTGGTCCGAGTGGGACGGCAAGGACCGGTGCCCGATCTGCCGGGCCGCGCTCGACGCGAGTTGATGACCGCGCTCGGCGCGAGCTGATTCCGGAACGGGCACACGGCGCGGCCCGCGTACACCCGACATGCCGTAAAGGCATTATCCGGACAGAAATTGGCGTTCTTTCGCCCGCGCGGCAACCTGTGCGCGCTCGCGTCCCTGTTCGCAGGTAGACCCAACCGCACCTGGACGCGAGGAATTCGATGACGCATACCCAAGGCAGCCGACGTCTCAGGCGCTCGGCTCTCGTGGCCGCGGCGGCTTTCGCCGTGGTCGCGGGCGGCGTCGGCGCCGCACCCGGCGCCGGAGCGGCGACGCCCGTGACCCCCAAGCTGAAGCTGGTGGCCGCCTCCACCTCGGTCACCGCTGACCGCTACGACGGCGACACCGGCGTCTACCTGGACCTCGGCGCGTACCTCACCGCCGACAAGGCGCCGTTCGAACTCCGCGTGACCCGTAAGTCGTACAAGGACCCGGTGGTCGTCGCGCAGGTGACGCGCGGCGGCTCGAAGACGGTCACGAAGAAGCTGCCCGCCGGGCTGGTCAAGGACTTCGCCGGGCTGCCGGGCTTCCTCCAGGTGACCATCACCGACAGCAAGGGCGTGAAGGTCGCGAGCACCAGCGACACCTTCTGCCCGAACTCCGCGTCGGGCCGCATCCGTCCGGACGCCCCGGCCACCTCGCCGTACCCGGACGGCTGCTCCGACAACCCGTTCACGCTCGGCTCGGTGTGGGGCGTCCAGAAGGGCTGGGCCGCGGCGGCCTCGCAGGGCATCGGCCCGGACGGCGGGGTCGACCTGAAGGCCGGCACGTAGACCGCGAAGATCTCCGTGGCGAAGAAGTACCGGGACGTGTTCGGGATTCCGAACGACCAGCCGACGGTGAAGGTGACCGTGCGGACCGTGCAGGACGGGTCGGGCGCGGCGCGGTCGCGGATGTCGGCCGCGCTGCCGGGCGGACAGCCGCGCGCGGGCTCCGCGCCGGGCACGCTCAGGGCCGCCGCGCACCGGCCGACGGGCGCGGCGGGCGTGCCGTCCAACGTGCCGAAGCCGGACCTGCGGGCGCTGCCCGCGTACGGCATCGCGATCACCGACGGCAGCGACGGCGGTGAGGGCGACACCCCGGCCACCGGCACCGACTACCTGGCCTTCAGCGCCACCGTGTGGGACGCGGGCCCGGCGCCGCTGGTCGTGGACGGCTTCCGGACTCCCGGCAAGGAGAAGATGGACGCCTACCAGTACTTCTACGACGCCAAGGGCAAGCAGGTCGGCTACACGCCCACCGGCACCATGGAGTGGGACCCGCGCGTCGGCCACCAGCACTGGCACTTCTCGGACTTCGCCAGCTACCGGCTGCTGAGCTCCGACAAGAAGCTGATCGTCCGCAGCGGCAAGGAAGCCTTCTGCCTGGCCAACACCGACGCCATCGACTACACGGTGAAGAACGCCAACTGGCACCCGAACAACACCGATCTGGCGACCGCCTGCGGTGAGCACAGCGCGCTGTCGGTGCGCGAGGTGCTGGACGTCGGCAACGGCGACACGTATTCGCAGTACCGCCCGGGCCAGTCCTTCGACATCAGCAAGCTGGCGAACGGCACGTACTACATCCAGGTGATCGCCAACCCCGACCACCGGCTCAAGGAGAGCAGTTACGGCAACAACGTGGCGCTGCGCAAGGTGATCCTGGGCGGCACGCCGGGCCACCGCACGGTCAAGGTGCCCGCGTACGAGCTGGTCAACGCGCCCTGATCCAGGGCGCGTTGACCGTCCGGGGTCCGGCCGCCTCCCCTCCTCGCGGCCGGGCCCCTCTTCCGCGTCCTTCGCGCTCTTCGCGTCCTTCGCGCGCGGGCCGCGGGCTAGGGTGACGTGATGGTCGAGATTCCCGAGGACTTCGCGCGCGGCACGGTGGCGCGGGAGGCGGGCCGGGGCCGCGAGTGGATCGCCGGGCTGCCGACGCTCGTCGACGAACTGCTCCAGCGCTGGGACTGCGTACCGGAGGCGGCCGTCGTCCACGGGCAGGTCGGCGTGGTGCTGCCCGTACGCGAAGGCGAGGGCCGGTCCGCCGTCCTCAAGGTCTCCTTCCCCCACCCCGGGAACGTCCACGAGCCGGACGCCTTCGCCGTGTGGGGGCGGCGGCACGGTGATCCTGACTGGGTGGTGCGGGCCACGGATGTCCTGGCGGACCTGCTCGTCTGAGGGCCGGGATCACCGATGCCGGGGCGCGCGGACGTATAAAGGAGCGCATGGACTCCTCGCAGGCCGACGCCTACCTCCAGCGCATCGGGGCCGAACGGCCCGCCGTCCCCGACGCGGCGGGGCTGCGCGAACTGCACCTGCGGCACCAGCTCGCCGTCCCCTTCGAGAACCTGTCGATCCACCTCGGCCAGGACATCGTGCTCACCGAGCCCGCGCTCTTCGAGAAGGTCGTCACGGACCGACGGGGCGGATTCTGCTACGAGTTGAACGGCGCCTTCGGCGCGCTGCTGCGCTCGCTCGGCTACGGGGTGGAGCTGCTGGCCGCGCGGGTGTACGGGAAGGACGGCCGCGTCGGGCCGCCGTACGACCATCTCGCGCTGCGGGTACGGACGGCGGACGGCGAGACGTGGCTGGCCGATGTCGGCTTCGGCCGCCACAGTCACTTTCCGCTGCGCTACGCCGAGCGGGGTGAACAGGTCGATCCGGGAGGGGTGTTCCGGATCGCGGACGCCGATGCCGACGCCCACTCGGACGCGGGGGATCTTGTCGTCGTGCGCGACGGTGAGCCGCAGTATCTGCTGGAGCGGCGGCCCCGGCTGCTGGCGGACTTCGAGGCCACCTGCTGGTGGCAGCGCACCTCGCCCGGCTCGCACTTCCGCACGTCCCTCATCTGCTCCCGCCTCACCCCCGAGGGGCGCGCCACGCTCAGCGGGCGCACCCTCGTCCTCACCGCCTCCGGCACGCGCGAGGAGCGCGAACTCCCCGACGCCGAGGCCGTGCTCGCCGCCTACCGCACCCACTTCTCGCTCGACCTCCCCCGCGAGCCCGCCGTCACCCCACCCACACCGCCCGCAGCGTGACCTGCTCCGGGGCGCGCCGGCTGTGCGGGCCCAGCGTCGCGTACCCGCCGGTGCAGTCCGCCCCCGTATAGACCCGCACCGTCTCCCCCGTCTCGTTCCACGGCGCGTACGCCGCCCCGTACGCTCTCGGCCCGATCACCTCCGGCAGCACGAGGCACTGCCCGCTCGGCGGGTCGGTCAGCACACTGGTCAGCGGCCCCTGCCGCGTCATGAACGTGTACGAGAATCTGCCGGTCGCGGCTGCGGCGCTTCCGTCCGGCAGACACGTCGCTGCCGCGAGCAGGCCCGTCGTCACGGCGACGGCGGCGGTACGCGTGCGCATGCGGCCCCTCCCAAGGTCGGCTTCTCCGCCCCCGAAGCTACGGCTGACGCCGTCCTCTCCCCGCAAAACCGTTCCCCCCGGCGAGCCGCCGCCATCTGGGACACAGGAAGGTGCGTTCCCCGCGCCCCTGAAAAGATCAGCTCACCGCCCACGGCAACGAACCCGCCAGCGCCCCGCGCCGAAGGATGGGTGCGGGGCGGAACGGGGGGCAGGCTTACCGCAGGTCTCATGCTCCTCTCATGTCACGTTGCGGTGACAGCTGCCCCCACCCCCGGCGAAAGGCGAGGCGGCTGCCGGTACCGTGCTGATCGCGTGCACCGCCCCACCGGCGCACGGTCCGTTCGCGCCCGCGCGCTTCGGTGCGCCCGCGCAGCAGCCCGCAGCCTCAGGAAGGACGGCGATACGCCGTGTACCGCTGGGAAACCACGCGAGCCGCACTGGCGCAGCGGGTGTTCGCCACGATCCGTAGCGAGAGTTACGACCAGGCGGCGGCGACGGCGGACACGCTGCTGTCCGCGGGGCTGACGACGCTGGAGATCTCGCTGACGACGCCCTTCGCGCTGGAGGCGGTGACGACGCTGGTGCGCGAGGTCGGGGACGACGCGGTGATCGGCGCGGGGACCGTACTGGACGCGGTGTCGGCGCGGATGGCGATCGACGCGGGCGCGCGGTTCCTGCTGTCGCCGAGCCTGGACGAGGACGTGCTGAAGACCGGCCACCGGTACGGCGTACCGGTGTTCCCCGGGGTCGCCACGCCCGGCGAGGTGGTGCGGGCGATGGAGCTGGGCGCGGACGCGCTGACGCTCTATCCGGCCACCTCGTTCACCCCCGCGTGGGTCACCGACGTGCTGGCGATCATGCCGCAGGCGGCCCTGCTGCCCTGCGGCGGCATCACCGTGGCCGACGCGCCCTCGTGGGTCGCGTCGGGCGCCGTCGCGGTCGGCATGGGCTCGGCGCTGACGTCGGGCGACCGCGAGACCGTGACGAAACGGCTGACCGAGCTCCTGGAACGGCTGGCGGACACCGTCTGAACGCCGTGCCTCCTGGTTAGGCTGGTCCGTGGGGGACGCGGACCCGAGGGGGAGCTGTGAGCACACCGGAGACGGTGGATCTGCATGTCTACGCCCGCGCGTACGGCGAGGACTTCACCGCCGACCCGTACCCCGTCTACGCGCGGCTGCGCGAGCGCGGCCCCGTCCACCACGTCCGGACGGCGGACACCGGCGCCATGTGGCTGGTCGTCGGGCACGACGAGGCGCGCGCCGCGCTCGCCGACACCCGGCTGAGCAAGAACTGGCAGTCGCTGCTGCCCGACGGCGACGTCTCGGGCGGCTTCGCCAGCCACATGCTGGACGCCGACCCGCCCCGGCACACCCGGCTGCGCAAGCTGGTGTCACGGGAGTTCACCCCGCGCCGCGTCGAGGCGCTGCGCCCGCGCGTCCAGGCGATCACCGACGACCTCGTCGAGGCGATGCTGCCCGGCGGGAGCGCCGACCTCGTCGACGCCCTCGCCTTCCCGCTGCCGATGACCGTCATCTGCGAACTGCTCGGCGTGCCCGACCTGGACCGCGAGGCGTTCCGCGGCTGGTCCAACGAGATCGTCGGCCCCACCGGCCCCGAGGCCGAGGCCGACGCGGTCCAGGCCATGTCGGAGTACCTGGTCGAGCTGATCGAGGACAAGCGGTGCGCCGCGCCGCGCGACGACCTGCTGAGCGCGCTGATCCGTACGCGGTACGAGGACGGCGACCGGCTCTCGTCCGACGAACTGGTGGGCATGGCCTTCCTGCTGCTGGTCGCCGGGCACGAGACGACCGTCAACCTCATCGCCAACGGCGTCCTCGCCCTGCTCCGGCACCCCGACCAGCTCGCCGCCCTGCGCGCCGACCCCGGACTGCTCGACGGCGCCGTCGAGGAGATGCTGCGCTACGACGGTCCGGTGGAGACCACGACCTGGCGGTTCGCCCGCGAGACCCTGGAGATCGGCGGCGTACGCGTGCCCTCGGGCGACTCCGTCCTGATCGCCCTCGCGTCCGCCGACCGCGACCCCGGCCGCTATCCGGCGCCCGACACGTTCGACATCCGCCGCTCCCCGCAGGGGCACCTCGCCTTCGGCCACGGCATCCACTACTGCCTCGGCGCGCCGCTGGCCCGGCTCGAAGGCCGGATCGCCGTCAGGACCCTGCTGGACCGCTGCCCCGGCCTGGCGCTCGCCGCCGACCCGGCCGCCCTGACCTGGCGCCCCGGCCTCCTCATCCGCGGTGTGCACCGCCTCCCGGTGACCTTCTGACCGCTCTCCCCGGCCAGGGCCCGTGCGGGGGCAGGCTCTAGAATCACGGCGGCGGCCGAGCCGTACGCGCGCGCCCCTTACCTGCCAGGAGGCACCCCGTGTCAGTCGTCGCCGTCCCCGGTTCCAAGTCGGTGACCGCCCGGGCGCTCTTTCTCGCCGCCGCCGCCGAGGGCACCACTGTGCTGCGCCGGCCGCTGCTGTCGGACGACACCGACGGGTTCGCGGAGGGCCTGACCCGGCTCGGGTACCGCGTCGAGCGCGATCCGCAGGCGTGGCGGATCACCGGCCGCCCGTCGGGGCCCGCCGTGCCGGAGGCCGACGTGTACTGCCGCGACGCCGCCACCGCCGCCCGCTTCCTGCCCGCGCTGGCCGCCGCGGGCCACGGCACGTACCGCTTCGACGCGTCCGCGCAGATGCGCCGCCGCCCGGTCGCGCCGCTCACGACGGCGCTGCGCTCGCTGGGCGTGGACCTGACGCACGAGGAGGCCGAGGGGCATCTGCCGCTGACGGTGGTCGCCGACGGTCTCAAGGGCGGGGCGATCGACCTGGACGCGGGGCTGTCGTCGCAGTTCCTGACGGCGCTGCTGCTCGCGGGGCCGCTGATGGCCGAGGGGCTGCGGATCCACGTCACGGACCTGGTCTCCGCGCCCTATGTGGAGATCACGCTGGCGATGATGCGGCGCTTCGGCGTCGAGGTGGCGCGCGAGGGCGCGACCTTCGTGGTACCGCCGGGCGGCTACCGCGCCGTCGACTACCCGATCGAGCCCGACGCCTCCACGGCCAGCTACTTCTTCGCCGCCGCCGCGCTGTCCGGCCGCACCGTGACCGTGCCGGGGCTCGGCGCGGACGCCCTCCAGGGCGACCTGCGCTTCGTGGACGTCCTGCGGTCGATGGGCGCCGACGTCGAGATCGGCCCGGACGCCACCACCGTCACCGGCACGGGCCGCCTGAGCGGTCTCACCGTCAACATGCGGGACATCTCGGACACGATGCCGACGCTCGCGGCCATCGCGCCCTTCGCCGACGGGCCGGTCCGTATCGAGGACGTCTACAACACCCGCGTCAAGGAGTGCGACCGGCTGGTGGCGTGCGCGGAGAATCTGCGGCGCCAGGGCATCACGGTCACCACGGGACGCGACTGGATCGAGATCGCGCCGGGGACCCCCGCGCCGGTCGAGATCGCCTGCCACGGGGACCACCGCATCGCGATGAGCTTCGCGGTCGCCGGGCTGCGCACGCCGGGCACCACCTTCGACGAGCCGGGCTGCGTGAAGAAGACCTTCCCCGACTTCCACTCCTTCTTCGCCTCGGTGCGCGCCGACTGGGGCGTGTGACCGACACTGCGTGCCGGACCCCGCCCCGGCCGGAACGGCGGCGGCCGGGGTCAGCCCGCGTGCGTGGAGAACAGACCTCCGGTGGGCCCCTGCTTGTCGCCGCCCTGGGACTTCTTGAGGGCGTTGGCGAGTCCTTCGATCGTCATGGACTGGAGGATGACCCGGCCGTTGCCTTCGAGGGTGGCCAGGGACAGGCCCTCGCCGCCGAAGACGGCGTTCATGACGCCCTGGCGGTTGAGGCCGCCGATGCGCTGGACGCCGTACTGGATGCCCTCCTCGAAGGCGACGATGCAGCCGGTGTCGACCTCGATCCGGCCGCCGAACTCGGCGGGGTTGAGGTCGATGAAGTTGCCCGCGCCCGCGATGATCACGGTGCCGGTGCCGGTGAACTTCTCCAGGACGAAGCCCTCGCCGCCGCTCATGCCCTGGCGTCCGCCCGCGAAGGCGATGCCGAACTGGACGGTGGACTCGGCGGCGACGAAGGCGTCCTTCTCGGCGAACCAGGCGCGTGAGCCGGTCAGTTCGAGGGCGCGCATCTCGCCGGGGAGCACACCGGCGAAGCCGACGGTGCCCTCGCCGCCCGAGGCGGTGAAGTACTGGAAGGCCAGCGACTCCCCGGCCAGGGCGCGCTGGCCGACCTGCATGGCGGTGCCCATGGCCTGCCGGAGCATGCCGCCCACACCGGAGCCGCCGGAGCCGGACCCGGAACCTGCGCCTGAACCGCCCGAGCCGGGGCCGCCCAGCCGCGTCTCCATCGAGACGTTGGCCGTCTTGAACAGGAACTTCCCCGCCTCGCAGTACACCGTCTGGCCCGGGCTGAGGGTGCAGACGGCCATCTGCATGGCGTTGCCGACGATCTGCTGCTGGAGGGTCACAGCGGTACTCCTAGGACGACGGGCCAAGGTGCGGCGGGCGGGTGGCCGCCGGCCCGAGCGTAGCCCCGGCGCGGCACACCACCAGCCTCACCGTCAACGTATCGCCCGCGCGATCCGGTTCCGCGCCGGACCCGGACCGCCGAGTGCCGTGCCGCCGCCGTCGGGCCCTGCGGGCTGCGCGGGCAGCCGTACGGTCCGCTCGCCGCCCGCGTCGAGGAAACGGGCCAGCGGCAGTGTCGCGGCGCCCACGGTGACCGCGTCGGCGCCGAGCCTGCCCAGTTCGATGGAGGTCTGCGCGCAGGGGTGGTGCAGGGAGTACGCGGCGGCGACCTCGCGGACGGTGGGCAGCAGCCGGGGGCCGAGCAGCAGTCCCGCCCAGCCGCCGATGACGATGCGCTGCGGGTTGAAGAGGTTGATCAGGTCGGCGATCCCGGCGCCGAGGTATTCGGCGGCCTCGGCGAGCAGTCCCCCGGCCTCGGGGTCGTGGTCGGCGGCGGCGATGAGCGCGGCCAGGCCGGTCTCCTCGCTGACCCCCGTGGGCGCCGACGGCCAGCGGCCGAGCAGTGCCTCGGCGCCGACGTACGCCTCCAGGCAGCCGCGTGAGCCGCAGCGGCAGGTGCGCCCGCCGACCCGCAGCGTGGTGTGGCCCCACTCCCCCGCGCTGCTGCTCGCGCCGCGGTACGGGGTGCCGTCGGCGACCACGGCCGCGCCGACGCCGGAGCCGATGAGGGCGATGACGACGTTGCCGGAGCCGCGTCCGCCGCCGAACCACATCTCGGCCTGGCCGAGGGTCTTGGCACCGTTGTCGATGTAGAGCGGAAGGGCGGTCCCGGCGCGCAGCAGGCGGCCGAAGGGGACGGCTTCCCAGCCGATGGTCTGGCCGTGCACGACGACGCCGTCGCCCTCGCCGGGCGCGTTGTCGCCCTGCTCGACGATGCCGGGGACGCCGATGCCGACGCCGAGCACCTCGCTGTCGTCGATCCCGGCCTCGCGGACCACGGACTCGATGCCTTCGAGCGCGAGCCGTACGACGTGGTCGACGTCGTGGCCGCTGTCGGACAACGGCAGGTCGGCCGCGGCCCGTTCGGTCAGCGCGAGGTCGAACAGCTCGACCCTGACGCGGGTCTCGCCGACGTCCACGCCGACCACGTATCCGTATCCGGCGGAGACCTGGAGCAGGATGCGCGGCCGGCCGCCGTCGGACTCGACGGCACCCGCCTCCTCGACCATGCCGTCGGCGATCAGCTCGCCGACGACGTTGCTGATCGACCCGGCGCTGAGGCCGGTGTCCCGGCCCAACTCCTGGCGGCTGAGGGGTCCCTCGAAATACAAATGACGCAGAAGCGATGCACGGTTGCCCCGCCGCAGGTCACGCACTGTTCGCTTGCCGCGTTCAGCCACTTTGTCGCCCTCCCGTCTCGTCCGGCGTGAATCTATCGCTGCACAGGGTCTTGACGCCACCTTTTCTCACAAGTTAAATCACGGCCTGAATTAAGGCACAGGCGCTGTTCACTTCCTGAAGCGAACCCACCTCTGAGAGGGACCCGTTATGCGCACCTCCAGCACCTCCAGCAGACTCCTCGCGGCCACTGCCCTCGTGGCCGCGCTCGGTCTCACCGTCTCCGCCTGTGGCGGCTCGGACGACAGCAGCAGCGGCGGCAAGAGCACCAGTGGCGGCGGCGGCAAGACGCTGACGTACTGGGCCAGCAACCAGGGCACCAGCCTGGACAACGACAAGCAGGTGCTCACCCCCGAACTCGCCAAGTTCACCCAGCAGACCGGCATCAAGGTCAAGCTGGAGGTCATTCCGTGGTCCGACCTGCTCAACCGGATCCTCGCGGCGGCCACTTCCGGCCAGGGTCCCGACGTGCTGAACATCGGCAACACCTGGTCCGCCTCCCTCCAGGCCACCGGCGCCCTGCTGCCCTTCGACGACGCGACCTTCGCGAAGATCGGCGGCAAGGACAAGTTCGCGCCCGCGTCGATCGCCGCCGCCGGCGCGGCCGGCAAGGACCCGGCCGCGGTGCCGCTGTACTCGATGGCGTACGGCCTGTACTACAACAAGAAGATGTTCGCCGACGCCGGCATAGCCAACCCGCCCAAGACCTGGGACGAACTGGTCGCCGACGGCAAGAAGCTCACCAAGGACGGCCACTACGGCCTCGCGGTCGAGGGCGGCAACGGTTCCGAGAACATCCACCACGCCTTCGTGCTGGCCAAGCAGCGGGGCTCCGACTGGTTCGACGCGTCCGGCAAGGCGACCTTCGACACCCCGAACAACGTCGCCGCGGTGAAGCAGTACGTCGACTTCATCGCCAAGGACAAGATCGCCGCGAAGGGCAACGCGGAGTACGCGCAGAACCAGACCATCACCGACTTCGCCACCGGCAAGGCCGCGATGATGATGTGGCAGTCCGCCGCCACCTCGATCAAGTCGCACGGCATGAACCCCGACCAGTACGGCGTGGTTCCCGTCCCGACCCTCCAGGCGGGCGCGACCGGCGACGCCGGTGTGACCTCGATGGTCGCCGGTATCAACATGGCGGTCTTCAAGAACTCCAAGAACATCGACGGCGCCCTGAAGTTCGTCAACTTCATGACCAGCGACGCCGAGCAGAAGACCCTCAACTCGACGTACGGTTCGCTGCCGCCGGTCAAGGCCGCGCAGAGCGACCCCGCCTTCCAGACCCCGGACCTGAAGACCCTCGCGAGCGTGCTGGGCAGCTCCGCCGCCCCGCTGCCGCAGGTCGCCAACGAGGCCCAGTTCGAGACCCTGGTCGGTACCGCGGTCAAGGACCTGTTCGCGGACGCCGCGGCCGGCAAGGACGTCTCGACCGACTCCGTCAAGGCCGCGCTGACCAAGGCGCAGCAGCAGATGCCCGCTTCCTAAGGATCGGCTCCATGACTGCCACTGCCCCTCCTCGGAGCGCTCCCGAGGCCGGCCCCTCCGACGGCAAGCCCGTCGGAAGGGGCCGGCTCCGGCCGCGTATTCCCGCTCGGCTGCGCCGCGTCGGCGTGCCGTACCTCATGCTCTTCCCCGCACTGATCCTGGAACTGCTGATCCACCTGGTGCCGATGGTCGTCGGCATCGTGATCAGCTTCAAAGGGCTCACGCAGTTCTTCATCCGCGACTGGGGCAGCGCGCCCTGGACCGGTCTCGACAACTACCGCGTGGCGGTCAAGTTCGACCAGCCCGTCGGCGAGGCGCTGCTGCACTCGTTCTGGGTGACCGTCATGTTCACCGTCCTGTCGGTCGGCCTGTCCTGGCTGATCGGCACCGCGGCGGCGATCCTCATGCAGGACGCCTTCCGCGGCCGGGCGATCATGCGCGCGATCTTCCTGGTGCCGTACGCGCTGCCGGTCTACGCGGCCGTCATCACCTGGGCGTTCATGTTCCAGCAGGACACCGGCCTGGTGAACCACGTACTGCACGACCAGTTGCACCTCACCTCCAACAAGCCGTTCTGGCTGATCGGTGACAACAGCTTCTGGGCGCTGGTCATCGTGTCGGTGTGGAAGTCCTGGCCGTTCGCGTTCCTGTGCCTGATGGCCGGTCTCCAGAACATCCCGCGCGAGCTGTACGAGGCCGCGGCGATGGACGGCGCGGGCATCTGGCAGCAGATCCGCAAGATCACCCTGCCGTCGCTGCGGCCGGTGAACCAGGTACTGGTCCTGGTGCTCTTCCTGTGGACGTTCAACGACTTCAACACGCCGTTCGTGCTCTTCGGCAACTCCGCACCGCACGCGGCCGACCTGATCTCCATCCACATCTACCAGTCGTCGTTCATCACCTGGAACTTCGGCTCGGGCTCGGCGATGTCCGTGCTCCTGCTGCTCTTCCTGCTCGTGGTGACCGCGTTCTACCTGCTGTTCACACGGAAGCGGGAAGTCGATGCCTAGGATCCCCGTGCAGCCGTCGCCGATGGCCTCCCCGAAGTCCTTCCTGTGGACCCGCCGGGTCGTTCTGACCCTGCTGCTGCTCTTCGTGCTCACTCCCGTGTACGTGATGCTCAGTTCGTCGCTGAAGCGGTTGCAGGACGTGCAGGGCACGTTCCACTGGATACCGAACGGCCTCACCCTGCGGCCGTACGTCGATATCTGGAAGACCGTGCCGCTCGGGCACTACTTCATGAACTCGCTGATCGTGTCGGTGAGCGCCACCCTCTTCTCGGTGGTCATCGCGATCTTCGCGGCGTACGGCGTGAGCCGCTACCGCTTCCCCGGCCGCCAGTTCTTCACCGTCACGGTGCTGTCGACGCAGATGTTCCCCGGCATCCTGTTCCTGCTGCCGCTGTTCCTGATCTTCGTCAACATCGGGAACAGCACGGGCATCCAGCTCTACGGCAGCAGGCTCGGCCTGATCATCACGTATCTGACCTTCTCCCTCCCCTTCTCCATCTGGATGCTGGTCGGGTACTTCGACTCCATCCCGCGCGACCTCGACGAGGCCGCGAAGGTGGACGGCTGCGGCCCGCTCGGCGCGCTGTTCCGGGTCGTCGTGCCGGCCGCCATCCCCGGCATCGTCGCCGTGTGCGTCTACGCGTTCATGACGGCGTGGGGCGAAGTGCTCTTCGCGTCCGTCATGACCAATGACTCGACCAGGACACTCGCCGTGGGTCTGCGCGGATACGCCAGCCAGAACGACGTGTACTGGAACCAGGTCATGGCCGCGTCGCTCGTGGTGAGTGTGCCGGTGGTCGCCGGATTCCTCCTCCTCCAGCGTTACCTCGTCGCCGGGCTCACCGCCGGCGCCGTCAAGTGACCCCACCGAAAGGCTGCTTGTGAACGACCTCAGCTCTCTTCCCGCCGATTTCGTCTGGGGCGCGGCCACCGCCGCCTACCAGATCGAGGGCGGGGTGGACGAGGACGGCCGGGCCCCGTCCATCTGGGACACCTTCTCCCGAACCCCCGGCAAGGTCGCGGGCGGCGACACCGGCGACGTCGCCTGTGACCACTACCACCGCTGGCCCGAGGACCTGGAGCTGATGCGCGCCCTGGACCTCGACTCCTACCGCTTCTCGATCGCGTGGCCGCGGGTGATCCCGCAGGGTTCCGGCGCCGTCAACGCCGCCGGACTCGCCTTCTACGACCGGCTGGTCGACGCCCTGCTCGAAGCGGGCATCACGCCCAACGCCACGCTGTACCACTGGGACCTGCCGCAGGCGCAGCAGGACAGGGGCGGCTGGCCCGAGCGGGAGACCGCCGAGCGGTACGGCGAGTACGCGGCCGTCGTCGGGCAGGCGCTCGGCGACCGGGTCAAGGACTGGGCGACGCTCAACGAGCCGCTGTGCTCGGCGTGGATCGGCCACCTGGAGGGCACCATGGCCCCCGGCTGGACGGACCTGACGGCGGCGGTCCGCGCCTCGTACCACCTGCACGTCGGCCACGGCCTGGCCGTGCAGGCGCTGCGCGCGGCCCACTCCGATCTGCGGATCGGCATCGTGAACAACCTCAGCCCGTGCGAGCCCGCCACCGACCGCGACGCCGACGTGGCCGCCGCCCGGCGCGCGGACGGACACACCAACCGCTGGTGGCTGGACCCGATCCACGGCCGCGGCTACCCGCAGGACATGGTGGAGCTGTACGGCGTGGACCTGCCGATCAAGGACGGCGACCTGGAGTCGATCGCCGCTCCGCTGGACTGGCTGGGTCTGAACTACTACTTCCGCAATGTCATCACGGACGACCCGACGGGCCCCGCGCCGTACGCCAAGTCGGTGTACCTGCCGGGCGTCCGGCGGACCGCGATGGACTGGGAGGTCAACGCCGACGGCCTGGAGCAGCTTCTGGTCCGGCTCTCCGAGGAGTACGGCGCGAGCCGGATCTTCGTGACGGAGAACGGTTCCGCCTACCACGACACCGTCGGTCCCGACGGACAGGTCGACGACCCGGAGCGGGCCACCTACCTGGAGGAGCACCTGGCCGCCTGCGCCAGGGCGGTCCGCCGCGGGGTGCCGCTGGCCGGTTACTACGCCTGGTCGCTGCTGGACAACTTCGAGTGGGCGTACGGCTACGACAAGCGCTTCGGTCTGGTGCACGTCGACTACCCGACGCAGAAGCGCACGATCAAGGGCAGCGGTCGCCGCTACGCGGACATCATCGCCGCCCACCGGCGCCGGGTGCGGCGCGCGGCCTGAGATCGCGGTCGCGGATGAGGGGTGCCGTCCCGGGGATGCGGCACCCCTTCCGCGCGCCCGCCCCTGACGGGGCCTCAACTCCCGTCGGCCGGCCGTTCGATGAGCCGGCCGACGGGCTCGCCGGTCACCGCGCCGTGGTCGGCGATCCGCTCGCCGCGCAGCCAGGTGCCGCGTACGACACCGTGCAGGGTCCTGCCCGCGTAGGCGGTGATCGGGTTGCGGTGGTGCAGACGGGCCGGGTCGACGGTGAAGGTCTCCTCGGGGGCGAGGACCGCGAAGTCGGCGTCGTAGCCCGCGGCGATGGCGCCCTTGGCGGTGAGTCCGGCGAGCCGGGCGGGTCCCGCGGACATCCAGCGGGCGACGTCGGCGACGGTGTGGCCGCGGCGCCGGGCCTCGGTCCAGACCGCGGGCAGGCCGAGTTGCAGCGAGGAGATGCCGCCCCAGGCGGCGGCGAAGTCGCCGGTGTCCTTGCGCTTGAGGTCGACGGTGGACGGCGAGTGGTCGGAGACCACGCAGTCGATGGTGCCGTCGGCCAGCGCCCGCCAGAGCGCGTTCTGGTTGGCGGCCTCGCGGATCGGCGGGCAGCACTTGAACTCCGTTGCCCCGTCCGGGACTTCCTCCGCGGTCAGGGTGAGGAAGTGCGGGCAGGTCTCCACCGTGACGCGGACGCCCTCGCGCTTGGCCGCGGCGATCAGCGGCAGCGCCCCGGAGGAGGACAGGTGCAGCACATGGACGCGGGCGCCGAGCCGCTCGGCCAGCGCGATCAGACCGGCGACGGCGGTGTCCTCCGCGGCGCGCGGCCGGGAGGCGAGGAAGTCGGCGTAGTGCGGGCCGCCGCGCCGCGGGGCGCCGTCGATCAGCCCCGGGTCCTCGGCGTGCACGATGAGCAGGGCGTCGAACCGGGTCAACTCGGTGAGGGCTTCCTCCAGTTCGGCCGGGTCGAGCTGCGGGAACTCGTCGACGCCGGAGTGCAGAAGGAAGCACTTGAAGCCGAAGGCGCCCGCGTCGTGCAGGGGTTGGAGGTCCTTGACGTTGCCGGGGACGGCGCCGCCCCAGAAGCCGACGTCGGTGTGCACCCGGCCGCGCGCGGTGTCCCGCTTGACCGTCAGATGCGCGGTGGTGGTGGTCGGCGGGACGCTGTTGAGCGGCATGTCGACGAGCGTCGTGATGCCGCCCGCCGCAGCCGCCGCGGTGGCCGTCGCGAAGCCTTCCCACTCCGTGCGGCCGGGGTCGTTGATGTGCACGTGGGTGTCGACCAGGCCGGGCAGCAGGACGTCGTCGCCGAGGTCGACCACGCGCGCACCGGCCGGGTCGGGGGTCTCGTAGGGCCGCACCGCGCTGATCACTCCGCCGCTGACGGCGACCGCCGCGGGCCGTTCGCCCTCCGGCGTCACGACGCGCCGCGAGCGCAGGATCAGTTCCTCCGCGTCCTTCACGTACCCTCCCACCACACCTTCAACAATTCGTTGAAACGCAATGTGCAGGAAGATCCCGCACACCGTCAAGGGCGTGTAAGCTTCCGCAGAGCGGAAACCGCATTTCGCAACACCGTCGGCACGGCTGGTGACCTGGCCGCCGACGCCTTCGCGCACTGCCGTACCGCCGCACCGCCATGATTGCCGACGAACGCCGACCTTGCCGAGGGGATCGCACGTGTCTGCTGACCGCGCCGGGGGCGTCCAGTCCCTCGAACGGGCCTTTGACCTGCTGGAGCGCATGGCGGACGCGGGCGGCGAGGTGGGGCTCAGCGAGCTGTCCTCCAGCAGCGGGCTCCCGCTGCCGACCATCCACCGCCTGATGCGCACCCTCGTGAGCTGCGGATACGTCCGCCAGCAGCCGAACCGCCGCTACGCGCTCGGCCCCCGCCTGATCCGCCTCGGCGAGACCGCCTCCCGCCTGCTCGGCACCTGGGCCCGCCCCTACCTCGCCGAACTGGTCGAGGCCACCGGCGAGACCGCCAACATGGCGCTGCTCGACGGCGACGAGGTCGTCTACGTGGCCCAGGTCCCCTCCCGCCACTCCATGCGGATGTTCACCGAGGTCGGCCGCCGCGTCCTCCCCCACTCCACCGGCGTCGGCAAGGCCCTGCTCGCCGACGTTCCCCCGGAGGAGGTACGCGCCCTGCTCGCCCGGACCGGCATGCCCGCCGCCACCGACCGCACCATCACCGACCCGGACGACTTCCTCACCGAACTCGGCCGCATCCGTGCGATGGGCTACGCCGTGGACGACAACGAACAAGAGGTCGGCGTCCGCTGCCTCGCCGTCACCGTCCCCGACTCCCCCACCGCCGCCGCCATCTCCATCTCCGGCCCGGCCGGCCGCGTCACCGAATCCGCCACCGACAAGATCATCCCCGTCCTCCACGAGGTGGCCCAGGCCCTGTCGCTCGCCCTGGCCACCACCACGGCGCCGTCGCCGTCCTCCTGAGGCGCACCGCCTGCGCCCGTCCATGGACCGGGACCGGCCCACGCACGGGCGGCGCCCGCGAAGAACGGCACCCGCACGGTCAGCACGTCGGCGTCGCGCGCTCCACCGTTTCGTGCAGCTCCGCGAGCGGTTCGGTCAGGGCGCTGACCGAACCGAGAGCGGCGGCGACGAGTAAAAGAGAGTGCCGAACGGCCTCGGCGTCGCGTATCGCGGCCGGCGCCGGCTGCGCGGCGAGCCTGGCCAGGACGGCCAGCTCGTCCTCCGCGACGGCGCGGTCCGGCAACGCCGGGCGATACGCCGCGAGTTCCCGTTGAACGCGAGCCACCGCCGCCCGTAATTCCGCCGCCCCCGGCGCACTGACCACCTGTGTCTCCCCCAGCGCGTACTTCTGCCTCACACCCACTCCGCCCCCGGTTCTCCGACGTGGCCTCCGGGGCCGATCAGTTAACGCGACGCGAAGCCGGTCGCGCTATACGGTCTTCGAAAAATGCGCCAAATTCACTGTGCCGAGCGCTTGTGGGTTTGGAATGCCGTCCTGGTTGGCCTCGGCGCTGCGCCCCTCGGTCCGCCACACGGTGACGTCCAGACTGGCACTGGGTGCCGGAGCGCCCTTCGGCGTCAGCGCGCGGAAGACGACCAGCGCGACCGTGCCGTCGGCGGACTGTACGCAGACGCGCGAGCCCGCGCTCACCGAGTCCCGCGGGATGGAAGGGCTTGCGGCGGCGGCACCGCGGCAGCCCGCGAGGGTGTCGGGCGCGGCCGGGTCCAGCAGGGCGACGGTGCCGTGGGCGGGGTCGGTGCCGAACGCCTCGGGCTCCGGGGTGAAGCCGATGTCCCCGGTGAAGGGGCCGGGGAGCACCACGGGCGGGTCCTGGGTCAGCGACAGGCCCGAGCCCGCCGGGAGCCGTATGCCCGCGTAACGGATGCCGCTCGGCTGCTCGGGTGCGCCGGTCGCGTCCCCGCCTCCTGCGCCGGAGTCCGGCGGCGAGGTGGTGGGCGCCGCGGCGGGCGCGGTGGAGGCGGTGGACGCGCCGCTCGCGCGGTGGTCGTCGTCGGAGCGGTCGAGGAGGACGGCCCCGACGGCGGCCACGACCGCCAGGGCGGCGACCGCCGCCAGGACGGTGCCGCCCCGGCGCCGGGCGGGCGGGCGCGGGAGGTGCGGCAAGTGCGGCAGGTGGGGGCGGTACGGTACGTGCCCGGCGCTCGGCCGCGCCCACCCGTAGTGCAGCGATCCCGGATGCCCGGTCGGCGGCGCCACCGGTATCGGCGGCGCGGGCGGCGGCATCGCCGGAACGATCGCCGCCAGCAGCGCGGGCGGCAGCCACCGGTCCGCCCGCCGCCGCGACGCGTCGGGCGCCGCCTGCGCGCACATCGCGATGATCTGCGCGGGCGACGGCCGCAGCGCGGGGTCCTTGATCAGGCACCGCGTCACGATCTCCCGCAGCTCCCCCGGCAGCTCGTTGAGATCCGCCTCCCCGCCCCCGACGGCCGCCCCTCCGACGGCCGCGTACGCGGCGATCAGCCCCAGCGAGAACACATCGGCCGCGGGCCCCCCGGCCTTCCCCGCCAGCTGCTCGGGCGCCAGGAACGCCGCCGCGGCGGGCGGCTCGTCGGCGACGGGTTCCCCCATGAGCGAGACGGGCGCCGGTCCCTGGGCGGGCGAGCCCTCCGCGGCGCCCGCGGGCGCCGTCCGGCTCGCCGACGACGCGGCGGCTGACGTATCGGATGCGGCCGCGCCCGTCAGGGCGAAGTCCTTGACGCGCGGGCCGTCGGCGGCGAGGAGGACGTGGGCGGGGGTGAGGGCGGCATGGGTGAGCCCGCGGTGGTGGATGGTGCGCAGCGCTTCGGCGATTCCGGCGACGAGCCGCAGAACGCTGGGGACGGGGAGCGGCCCTGTGGTGGTGACGGCGGTGCGCAGCGAGAGGCCGGGGACGTAGGCGGTGGCGAGCCAGGGGCCCGCGCCGGAGTCGTCGGTGCCGCCGTCGACGAAGGGGACGACGTAGGGCCCGTGCACCTGCCGCAGGGCGTGGACGTCGGGCGGGAGCCGGTCGATCAGGCGGAGCGCGACCGGTATGCCGCCCGGCGCGTGCGCGAGGTAGACGCGCCCGCCGAGCCGCGCGCTGATCCGGTAGCCCGGGACGCCGGTCGGATCCTCGGCCGTCAGCGGCTGGAAGTGCTGAGCGCCCATCAGTCCCCGTTCCCTCGGCCGGTCACCGCCCCTTCCGGCCCTCACGCCGACGATACCGGAACACGCCACGCCGACCGCGGCCTGTTCGGCCATGGTCCCGTCACGGTATGCAGGAGTTATGCACACAAAGGGCGAGGTAGCCGGACTGCTGCTGGCGGCCGGTGGCGGGCGGCGGCTGGGCGGGCGGCCGAAGGCGCTGCTGCCGTACGAGGGGCGGCCGTTGGTGGAGCACGCGGTACGGGTGCTGCGCGCGGGCGGCTGCGGCCCGGTGCACGTGGTGCTGGGCGCGGCGGCCGACGAGGTGGTGGAGCGCGCCGACCTCTCCGGCTGCGTGGTGGTGCGCAATCCGCGCTGGGAGGAGGGCATGGGTTCCTCGCTGCGGGCCGGGCTCGCCTCGCTCGCAGCGTCGGCCGACGCCCCGGCCGCGGCGCTGATCGGCCTGGTGGACCAGCCCGGCGTGGGCGCGGCGGCCGTCGCCCGCGTGCTGGCGGCGGCCGGTGGAGGCGAGGCCCTGGTGTCGGCCCTGGCCTCCGCGGTGTACGACGGCAGGCGCGGCCACCCGGTGCTGATCGGGGGCGCCCGCTGGGCCGGGGTCGCGGGCAGCGCCACCGGGGACCGCGGGGCGCGTACGTATCTGCGCGAGCACGCCGACCACACCGTGCTCGTGGAGTGCGGGGACATCGGCGACCCGGCCGATATCGACACCCCCGCCGACCTGGGGCTTCTCCGGCCCGCCCCGGACCCGGCGGAGCCTGCGGCTGCACCCCGTGCCACAAAGCGTTGAACTTCCGCACTGTGAAATCTATACTCCACCTTGCAGAACCGCCCGTACCTCGGACCGGCCCTGGCACCCGGTGCCAGTCCCGCACCCCGGCGGGCGCCAGACACACTCGCACTCTGGAGCAGTGACAGCATGTCCGCATCAGCGCCGTCTCCGGCCGTCGTCTCCGAGGCCGCCGGGCCCGTCCCCCGCGCGGAGGAGGTGCTGACCCCCGAGGCGCTGGTGTTCCTCGCCGAGCTGCACCGCCGTTTCGCGCCCCGCCGCGCCGAGTTGCTGGCCCGCCGCCAGGAGCGGCGCGCCGGGATCGCCCGCACCGGCACCCTCGACTTCCTCCCGGAGACCGCGCACATCCGGGACGGCGACTGGCGGGTCGCCCCCGCGCCCGCCGCGCTCGACGACCGCCGGGTGGAGATCACCGGCCCCACCGACCGCAAGATGACCATCAACGCGCTGAACTCCGGTGCGCGGATCTGGCTCGCCGACTTCGAGGACGCCTCCGCCCCCACCTGGGAGAACGTCATCGGCGGCCAGGTCAACATGATCGACGCCTACGAGCGCAGGATCGACTTCACCTCCCCCGAGGGCAAGTCGTACGCGCTCGGCGACCCGGCGGACCTGGCCACCGTCGTGATGCGCCCGCGCGGCTGGCACCTGCCGGAACGCCACCTCACCGTGGACGGCGAGCAGATCCCCGGCGGCCTGGTCGACTTCGGCCTGTACTTCTTCCACAACGCCCAGCGGCTGATCGACCTCGGCAAGGGCCCGTACTTCTACCTGCCCAAGACCGAGTCGCACCTCGAAGCCCGGCTGTGGAACGACGTGTTCGTCTTCGCGCAGGACTACGTGGGCGTCCCGCAGGGCACCGTGCGCGCGACCGTGCTGATCGAGACGATCACCGCCGCGTACGAGATGGACGAGATCCTGTACGAACTGCGCGACTACGCCTCGGGGTTGAACGCGGGCCGCTGGGACTACCTCTTCTCCATCGTCAAGAACTTCCGTGACGGCGGCGCCCGTTTCGTGCTCCCGGACCGCAACGCGGTGACGATGACGGCCCCGTTCATGCGTGCGTACACCGAACTGCTGGTGCGCACCTGCCACAAGCGCGGCGCGCACGCGATCGGCGGGATGGCCGCCTTCATCCCGTCCCGGCGCGACGCGGAGGTCAACAAGGTCGCGTTCGAGAAAGTCAGGGCGGACAAGGACCGTGAGGCCGGGGACGGTTTCGACGGCTCGTGGGTCGCGCACCCCGACCTGGTGCCGATCGCCCGCGCCTCCTTCGACGCGGTCCTCGGCGACCGGCCGAACCAGAAGGACCGGCTGCGCGAGGACGTGCACGTCACCGCGGCCGAACTGATCGACATCGCCTCGCTGGACGCGAAGCCGACCTTCGACGGGCTGCGCAACGCGGTGCAGGTCGGCACCCGTTACATCGAGGCGTGGCTGCGCGGCCTCGGCGCGGTGGCGATCTTCAACCTGATGGAGGACGCCGCCACCGCCGAGATCTCCCGCTCGCAGATCTGGCAGTGGATCAACGCGGGGGTCGTCTTCGAGAACGGCGAGAAAGCGACCCACGACCTCGTGCTGCGGGTGGCCGCCGACGAACTCGCCGCGATCCGCGAGGAGATCGGCGAGGAGGCGTTCGCGGCGGGCAAGTGGACCGAGGCCCATGAGCTGCTGCTGCGCACGGCGCTCGACGCGGAGTACGTCGACTTCCTGACGCTGCCCGCCTACGAGTTGCTGGCGGACTGAGCCCCGGCGCCCGGGAACGGCCGCCGCGCCGAAACGCGCTTGCACCCGGCGCCGGCGGCCGTTCATGCTGCTCCGCATGCTCATCCGTGATGTGACCGAGGCCGACTGGCCGCGGATCTGGCCGTTCCTGCGGCGGATCTGCGCGGACGGCGAGACCTTCAGCTATCCGACGGACATCCCGGAGGCGACGGCCAGGGACTACTGGCTGCTCGCGCCGCCCGCGCGGACGGTCGTGGCCGTCGGCGACGACGGCACGGTGCTCGGCACCGCCAAGATGAACGCCAACCAGGGCGGCAACGCCGCCCATGTCTCCAGCGCCAGCTTCATGGTCGACCCCGCGCACCGCGGCCGCGGTGCGGGCCGCGCGCTGTGCGAGGAGGCGCTGCGCTGGGCGGAGCGCGAGGGCTTCCGCGCCATGCAGTTCAACGCCGTGGTGGAGTCCAACACGTACGCGGTGAAGCTGTACGAGTCACTGGGCTTCCGGGTGATCGGTACGGTCCCCGAGGGGTTCCGGCATCCGCGTCTGGGCTACGTCGGCCTGCACATCATGCACCGGGCGCTGTGAGCCCCGGCTTCCTCGGCGGGGTGCGGGCGGCGAGCCAGGAGTCGTAGGTGATCCGGCCGTCGGCGTGATCGGGGGTCAGATTGCCGCCCGCGCGCAGCGCGCCCGCCAGGGCGCCGGGCAGCCGCAGCGGTACGACGAGCCTGCGGCGGCCCGCCGCGCGCAGGGTCGCGCGGGTCAGATCGGCGGCGCTGCGGATCTGCGGACCGCCCAAGTCCGGTGCGTGGCCCACGGGTTCGCCTCCGGCCAGCTCCACGAGCCGGTCCGCGACCTCGGTGACGTCGACCGGCTGGAAGCTCACTCCGGACAGCGTCAGGATCGCGGGCAGCCGCCGCTGCGCGACGGTGAGCCGGGCCACCAGGTCGTGGAACTGCGTGGTGCGCAGCACCGTCCACGGCAGCCCGCACTGCTCCACGACGGTCTCCGCGGCGAGTTTGGCGCGGTAGTAGCCGAGCGGGACGCGGTCGACGCCGACGATCGAGATGTACACCAGGTGCGGGTCGCCGCCCGCGCGCACCGCCGCTCCGGTCAGCCGCTCGGTGGCCTCGACATCGCCGCGGCCGTTGGTGGTCGCGCAGTGCGCGATCGTGCCGACGCCGTCGAAGAGCGCGCCGTCGATGCCGACGCCGGTCCGCAGGTCGCCGACCGCCCACTCGTACGGCCGCGCGTCGTCGGCCCCGCGCGGGCCGCGGCTGAGCACGCGTACCGGGCGGCCGGCGGCGAGCAGCCGGTCGACCAGCGCGCGGCCGAGGGTGCCGGTGCCGCCGGTGACCAGGGTGACGGCCCCCGTGGCGGGCTCGGCGGCGGAGCCTTCGGCGGATACGGGCTCGGTCGGGCTCACGGGCGCTCACCTCTGGCTGTGGCGGGATCCTGCCTGCCGCGCCCCGCACCCGGCGGGGTGCGGACGTCCGGCTGAACGCATAGTAAACGGCGCGGAGCGGGAGGTCGTCGCGTACCCGCCGTGGCGCCCGGCCCCGGTGCGCGCGCCGGGGTGCGGGCGGGGTGCGGGCCGTCGTTTCGGGGAGACGCCGCCCCCGGAGCCGCGGGGCCGACCGTGGTCCCACGGTCCGGGGGCGGTGTCGCCGGACCCGTGTCAGGACAGGGTCCGGCTACCGGTCGGGGGCCGTCCCTCCCCGACCGGTCGCTTTCGCGGCGGTGCCTACGGTGTTACGCCAGGCCCGCGATCCGCGCGAGGCGCTGCGCCTCGGTCCTGGTCAGCCGCGCGATGGCGTCCTCGTCGGCGCGGGTGAGCCGGTTGTTCTCGACCACCGGCACGCCGTTGACCAGCGACAGGGTGACCGGGGCCGCCGCGCCGAAGACCAGCGCGGCGACGGGGTCGGCGATCGAGGCGTGCGCGATGCCGTCCAGCTTCCACAGCACGAGGTCGGCGAGCTTCCCGGCCTCCAGGGAACCGATCTCGGCGGTACGGCCGAGCACGCGCGCGCCGCCGTACGTGCCCAGGCGCAGGGCCTGACGGGCGTTCAGCGCCTTCTCGCCGCCGCCGAGGCGGTTGATGAGCAGGGCGTTGCGCAGTTCGGTGTGGAGTTCACCGGACTCGTTGGACGCGGTGCCGTCCACGCCGAGGCCGACCGGGACCCCGGCGGCGAGCATGTCGGGCACCCGGGCGATGCCCGCGGCGAGCCGGGCGTTGGACGACGGGCAGTGCGCGACGCCGGTCCCGGTCCGGGCGAAGGCGGCGATGTCGGAGTCGTTCATGTGGACGCAGTGCGCCATCCACACGTCGTCGCCGAGCCAGCCGGTGGACTCGAAGTAGTCCGTCGGGCCCATGCCGAACAGCTCGTGGCAGAACTTCTCCTCCTCCACCGTCTCGCTGCCGTGCGTGTGCAGCCGGACGCCCTTGCGGCGGGCCAGCACCGCGGCCTCGCGCAGCAGTTCGGTGGAGACCGAGAAGGGCGAGCAGGGCGCGGCGGCGATGTGCAGCATCGAGCCGAAGGAGGCGTCGTGGTGGGAGTCGATGGCCTCCTCCGTCGCGAGCAGCGCGCCCTCGGTGGTCTCCACGGCGAAGTCCGGCGGCAGTCCGCCGTCGCTCTTGCCGCGGTCCATCGAGCCGCGGGCGGCGGTGAAGCGCACGCCCAGTTCGGCGGCGGCGCGGATCTCGGCGCCGAGCAGGTCGCCCGCGCCGCGCGGGAAGACGTAGTGGTGGTCCATCGCGGTGGTGACGCCGCCGCGGGCCATCACGCCGAGCGAGCCGGAGGCCGCCGCGTAGACCATCCGCTCGTCGATCCGCGCCCAGGTCGGGTACAGCTCGACCAGCCAGTTGAAGAGGTTGCTGTTCTGGGCGAGGCCGCGGGTGATCCACTGGTAGAAGTGGTGGTGGGTGTTGACCAGGCCGGGGGTGACGAGGTGTCCGGTGCCGTCGATCCGGCGGGTGACGTTCTCCAGACCGGCCGGTGCGGGGCCCGCTCCGACGGACTCGATCAGATTGTCCGCGACGACGACGTGCCCGGTGGCGTACTCGGTGTCGTCGGCGTCGACGGTCGCGACGCCGCAGTTCTCGATGACGATGCGGTTGCTCATGGTGGTGCCTCTCAGTCCGTCACCGGGATGCGGGGCTCGGCGCCGTCACGCAGCACGGTGCCCTCGATGAGGCCGTACGGACGGTCGGCCGCGAGATAGACCTCGTTGTCGTTCTTGAGGCCGAACGGCTCCAGGTCGACCAGGAAGTGGTGCTTGTTGGGCAGCGAGAGCCGGACCTCGTCCACGTAGGAGCGGCTGGTGATGACCCGCGAGCCCATCGCGTAGAGGGTCTGCTGGAGCGAGAGCGAGTACGTCTCGGCGAACGCCTCCAGCAGGTCCGTGCGGACCTGCCCGTACGCCTTCTCCCACTGCGGGGCGCGCCGCTCGTCGCTGGTCCAGTTGAACCGCCAGCGGGCGGTGACCTCGGTGGCGAGGATGCGGTCGTACGCCTCTTTGAGGGTCGTGTACTCGTCCTTGACGAAGCCCCAGAACTCGGAGTTGGTGGAGTTCATGACCACCAGGTCCTTCAGGCCGGAGACGACCTGCCAGTTCTCGCCGTCGTAGCCGACCTCGGTGGTGCGGGTCTCCTGGCCCTTGCGGACGAAGGAGTGCTGGATCTCGTCGGCGCCGATGAAGCGGGAGCCCGCCTCGGAGGCGGCGATCCGCTCCCAGGAGTACTCCTCTATCCGTATCCGCGCCCGCTTGATCGGCTCCTGGCTGGTGACGAAGTGCCGGGCGAGGTGGATGCCGAACTGCTCGGCGGACTCGATGCCGTGTTCCTTGGCGAAGGCGAACACCGTGTTCTTGGTGGTGTCGGTCGGCAGCACGTTGGCGTTGGAGCCGGACAGGTGCACGTCGTCCATGTCGCCGGAGAGCGCGACGGAGACGTTCAGGTCCTTGATGTGGTGCGTGCCGCCCTCGCGGGTGATCCTGACGACACGGTTCTCTGCCTTGCCGTACTGGTTCTGGCCGAGAAAAACCGGGTGGGACGGGCGGGAAGTGGCGGTCATCGGTGCTAGCTCCCTCGGTATACGGAGTAGCCGAACGGATTGAGCAGCAGCGGTACGTGATAGTGCTCGCCCGGCCTGACGGCGAAGACGATCGCCACCTCCGGGAAGAAAGCTCCGCTGTCCCTTGCGCGGGGGGCGTCCTGCTGTGCGTTGGCTTGGCGGGTGAGGTACGGCTCCACGTCGAAGTGCAGCCGTACGTGGGTGGTGCCTTCCGGCAGGGCCGGGAGATCCTTGCAGCGGCCGTCGGCGTCGGTCTTCGACGACCCGTGCGGCGACCAGATCCCGCCGGACGAGGCGCGCACCGACAGATGGACGGGCACGCCTTCCGCCGGGCGGCCGACGCTCGTGTCCAGGATGTGCGTGGACACCGACGTGTCGGTCATGAGGGATCTCCTTCGGACGCGGCCTCGCGTGCGGCTCCGGCTCCGGCGGTGGCACTGGTGCCGGTCCCGGTATCGGCTCCGGCTCCGGCTCCGGCTCCGGCTCCGGCTCCGGCGAGGCGGGTGAGCCGGATGCGGTTGATCTTTCCCAGTTCGGCGCGGACGATCTCGCGTTCGGTGTCCGTGTCGTTGCCGATCCGCTCCTTGAGGGCGGCCAGCATCTGCTCACCGGTCCTGCCGGTGGCGCAGATCAGGAAGACATGGCCGTGCGCGTCCTGGTAGGCCAGGTTGAGCGCGAGCAGTTCCTCGCGCTCGGCCGCGCCGACCCCGCTCTGCTCCCGCGCCGACGTGGCGTCGCCCGGGGTCGGGCGGCCGATCGGCGGGTGTCCGGCCATCGCCTGCGCGAGGTCGTCCGCGGTGAGCGCCGCCATGGCGGTGTCGCTCGCCGCGAGCAGGTCGTCGAGGCGGTCGTACGGCCGTCCGGCGGCCAGCGCGGCGTCCCACGCCGTACTGGCGCACACCTCGTGGAGCAGCGCGGACGCCGCTGACGAGGTGGCCTCATTGAGCCGGGAGAGACCCGGCGATGCGCTGGAAGTCACAGTCGCAAGCTAAGAGCCGCCGCCGTACGACGTCAACAGTTTGTTGAAAACTTCCGGTAACAAAGCCGTCCGGGAGCGGACGGAAGAGGAAACAACGGCCGGTCACTCGCTCTCGCGGGCACTCTTCTCGCTGTTCAGGGCGTTCTCCCTGTTCAGGTAGTTGTAGACGGTGAAGCGGCTGACGCCGAGCGCGGACGCGACGGTCTCCACGCCGTGCCGCACGGAGAAGGCGCCGCGCTCCTCCAGGATGCGGACGACGGTCTGCTTGTCCTTGCGGCCCAGGGCGGGCAGCGAGCCGTGCCGGCGTTCGAGGTCGGCCAGCAGGTGGTCGAGGGAGTCGGCCAGATGGGGCAGCCGGACGGCCACCACCTCCTCGCCCTCCCAGCTCAGCACCACGTCGTCGCCGCGCGCCTCGTGCGGCGCGACCATCTCCGCGCCCATCGCGTCCACCAGCGGCTTCACCGCCGCGGCGAAGGGGTGCCCCCCGGTGCCCGTCACCTGCCGTCCTCCTGCGCCCGCCCGGCCGCCGCGACCACGTTGACCTGGAGCGACACCCGGGTGGCGCCCGCCGCCAGCGTGCGCCGCAGCAGCTCCGCGACGGACGCGACGACCGCGTCGGCCTCGCCCTCGGCGGTGTTGCCGAACGGGCCGACGTCCACCGCGTCGAGCGACGCGCCCTCGACCACCTCACGGGCCACCACCGCGTGCTCGGGCGGCTCGTCCAGGTCGAACGGCTCGGTCGTGAATTCCAGCCTCAGTCTCACCAGGGCCCCTCGGGTGGCTGCGCTACGTGCCCGCCGTCCCCCGCCCTGCCGGACGGTCCTGCCGGGACGGCGTCGTCGATACGCTCGACGCGGTCGATGCGACCTTAACCGACGGCATACGGGCCTGTACCGCCACAGTCATCGCCGCGATACCCGCTTCGAGGGTGAGGCGGGGGTGCGGGGCGAACCGCGAGGAGTGGTTCGGCGGCAGCGCCGCCAGCCGCCCGGCCGTGTCCGTGTCGCCGCGGCCCGCCTCGACCCACTGCCGGGGGCCGACCGCGCCGAGCATCCAATAGCCGGTCCGTATCCCCGGCACGCCGTGCAGCGCGCGGCCCGCGTCCCCGTACAGCGCGAAATCCTCCGTGGCCGTCGACGGCTGCCAGCGGGTGACGCGCTGCGGACCGAAGGCGGCCTCGTGGGCGCGGCGCACGGCGGTGGTCAGCTCGGCGTCGGGCACGGTGGGGCAGGAACGGGACAGGACGCGCAGGTCGGGAGCGGGCGGCTGCGGGTCGGGCGAGGCGGCGGACTCGGCGCGCGCGATCCGGTGGACGGCGGCCACGGCCCGGTCGAGCGCGGCGTCGGAGAAGGCCCGCACGGTCACCTGGAGGGTCGCGGAGTCCGCGATGACGTTCCCCGCGCCGGGCGTGCCCGCCCGTACCGAGCCGACCGTGAGCACCAGCGGCTCGCCGGGACCCGTCTCGCGCGACACGACGGTCTGGAGGCGCAGGACGACCGCCGCCGCGGTGATCACCGGATCGGCGGCGAACTGCGGTGTGGACGCGTGACCGCCGCGGCCGTACAGCACGATCTCCAGGGTGACGCTGCCCGCGAGCAGCGGGCCCTGCGCGTGCGCGACCATGCCCGCGGGCAGCGGCACCACATGCTGCGCGAGCACGTCGTCGGGCACGGGGAAGCGCCGGTAGAGGCCGTCGGCGAGCATGGCGGCGGCGCCGCTGAGCGTCTCCTCGGCCGGCTGGCCGACGACGACGAGCGTGCCCTGCCACCGGTCGGCGGCCCCCGCGAGCGACGCCGCCGCGCCCGCCGCGCACGCCAGGTGCATGTCGTGGCCGCAGGCGTGCATGACGGGGACGGGGGCGCCGTCGGGTCCCGCGGCGGTGGCGGAACTGGCGTACGCCAAGCCGGTGTTCTCGCGTACGGGGAGGGCGTCCAGCTCCGCGCGGAGCATGACGACGGGACCGGGGCCGTTGGCCAGCACCCCGACCACGCCGTGGCCGCCGACGCCGCGTTCGACGCGCAGTCCCGCGGCCCTGAGCGCGGCGGCGAAGCGGGCGGCGGTGCGCTCCTCGGCCCCGGACAGCTCGGGGTGCCGGTGCAGGTCCAGATACAGCTCGGCGGCGCGGGTCAGGACGGCGTCGGAGACGGTTCCTGAGACGGGCGGGGATACGGGTGTGGGTCCGGTCGGCGGGTTCATCGGGCGCTCCGGGCGGGGGTCGGGGGCGGGGGTGCCGGAATGCGGGTCACGTGACAGGGGCGGCGGGCGGTGCAAGCGGGATGACAGCGGGCGGCAGGGTGATTCGCCAGTGGACGCGCGTAGAAAGATGGGGCCGGTCCGTCGCGGGCCGCGCTCCCTGCTGAGAAGGAGTCATCATGGCTGACATCTCCAAGCTGGACACGCCGCTCGCCTCTCTGGCCCAGGAGATCCTGGAGCTCGAGTCGGAGACCTTCGAGATCACCGACTACTCGGACGCCAGCGAGGTCATGCTCGGCTCGTCGACGAGCTGCTCCAGCACCAGCACCTGCTCCAGCACCACCAGCACCACGAGCTGCACCGCCTGACGAGCCACCACCCGCTTCACGCTCCGCGGACCGGCCTCCCCGGTCCGCGGAGTAGTCATGTCGCGGCGTCGTCATCGTCGGTTTCCTCGGAGATTCCTCAGGGTTCCTGCGGGTTCCTACGGGAACGGGTGCGGCACGCGGCGCACCTCGTCGTCGCGCAGGTCGTCGGGGCGCAGGCCGCCGCGGCGCTGTGCGGTACGCAGCCGGGGCATGGTCAGCGCGCGCTGCCGCGGCCAGCCGAAGTCGATCGGCAGCAGACCTGGCGCGAGCGTGCAGACCGTCCGCAGGCCCATCCGCCGCTGCTCCGGGGTGGTCTGGTCGACCACGACGACATCGCATCCGGCGCGCGCCAGTTCGTCCCGGCACCACAGGACGTCGTCGCGCAGGTCGAGCCCGCGCGGCCGGTCCCGCTCCCACCGCGCGTAGACCTCGTCCAACGGCCTTACGGCGGGCGGCTCCAGGTAGCTGCCGACGTGCTCCCTCATCCGCGGCAGGCCGAACAGGGCCGCGTGGTCGGGGAGTCGGCGGACGAGGTCGAAGTCCTCGGCCATCGCCTCCAGTTCGGCCGGACGCTCCGTCACCTGCCGTGGCAGGTGCGGGAGATACGTCAGGATCTCGGAGACCGCCGACTCCACCGCGGTCTCCGGGTCGAAGGCGGCGCCCGCGGCGAAGGCGAGCGTGCCGGGGCCTCCGTCGCGGCGGACGGCGAGGCCGGTGACGACCGGCACGGCGAGGTCGATGCGGTTGTCGAAGGCGTGCACGTCGTAGCCGCACAGCGCCGCCCGGTCGGTCATGGCTCGCACCACCGGGCTGCGGCAGGAGCCGAGGTCGATCTCGGTGAGCCGGGCGTTGCCGTACCAGCCGAGCAGGAACGCGTCGCGTTCGATGAGTTCGAGCAGGCCGAACAGCACGGCCTCCTCCAGGCAACTGCCGATCGCGC
This sequence comes from Streptomyces sp. NPDC025721, assembly GCF_055558595.1. Taxonomy (NCBI): domain Bacteria; kingdom Bacillati; phylum Actinomycetota; class Actinomycetes; order Kitasatosporales; family Streptomycetaceae; genus Streptomyces; species Streptomyces sp. NPDC025721. The sequence goes on along the minus strand of NZ_JBVHMF010000005.1, from coordinate 88,001 downwards.
AGCCGTTGGAGCACTCGAAGACGAAGTGGTCGGCGGCGGTGCCCGCGCTGTAGTAGACCAGCCGGGCCGGCACCAGCACCTCCCGCTCGTCGCGCAGCGACCAGCCGCGTACCCAGGGGATCGGCCGCGCGGGATCGAAGGGCGCGATCATCGGGTCGGCGGCGTAGGTCTCCGGCGTGTAGAGCCCGCAGTCGCGCGGGTCGAGGGCCGCGTCGCCGAGGTTGTCGTACGAGTCGGTGACGATGCCGCCGGTCTCCCTGCGGTGGGTGCCCGCGTACCGCTCCAGCCCTTCGAGGAACGCCAAGTCCCTGCTGTGCGCGAAGGAGTTGGCCTGGCCGCTCCACGTGACGTCGGTCAGGCCCGCGTAACCGCGCATGAAGACGCTGCCCGCGACGGGCGCGGTGGTCGGCGAGGTGACATCGCTCCAGGTGCCCGCGCCGAGCACCCCGCACACGGGGTTGGCGAGCGCGGCGGTCGGCAGGGCGTACGCGCCGGGTGACCGCAGCCGGTAGCTGTCGGGGGTGGGCTTGGGCCGCGAGACGGGAAAGGGCTCGGCCTCCGGCCCGGCGGCGAGGAAGTGCCCGGGCCCGGACGGGCCGGTACCGGATACGTCGGCGGCGGATACGTCGAGGCCCGCCGCGTCGGGTGCTGGCAGGTCGGGCCGGGTCGGTGCGGTCGTCGCGGGCGGGGCGCCGTGCGGGTGCGGGCACAGCGGATCGGCGAGCAGCGGCACGGTCTGGACGAGGCCGGTCTCCAGGTCGTACCGGGTGACCCGGGGCAGGTCGTGGCCGCCGGTCCCGGCCCCCGTCTCCGCCCCGGTCTCCGAGCCGGCCCCCGCCTTCCGCCCGAGGGTCAGTTCGTAAAGGGCCCAGACCGCGTCGACCGTGAAGTCGGGCAGCACGGGCCAGCGCCCGGCGGCGGTACGGGCGAGACCCGTCTCCAGCGCCTCGCGTTCGGTACGGGTGCGCAGCCGCTGCCAGCGGATGGCCAGGCAGGTGCCGCAGGCGGCCTCGGCGGCCGAGCCGCCCCAGGGGCCGAGGAGCACGGCGTCGGCGGTCAGGTGCACGGTGGCGCGGGCGCGCCGCCCCGCGGTCTCGGCCGGTTCCGGGCGCAGCACATCGGTGCCGCCGACGACGGCGGTCCCGGGCGCGGGCGCGGCGGCGCGGGCGGCTCGCGCGGCCAGCCGCCGTTCCAGGTCGCGGCCCGCGGACTCCAGCGGCGTCTGCCCGGGGACCTCGGGCACGTGAGCGGGCCGTACCGCGGTGTCGAGGCTCATGTCCGGTTGCTCCAGCGGAAGGTGCGGGCGGCGATCAGCCCGAAGACGACGGTGAAGGCGGCCAGGCCGCCGCAGTCGACGGCGAGCGAGGCGAAGTCGGCGCGCCCCGCCAGCACATCGGTGAGTCCGTGGTCGAGGTAACGCAGCGGCAGCACCCACGACATGGTCTGGATCCAACCCGGCAGCAGGTCCGCCGGGTAGAAGGAGCCGGACAGGAACGCCATCGGGACCATCACGCAGTTGGCGATGGCGGCGACCGCCTCCGGGGTGTCGGCGAGGCTGCCGACGACCAGGCCCATCGCCAGGAAGGCGGCGACGCCGAAGACCAGCAGCGGCAGCGCGAGCGGCCAACTCCCGTCCAGGTGGAGGCCGAAGAAGGGCAGCAGCGCGACCGCCGTGAACAGCACCGCCTGCGACAGGCCGACCACGACGGCGACCACGAAGCGCGAGGCGAGGACGGTGGGCAGCGGCGTGGGCGTACGCCAGATCAGCCGCAGGATGTCGTCGCGCCGCCAGTGCATCAGCGCGAAGGCCGGGCCGAACAGCGCCGCGTTGCCGACGCCCCACGAGAGCACGCCGGGTGCCACGTAGTTGATGTACGCCAGGCCCCCGTCGACCGACTGGCCGCGGAAGAGCAGACCGAAGACGACCAGGAAGACCAGCGGGAAGGCGAAGGTGAAGAAGACGGTGGTGCGGTCGCGTATCGACGCCAGGTATGTGGCCCTGGTCAGCGCGGAGTAGGCGGTGGTGGTGGTCATCGACGGTGCTCCGTTCCGACGGCGGCCGTCGTGGTGGCGGTCCCGGTGTCGAGGTCGGGATCGGGGCCGGTGTCGGGATCGGGGCCGGTCCCGGTGTCGGGGCCCGAGGCTTCCGCCTTTCCGGCTCCCCCGGCGCCCGGTCCCGTCAGCCGCAGATACGCGTCCTCCAGGGTCGCGGTCCTGGTCTGGATCGCGTCCATGTCGACGAACTCGCCGAGCGCGACCAGCACCCGGTTGGCGTGCCGGGTCTCGACGACGACCTCGGCGCCCTCCAGGAACGCCCGGTCGACGCCCTCGACGGCGCGCGCCTGGTCGAGCGTGATCCGGCCGGCGGGGATCAGCAGCCGCGCGGGCGCGGCCATCGACCTGATCAGCGAGCCGGGGCTGTCGAGCGCCACGACGCGGCCGTCGGCGATGATCGCCACCCGGTCGCACAGCGCCTCCGCCTCGTCCAGGTAGTGCGTGGTGTAGACGATGGTGCGGCCCTCGCCGCGCAGGTCCCGCAGCACCGACCACAGGGCGCGGCGCGCCTCAGGGTCGAGCGCGGCGGTCGGCTCGTCGAGGAAGATCAGGTCGGGCTCGTGGACCAGCGCGGTGGCCAGCGCCAGGCGCTGCCGCTGGCCGCCCGACAGGTCGTCGACCCGGCTGCGCTCCTTGTCCCGCAGCCCGACCAGGTCCATCGCGTGCCGCGCGGCGGCGCGGTCCACGCCCTGGAGCGCGGCGACCGTCTCCAGGTGCTCCCACGCGGTCAGCCGTGTGAAGAAGGCCGACGCCTGGGTCTGCACCCCGATCCGCCGCAGCAGCGCGATGTTCCGCGGCCACGGGCTCTGGCCGAACACGGCGACCTTGCCCGCGTCCGCCTTCCGCATCCCCTCCACGATCTCCACGAGCGTGGTCTTTCCGGCCCCGTTGGGCCCGAGAACGCCGAAGAACTCGCCCTGCTCGACCGTCAGCGACACCCCGTCGAGCGCGTGCACCTCGCCGTACCGCTTGCTGACCCCGACCAGTTCGATCGCCGGCCCCGTCGGACGTGCGGTTCGTTTCATGTCGCCTTTCTCCCGCTCCTGAGGTGTCCCCGCTGACGCGGGCCGTTCAGAGTCCTTCGCGCCCGCCGCGGCGCCCGTAGCGGTCGTCGCGGAGCCGCTTCCCGGCCGGAGGTCGGCCGTCTCACCCGGCGTCCGGCGCGCGAGCGCCGCCTCGCGCATGGCCGCGGCGCGCAGGCCGAGCAGGCGCAGGAGGAGGGCCGCGGCGACCAGGGCCACCGGGAGGTACGGGGTCCAGGTGCGCCAGTCGTCCGGCAGTGCCGCGCGGCACAGCAGTCCGGCCACGGCGAGCGCCGCCAGGGCCAGCACCGCGCAACAGGCGGCGTATCCGCCGTAGATGACGCGCAGCCGCGTGGGATAGGCGGCGAGCCGCGCGCGGGCGTTCCGGCCGGAGCCGGGCACTCGGCCAGTCGTCGCGGCGGCAGCCGCGCCGTCCCGGCCGGAGTCGGCCCTCCGCCCGAGCGGGGCACGCGCGGCCACGCCCAGGAACTGGCGGCTCTCGGTGGCCAGTTGGAGCGTGCCCAGGGTGTAACCGAGGGCTTTGTAGCCGTCGAGCGGCGGGAGCGGCAGGAGATTGAGCAGGGCCATGGCGGTGCCGAGGAGGATGAGGCCGCCGAAGAAGGGGAGGGCCTGGGCGTGTTCCGGCAGGAGGGCCCAGACGAGCCAGAAGGGCGCGAGGAAGAGGAGGTTCATGACGGCGCCCGCCGCCGCGACGGCGACCTGACGGCCGCGCCGGTCGAGGAACTGGACGTCGTGCACCTCGCAGTAGAGGTACGTCATGAAGCCCCAGACCCGGCGGAGCCCGATCTCCCCGACCCGCAGCCCGTACGCCCGCGCGACCAGCCCGTGGGCCAGTTCGTGCAGGCCGAGGCTGACCCACAGCACGCAGCCAACGGCGGCGAGCGCGACCGGCTGGTCGTACAGGCGCCCGGTCTGGTCGGCCAGTTGGCCGAAGCGGAGGCCGGCGAGGGCGAGGACGGCGACGGCCAGCGCGAGCAGCGGGAACAGGACGGCGCGCCTGCGGGCGAAGGCGGTGGCGCCGTGCAGGGTGTCCATGAGCGCGGGGGCGTCCGCGACCATGCGCGTCTTCCCGCTCAACAGCGTTGATTTGAAGGCCGGTTCGGCACGGGCGGCGGGCACGACGACCGGCCGGCCGCCGCCGTCGAGGAGCTGACGGGTCGACAGCAGCCGCAGCATCTGCTGCCACTGCGCGTCGCCGAGCCGCGCGCCGAACCGGTCCGCGTACTCCGTGCCGATCTCGGCGAGCGACCGGCTGCCGTCGAGCCGGGCGATGATGAAGTGCTCTTTGGCGCCGACTTCGAGCCGTACCCCGGTGACCGGGTCCTTGAGCAGATGGACGAGGGCGGGGCCGCGCATCAGGGCGGGGCCGACCAGGATGCCGGGGCGCAGCGCGGGCCGCAGTTCGAGCAGGCCGCCGGTGGTCATGGCGCCGCCGAGGGCTGCGGCTCGGACCGGCCGTCGGAGTCGGCGCCGGGCGGCGTCCGGGGCTCGCGCAGCGCGCGGGCCAGGACGTACGACAAGAACGCCTCGTCGCGGACGGTGACCGACAGCCGGTTGTTGGTCATGTGCATGTACGGCGACAGCAGCATCGGCAGCGCCTGTCCGGGGTCGGTGACCGGCAGGTCGCGGGTGCCGTCCCAGGAGCGGAAGACCAGGTCGCCGCCGTCCGCCAGGGCCACGACGCGTTCGCGCAGCTCCAGGCAGTGCTCGGCCCACCCGGCGAGGAATGTCGGCAGCCGCTCGGGCGCGGGTTCCGCGACCGCCGCGCGGATCTCCTGGAAGCGCTGGGGCAACGCCTCCATCGTGCCGTAGGCGCGGTCGTAGCCGTCCTGGGCGGTGTAGTTGGTGCCGGAGAACGCGGAGTTCCAGAACTCGTGGTAGCGGTCGAGGAATTCCAGCAGCGCGGTGTCGTCGCGCAGCAGGCACCCGGACATGGTCATCATCAACTGGGCCGATACGCCCAGCAGTACGGTCCGCAGGTGCAGGTTCATGGTGGCGAGCGCGTCGATGACCAGGTCGCTGGAGCGCTGGAAGTGCCACTCGGCCAGTTCGACCCCGGCCGGGCCGCCGTACTTCCCGTACTCGGGCTCGTAGGGCTCGAGGCTGAAGGAGTTGTTGGGCCGCAGGCGCATGCGGCCCTCCTCGTCGACCAGGCCGTTGCGCTCGCCGCCGGGGAACTCCAGCTCGAAGAGGGTGTTGTACAGGTCGGCGAGGAAGCCGCCCTTGACCTCGTAGAGCGCGGGGCGCTTGCGCAGGAAGGCGTCGACGGCGGCGGTGGCGCGCGCGGTGACCACGGGTGCGGCCTGCGGGGACGAGGGGCGCAGCCGCACCCTGATGTGCGGGCCCTCCAGCCAGTAGTTGATGAAGAAGTAGCCGCTCAACAGGCCGTCGCGGGTGAGCCCTTCGACCAGCGGGCGCACGCACTGGAGCAGGAAGGGGCGGGGGCTGGCGGCGTAGAAGACGTGGAACGCCTGCCAGTCGCCGCGCCCCGAAGCGCCTGCCGGTGCGGGCACGGCCGCGGATTCGGGCGCGGACCGCGGTGTCGGGCGCGGGCCGGTGACGGGGGCGGATCGCGCCCCGGAGGTGGTCATACGGAGCTGTCCTGCCTTCCGTGGTGGCCCGCCGCGGCCGGTTCCGCCGCGCGGGGGACGATTTCGACGGCCAGTTCCGCCACGTGGTGGCCGCGCGGGGAGCGGACGTGCAACTCCTGCTCGCCCGGCAGCATTTCCTCGAAGACGGTCCTGGTACGGCCGCCGCCGGTCAGCCCGTCGAGCGCGATCAGTGACAACGGGCTGTCGAAGTCGACGAATTGCGGCTTGGAGCCGCCGAAGACCGCGCCGAAGCCGCTCGCGTCGTCGGCCTTCTCCTCGTGGACGGTGGCGAACACCCGGTCGGGCAGCCCGTGGTCGCGCCGCCAGCGCTGCCAGCGCAGATAGAACCCGGCCTCGTCCAGGCCCGGTTCGCGGGCGGGCAGCGCGCCGGGCGCCGCCGTCCACGACCTGCGGTGCAGCACCAGGCTCCGGAAGCGGACCCGGGGCCGCGCGGTGACGCCGTCGCGCTCGGGGCCCGCGGGTACACCGCGCCACACGTCGACCGCCGCGCGGGAGGTCGGCGAGAAGAGCAGCAGCGTGCGCGGCACCTCGGGCAGCACCATCGGGACGAGGTAGCCGAGGTAGAGCGGGACGACCTCGCGGCCGAGCCGCCGGGACCGCAGCACCAGCCGGTCGTCCACCGGGTCGTGTTCCGCGTACAGGTCGTCCAGGTCGATCCGGCCGGCGGCGGGCACGGTGCTGCTCTCGCCGGGGCAGACGATCTCGTGGTCGGTGAGCCGTCCGTGCAGGTTGAGATTGGTGGTGGCGGACCCGGCGGTGATCTCGGCGAACACCGCGCCGGGCGGCTGCCATTCGCGCAGGGTCTCACGCAGCCGGTCGGTGAGGCCGCCGGGTGCGGGGTCGCCGCCTTCCGCCGCCGCGCCGCCGGGTGCCGCCGCGCCGCCGTTCTCAGGTGCCGCGTCGAAGCAGTGCGTGAAGCGGGTGAAGGGGAAGGACAGGCCGCCGTAGGAGTTGTTGAGCACCACCAGCGGGTCCTCGGCGCGGCGGGCGAGTTGCAGGAAGTGGCTGTGCGGGGCGAAGGACGTGCCCAGCGGGGCGAGTTCGGCGGTGACGGCGGCCACCGTGTCCTCGTCCAGGCGCAGTTCGCCGCCGGGCGCCGCCGCGTACGCGGCCCAGGCGTCGCGCATCCGGCGGGTGAACTCGGCGCGGGCCCGGTCCACCGCGGTGACCTCGGGCATGCCGAGCCAGTTCTCCTCCGGCGCGTGGCCGCCGTCGGCCGCCCAGGGCGACTTCATCGAGGTGAACTGGAGGTACTGCGTGAAGATGTCCTCGTGGAAGTCGTGGACGAGCCGCAGCAGGTCGTCGCACCGGCCGCCGCGGCCGTAGCGGGCCAGGAAGAAGCCCTTGAGGACCAGGCGCTGCGGGAGGGCCACGTCGAAGGCGGGCAGCATGCCGGTCAGGGCGTGCAGCGGCGCGGCGGCCAGCTCGGTCCACTGCGTGACGTCGGCCTCGACTGCGTCCTCGCGGACGTCCTCGTAGAGCAGGGTCTGCGGCAACGACGGCGCGGCGGCGCCCAGTTCGGTCTGGAGCGCGGTCAGGTCGCGGCGCAGCCCGGCGAGCAGCGCGCGCCGGGTGGGTACGTCGGCGGTGGCCCAGGCGTCGACGCGGGCGGCCGGGGAGTCGAGCCGGTCGGCGACGGCGTCGGCCCAGTCGCGGCCGAGGCCGCGCAGCGCGCTCTGGAAGGACCGCAGCGGGTCGGGGGCGTGCACATCGGTGGCGAGGCCGGTCATCTGGAGGATGCCGAGGTCGAGCAGGGTCGCGGCGTAGTGCGCCGCCTCGTCCCGGCTCGCTCCGGTCTCCGCCGCCAGCCAGGCCGTCAACTCGGCGTATCTGACGGGCTTTTCGCCGTGGAAGAGGGCGATCATCCGCTCCAGGATGTCGCTGTGGCGCAGGAAGAAGAGCCGGTCGTGGGCCGCGTCGAAGCTGACGGCGGCGCTGTCGTCGCCCGCGGTGACCGAGCGGCGTACGTAGCGGATCCGGTTCTCGTCCAGTTCCCAGCCCGCCGACAGGGCGACGGGGAGGTCGCCGCGCCGCGTGCCGTCGGCGCCGATCAGCTCGGCGAGCCTGGCGAGCACCACGACGTTCAGCCGGGGGTGGCTGGTCCAGTCGCCGCCGGTCCGCACCTCGGGCCCGACCTCGCGGAACCGGCCCTCGGCGACGGCGGTGAAGGTGCTGAACGGGCTGGTCTTGCAGGCGGTCCTGTAGAGGTACGCCAGCAGCGAGCGCTCCTTCTTCCTGGTCCGCTTGTCCGGTACGGCGGCGCGGTCGGCGATGAACGCGTCGAGCTGGCCGTCCAGCGTCGGCGAGGCCAGGGCGAGGGCGAGCCGCAGCCGCTCCTCGCCCGCGAGGCCGCGCAGCTCCGCGCGGCTCGCGGCCAGGTCCCGGTCGAGCAACGGGCCACCATCGCCGCGCAGTTGCTCAAGCCCGAGCCGGGACTCCAGCCAGTCGGTGAGGAGTTCGCCGGTCGGGCCGCCGAGTGCCGCGGCGAGGTCCCGTACGGCGTCCGGGTCGCGCGGCAGCCGGTCGTTGAAGACCTGGCGGCGCAGCGCGAGCACGGCGCGCCGCTCGGTGTCGTCCTCGGTGGCCTTGACCAGGACGGTCAGCGGGTCGCTCAACTCGGCGGCGAGCGCGGCCAGTCGCTCCTCGGCGGCGAGCACGCGGTCGGCCCAGCGCCGGGTGTCGGGGCAGCGCAGCCGGTGGACGGCCTCGACCGGCAGTCCCGCCACCCGCAGCATGAAGCGGCGGTGCAGCAGCCAGCTCCGTGGCGCCTCGGTGTCCTGCGCGTCGGCGATGACGCTCATGCCGCTCCTTTCCGTCCTGCGGTCGTAAGGCCCTGCGGTCCTCGGGCTCTGCGGTCGTAAGGCCCTGCGGTCGTAAGGTTGTGCGGTCGTAAGGCCCTGCGGTCCCTCGGGCCCTGGGGCCGTGCGGGGTCGTGCGAGGTCGTGCGGGGTTCGGGACTCGGCCGCCGTCAGCGGCCGTTGCCGCCCGGTCAGGCGATCTCGTAGCGGAAGTCGGCCGGGCGGGGCCGTTCGTGGCCGATCATCATGATCAGCAGCGGCACTTCACCGGTCCGGTCGAGCGCCAGCTCCTCGGTGAAGGAGATCGCGTCGAAGCCGAGCGCGACACCGCAGGAGAGCCCGGCCGCGGCGGACGCGGTGTAGACGGCCTGCGAGACGGCGCCGATCACGGCGTTGACCAGCCGGTAGCCGCGGTCGCCGACCGCGTCGAGCACGGCGGTGGTGCGGGCGACGGGCACGATCACCGCCCCCGCCTGCTCCAGGTTGTAGTTGGCGAGGAAGTAGTTGCGCTGGAGGAATTCGCCCGGCGCACCGGCCTTGACCAGCCGCAGCGAACGGTCCTCCCGATCGTAGAGGTAACTGCCCTGCGCGATGCCCGCCACATGGTTGACGAAGACGTAGGCGCGGCTGAGGGGTGGTGCGCCGGGGGTCTCGGTGTCGGTGTCGAGGCTGCTCGCCGCGTCGACCGCGGCCAGTACGGTCGACAGCGCGTCGGCGGGCAGCGGGCGGACGGCCTGGAAGCGGCCGAAGCTGCTGCGCCGGGCCCGCAGCGCCTGCCCGACGGGGGTGTCCAGGGGCCGGGGGGCGGGCAGCGCGGTCCGCTCGCCGCCCTCGGGCACGGGCAGCGCGAGCGCGGTGTCCAGCGTTCCGGGGGCCGGTCGGTCCGCGGCGCCGTCGAGGGTCGCCGCGTGCATCCGGCGTACGGTCTCGAACGTCATGGTGGTGCGGGAGCGCTCCTGGTCGGCGTGGCGGACCCGTGGCGCGGTCGGCGGGTCGCCGGCCGGCAGCGCCGGGGCCGCCGACGGGGCGCCGTCCCAGGTCAGCGGTACGACGGCGAAGACGCCCTCCTCGTCCTGGCCGAGGCCGAGCAGCCGTCCGAGCCGGGCCTCGTCGAACCACAGCGCGGCGCCGATGTGCAGTCCGCGGGCCCGCGCCCAGATCCGCCAGGTCTGGAGCAGCGCGCCGATGTCCATCGTGACGACGTGGTAGCTGAAGCTGTTGTACTTGAAGGCGTTCTGCCAGAAGCGCACGCCGAGGACGAGGAACTGGTCGCAGTCCGCGCCGAGTCGGCCGCCGAGCGCGGCCCGGACCTCCCCCGTGGCGTCCCCGGCGAGCAGCCGCCGCATGTGGTGGTGGGGCGTCGAGTAGTAGTACACGCCGGGTGTGAGCGGGCCGGAGGGGCCGCTGACCCAGTGGACGCCGATCGGGTAGAGGCCGCCGCCCGACGCGGTGCCGCGCGACCAGTTGGCCTGGGTGTACATCGGCAGGGTGCCGAGGTCGGAGTTGGCCTGTACGGCGAGACGCCTGCCGACCAGGCCGTAGGACTCCTGGAGCATCCCCGCGAGCAGCGGCAGGGTGAAGGCGCCGGTGCCGCGCGGGCCGAACAGGCCCTGCTGGACGGTGGCTTCGGCCGGTGCCTCGTCGCGCGGGAGCGGGAAGGTCTCCGCGCCGGGGAAGTGCTTGCCCTTCCTCGGCCGGTCCGCCCAGTCGGGCACGAAGTCGGCGGGTTCCATGGGATACCGGCCCCGCCGGACGATGGCGGTCGCGTACTCATGGGCGAATCCCACGGGCGTTCCTCTCTCGGTCGACGGTCGGGGCTCAGGTCTCAGGGCTCGGGGCTCGGGGCTCAGGTCTCGGGGCTCGGTCGGGGTGTCGGGTCGGGGCTCGATGCTCTGTTTCGGTCTCGGTCTCCGTGAGGCCGCGGGGACGGCGGGCGGCTCAAGGGAACGGATGCGGGGCCTGGTTGAGTTCGTCGGCCGTCAAGTCCCGCTCGCGCAGCCCCGCTTCCCGCAGCGCGGTCCGCGTCCTGCTCATATGGCGTGCGCGTTGGCGGCGCCAGCCGAAGTCGATGGGCAGCAGACCCGGCACGATGACTCCGGCCGTGTGGAAGCCGAGGGCCCGCTGTTCCGGCATGGTCTGGTCGACGGCGATGACGTCGAACCCGGCCTTGGCGACCGCCTCGACGCAGGCGGTGACGTCGTCGGCGAGGTCGTCGGCGGGCGGTACGGCGCCGACCCCGGTCGTGGTGAGGTCGCCCAGCGCCACGCGCGGCCGGTCGTCGCCGCGCAGCAGGAAGTCGGCGTGGACGGCCATCTCGGGCAGCCCGTAGAGCAGCGGGTGGTCGTGCAGCACCTGGACGCGGTCGAAGTCGGCGGCCAGGGCGCGCAGTCGCGGCTCGTCGCGGGCGGTCCTGCGGCGCAGGTTGACCGCGTCGGTGGCGATCTCGCACAGTCCGGCCGCGAGCGCCGCCTCCGGGTCGAGGCCCGCGCCCGCGCCGAAGCAGAGCCGGCCGAGGCCGCCGTCGATCCGTTCCGCGACGGCCGTGACGACCGGGATCGGGAAGGTGACGCGGGTGTCGAAGAACCGGGCCCGGTAGCCGTACATCGCGAGCCGGTCGATCATCGCGCGGGTCTCGGGGCTGCCGCTGCCGCTCGCGTCGATCTCGGGCAGCGGCGCCTTCGCGTACCAGCCGAGCAGGAACGCGTCACGCTCGACGACCTCCATCAGCCCGAAGTACACGGCCTCGGCCAGACTCCCGCCGGACGCGCAGCCGTTGGAGCTCTCCTGCACGAAGCGGTTCTCCAGGCCGCCGGGCGCGTGGTAGTACGCCAGGATCTCCGGTACGAGCACCGGCCGTTGGTCGCGCAGCGACCAGCCCCACACCCACGGGATCGGCCGCTCGGGGTCGAAGGGGCGTACGCCGGGCTCGGCGCGGTGGAAGTCGTCGGTGTACAGGCCGCAGGTGCGCGGGTCCAACACGGCTTCGTCGCTGGCGAGTTCGCTGTACGCGGCGGTGACGTCCGTCCGTTTGCCGCGCGGGCGCATCCCGGCGAAGCGCTCAAGTCCTTCGAGCAGGCCGACGCGTTCGCTGGAGCGGTAGCGCGGGGTGTGGCCGCCCCAGAAGCACTCGCGCAGATAGTCGCCGGATCGCAGGAGGAAGGAGCCGACCGTCGAGGACGTGGACGCCGAGATCAGATCGGGCACGACCGAGGGGCCGAGCATGCCCGCCGCCGGGTTCACGAACGCCTCGAACGGCACGTCGTAGTCGTCCGCGGGCCGCGCCCTGAACACGTCCGGCGCGGGCTTCGGCGACGGCGCGAAGCCGATCCGCGCGCCCTCGGCCGTATCGGCGGCGCGCTCCCCGCACTGGGGGCACTCGGCGTCCGGCACGAAGGCGAAGCGGGTGACGCGCAGGGTCTCCATGTCGACCAGGAACGCGTACGGCAGACGGCTGTCGCCGCCGGTCTTCCCGCCTCCTGCCCCGCCCCGCTGGTGGTGGGCCGCGATGAGCGCGGCGAGGCCGTCGACTCCGAAGGCCGTGGCCCGCGGCGGCCGTCCCGCGGCGCGCGTGCCCGTACCCGTCTCCAGCGCCTCCCGCAGCGCCCGCGCCCGGACGCTCTGCCACCGCCGCGCCAGACACCGCCCGCACCCGGCCCGGCCGCCGGGCGCGAAGGGACCGACGACGGTGTGGTGCCCGTAGACGCGTACGCCGACGGCCTCGGTCGACGGACCGTCGAAGTCGCGCGCGGGCGGCGTCAGTTCGTCACGGACACCGAGCGCGCTGACCGCCACGGCCGGTACGGCCCGCGCCGGGGCCGGACCGGCGACTCCACCGGCCTGACCGCGAGCGCCGGGCGCGCCCATGTTCACAGCCGCTAGGTCTCGCGCCGAGCCACGGTCTTCCGCGACGCCGACGCCGACGCCAACCGCCTGACCACGAGCACCGGGCACCACCGGCGTACCGGTCCCGGCGGGCCCGGCGGCTGGGTCGGCGACTGGCGCGTGGGCCGCCAGGCCGGCGGTGAGGCGATCGGCCAGGGCCGTGCACGCGTCCGCGAGGAGATCCGCGGTCATGGCCGGTCCGGGGCGTTGGTGAGCAGGACGCGGGTGGTGTGGACGCGGCCCGCGGCCAGGTCGGGGGCGTGGGTGGGGGCGGTCAGCAGGTCGCGGCCGGTGGCGCGGAGGCGGTCGGCGACCGTGGGCCAGTCGGTGGCGGCGGCCAGGTCGGCGCGGGTTTCGGCGGTCACCGCGACGGTGCCGGGGGCGAGGTCGGCCAGCAGCGGGTCGCCCGAGTCGGGCGCGCCGCCGACCTGCACGGCGCCGAGCAGGTCGCGTACGGCGTCGAGCGCCGCGTCGCGCCAGCGCACTCCGGCCGCCACCGCCCAACGGGCTTGTCCGGTCGCCGGATCGGCGGCGCGGGCCAGCACGACCGGCAGGACGCGCTCCTCATGGGCGCCGAGGTCGAGGATCTCCAGGTCGACGCCGAGCCCGGCGGCCGAGCGGGCGAGGAAGGTGAGTTCGGCGTCCGCGCCCTCCAACTCGGCGGTGGGGACGTGCTGTACGGCGAGCGATCCGCCGACGGCGCGGCGCAGCGCGTCGTGGGCGAGCGCGGTGAGCACACCTCGGGTGGCGGCCTCGGCCGCGGTGCCGCCCGCGCCGGTGCCCGCGGAGGTGGCCTCCACGATCCGCTCGCGGTTGTCCGGGCCGAACGGCCGCAGCGCCGCCGCGGGCACCAGCAGCGTCTCGCCGCTGAGCAGCGAGGTGGCCGCGCACCAGCGCGGGACCAGCCCGGCCGCGGTGCCGAGTCCGCTGGTGATGCTCAGCGCGGCCGGGTCGACGGACCGCCACTTCCCGCGCGCCGCCTCCAACTCCGCGCCGGACAGGGCTTGTTGGACGGGCACGACGTGCTCCGCGTAGACCTCGGCCGCCCGGTACAGCGCGCGCAGCCGGGCACCCGCGACATGGTGGACGTCGAAGGCGGTGATCTCCCGCCGGGCGCGGTGTCCGGTGCCGAGTACGACGGTGCTGACCTTCAGCGGTGTCTGCGCCCACTCCTCGTCGGCGTACGCCTGGAAGACGCCGGTCCTGCGCTGGACGAGGACGGACCGGCCGGTGATCTCGGCGAGGGCGGCCTGCGCGGCGTCCTCCTCGCCCCCGCCGTCCGAGACGGGTCCGCCGAGCGGCGACGCGGCGGCCCCGACCTCGGCCGCCGACTCGCTGTCCAGGGCGGCCAGTTCGAGCGGGGCGTCCGCGGAGGCCGCGTCCGAGGCCGTGGCGGACTCCGAGGCCGCCGCCGTGCCGCAGTGCGGGCAGCGCGGGTGCGGGAGCAGCGGTTCGGCGACGGTGTCGAGCGAGTCGATGTCCTGGACGAGGAGTTGGTTCTCCGTCTCGGCCGGGAGGACGCCGGTGGTGCGGCGGAAGACCTCGTACGCCAGGAGGTTGCCGATCATCGCGGCGAGCGGTCCGCCGACGACGGGGGCGGCGCTGTCGCGGGGCCCCGCGGGGGCGACCGCGCTCCACAGGTCGGCCGCCGCGCCCGCCTCGCCGTTGGCGCCGAGCCGCAGCGCGGCGCAGGTCCAGCAGCCGGCGGTGTCGGTCGCCATGAGCGGGCCGATGACGACGGACTCGCCGAACGTCCAGGCGGGGAGCAGCAGTCGGCCGGCGGGCAGGCCCGCGTCGAGGAGCCGGGCGATCTGCCGGGGGCCGCGTTCGCCGGTGACCAGGACCGTGTCGTAGCCGTCGAGGTGTTCCCAGCCGTATGTGCCGGGCGCGCCCTCCGCGTCGGCCGGGTCGTCCAGCCAGTCCAGCTCGACCGGGCAGTTCTCGGCGCGCAACGCCCTTGCTTCGTCGAGGACTTCGGCGAAGCGGTTGCCGGGGCTGTCGACGGCGCGCGGCACGGCGACGGCGGCGCAGCCGTTGCGGACGAGGCCGAGGACGGCCCAGCGGGCGAGGGCGTCGTCGCCGAGTACGGCCACGCGGGCCTGCCGGAAGCGCCGGAAGCGGTCGGCGGCGCCGTCGGTGTAGTGGTCGACGTAGTCGATCTGCGCGGCGAAGCGCTCGATGACGGCGGGGTCGAGCGGTTCGGTGTCGCTCGGCGCGGGGACGGCGTCGCGGGCGAAACCACGCGCGTAGAGCGTGCCTACCAGCCGTACCACCATCTCGCGCTGCTTGTCGCCGAGGCCCTGGCAGAGCGCGGCCACGGTGTGGTCGCCGGTCAGGTGCGGGACGATCAGCGTCGCGAAGCGGTAGGCGGAGGGCATGACGACGCTGAAGCCGCCGCGCGCGTTGTGAAAGTGCACGCCGGTCGGGGTCTGCGTGTAGAGCACGTCCCGGCGGATCCGCGGCCGGGTGTCGGCGATCTCGTCATACGGTGACACCATGTCAGTCACGCCTCCGTAGGATGCAGTTCCACGGCGCTCGGCCGCTGCGATGGGGTGGGGGTGTGCCCGGTGCGTCCGGGGGGCGCGGCGCCGCCGACCCCGTCGGCCGCCGCTGCGCGGGTGAACACCCGCAGGAGTTCGTGCATCCGGTAGAGACCGCGCGGACCCTCTTCGAGCAGTCCCGCGCCGACCAGGCTGTCCAGGACGCGACCGCCCTCGACGGGTTCGCCCGCGACCGGGTCGGCGCCCGCGTCACGGACCGCCGCCGGGCCTCCGGATGCCGCCGGGCGCGGGTCGCCGCGGGTCACCGGCCGGCCCTGCGGCGGCGGGCTCTGCTCGGATTCACCGCGCAGGATGGCCAGTTCGAGGCGTTGCAGCCCGGGTCCGGGGTCCACGCCGAGGGCCTGGGCGAGGTGGTTCTTGACCCGCCGGTACTCGGCGAGCGCTTCGGCGCGGCGGCCGACGCGGTACAGCGCTTCCATCAACTGCTCGGTGAACCGCTCGTGCAGCGGGTGGGCGCGGGCCGTCGGCCAGATCTCGGCCACCGCCTCCCGGTGCCGCCCGCATGCCAGTTCGAGGTCGAAGACGCGCTCGATCGCGCGCAGCCATTCCTCGTGCAGCCGGGGCAGTTCGTCGCGGTGCAGCAGGTCGGAGGGGACGTTGGCCAGCAGCGGCGGCTGCCACAGGGCGAGCGCGGAGCGCAGCAGACGCAATTCGGCGTCGGGCTCCTCGGTGGCGTACGCCTGGTCGAGGAGTTCGCGGAACTGCACCAGGTCGAGGGTCGCGGCGTCCGCCGTGAGCCGGTATCCGCCGGGTACGGCTTCGATGGTGTTGCCCGCGATCCCGTATTTGCCGAACAGCCGGCGCAATCGCAGGACGCAACTGTGCAGGGCGGACTTGGCCTGGGCAGGAGTCTCCTCGCCCCAGATGACGCGTTGCAGGAAGTCGGCGGAGACGACGGAATTGGCATTCAGCAGCAATGCGGCCAGGAGTGCGGCGGGCCGCGACGGCTGAAGCACCGCGGATTCGCTGCCGTCGGTGACGGCCAGCATTCCCAGTACCGTGAATCGCGTCTGCGGGACTACCTGCGGCGGCGTATCGCCTTTTGCCGTTGGTAATCCAGCACTATTTTCGAGCGCGTTGGACCAGACCACCAATCCACCATCCCCGTTGCCCCGTTACGACCGCTGTCACACCCGGCGGGAGTGGGCCGGAGTGAGGCAGAATCCCCTGAGGGTCATACCTATTGGCGGTCACCGAGGACAGTACGGCAGCACTCTTTGCCTTGTCCAGGGAAAAATCACGTGACACCGGGTTACCGGTCTGTTAGATGGGGTCGGTGTACCCAAAATGTGAACTCGCTCCCGGAATCGGGACACACCGGACCGTATCCCTCCGGTACGGATGCGAGTAATCGGACATACTTCGCAGTATTGCGGGAGCGTAAAGCGGCATTCCCCTTACCCCTCACCGGGCGGCTTTATGCCCGTCACCCCGAGGTCGACTTTGATTTACGTGTCAAGTTTCTGTCGGATTTTGACCGGGCGTGCGCGCCAGAGGAATAGACCAGCGCCATTCCGTGACACCCGCGCCCGGCCTGAGCTGCGCAGGGTCGCCGCCGACCGGATCGCGCACGGACGCGCGCACGGGAGAAGGCTCGGACGGGCGGCCGGGCGCGGACCGCGGCGGACGGGGCCGCGGAGACTTGACAGCCGCCGAAGGGCTGATTCAATGTTCCACAAGACAGAAAACAACTTCCGCAATACGGAAGGGGCGCACACTAGTGAGCTTCACCGACGCGCGCTTCGATGTGAACCTCTCGATCCTGTTCACCGAACTCCCGCTGCTGGAGCGGCCCGCGGCCGCCGCCGCGGCGGGCTTCGACGCGGTCGAGCTGTGGTGGCCGTGGACCGACGACCCCACGCCGGACCAGGCCCGGCTCGACGGGCTGCGGTCCGCGCTCGAAGCGGCCGGGACCCGGCTCGTGGGCCTGAACTTCTACGCGGGCGAGCTGCCGGGGCCCGACCGCGGCGCGCTGTCGGTGCCCGGCGCCGAGTCGGACCGCTTCCGCGCCAACATCGACGTCGCCGCGGACTTCGCCGCGTCCGTCGGCTGCACCGCGCTGAACGCGCTGTACGGCAACCGGGTCGACGGCGTCGACCCGGCGGTCCAGGACGAGCTGGCGCTGGAGAACCTGGTGCTGGCCGCGCGCGCCGCCCACCGGGTCGGCGCCACCTTGCTCATCGAGGCGCTGAACGCACCCGAGTCACCGCGCTGTCCGCTGGTCAGCGCCCCGTCCGCGGTCGCGGTCGTCGACCGGGTCAACGCCGCCACCGGCCTGGACAACACGCGCTTCCTGCTGGACCTGTACCACCTGTCGATGAACGGCGAGGACCTGCCCGAGGTCATCGACCGCTACGCCGACAGGACCGGGCACGTCCAGATCGCCGACAATCCGGGCCGCGGCGCCCCCGGCACCGGCACCCTCCCGCTGGAGGAGCTGCTCGGCCGCCTGCGGAAGGCGGGCTACACCGGCTGGACCGGTCTGGAGTACAAGCCGGGCGCCGACGGCTCGGGCAACGCCTTCGGCTGGATTCCCGGCAGGCGGCCGCGCCCGTAGACGCGCGAGGAGCGGCGCGCCCCCGGCACGCGGGCCGCGCTCCCGTACCCCACCATCCCCTGAGAGGACCCCATGAGCACCCACCTTCCCAAGGTCGCCTGGATCGGACTCGGCATCATGGGCTCCCCCATGGCAGAGAATCTGATCAAGGCCGGATACGACGTCACCGGTTACACGCTGGAGGCGGCGAAGCTGGAGCGGCTGGCGGCCAACGGCGGCACGGCCGCCGGGTCGATCGCCGAGGCCGTACGGGACGCCGATGTGATCGTCACGATGGTCCCGGCGTCGCCGCAGGTCGAGGCCATCGCGTACGGCGAGGACGGCATCCTGGCGCACGCGCGGTCGGGGGCGCTGCTCATCGACACCTCCTCCATCACCCCGCAGACCTCGGTGGACCTGGCGAAGGCCGCCGCGGACAAGGGCATCCGCGTGCTGGACGCGCCGGTGTCCGGCGGCGAGGCGGGCGCGGTCGAGGCCGTACTGTCGATCATGGTCGGCGGTGAGCGGGCCGACTTCGACGAGGCCAAGCCGCTGCTGGACGCGCTCGGCAAGACGGTGATCCTGTGCGGCCCGCACGGGGCGGGGCAGACGGTGAAGGCCGCCAACCAGTTGATCGTCGCGGTCAACATCCAGGCGTGCGCCGAGGCCGTGGTCTTCCTGGAGAAGTCCGGCGTCGACCTGAACGCCGCCCTTGAGGTGCTCAACGGCGGTCTGGCCGGCTCCACCGTGCTGACCCGTAAGAAGGACAACTTCCTCGCGCGCGAATTCGCGCCCGGCTTCCGGATCGACCTGCACCACAAGGACATGGGCATCGTCACCGACGCCGCCCGTACCGTCGGCGCCGCGCTCCCGGTCGGCTCCGTGGTGGCCAACCTGGTGGCCTCGCTGCGCGCCCAGGGCGACGGCGGCCTCGACCACTCCGCGCTGCTGCGCGGCGTGGAGCGGCTGTCCGGCCTCCCGGTCGAGGACTGACACACCCGATGTCCTGACCCCATGAACTCCGCCCGGTGGTGCGTGACTTGTCCTGTCGCGCCCAAACGCACCACCGGGCGGTACCACCCTCTTGCTCTCTTCGAGCGCGCTCGTCACGGAAGGCCGTCATGCCCTGGCGTACGGGGAGTGCTCCCGGCCGTGGTCCAGGTGCGGCAAACTCCTGCACTATGGGATGTGCACGTTGTCATAGGCACATTCCGCCGCCGCAGACCGGGAGTTGTCCACATGGCAGAGAGGGTGCTCGTGCGCTGTCCGGCCTGCGACCGTGAGCACACGTACACCGCGCCCACCTTCCCGTGCGCGTGCGGTGCGCCGCTCGCGCTCCCGGTGCTGTCCGGGGGCGCGCCCGAGCAGATCGGGCACAAGACGTGGGACGACTCGTGGGTACGGCTGCGGTGTCCCGACTGCGGCCGGGCCGACGAGTGGCCGAAGCCGGAGTTCGACTGCGCCTGCGGCGCCCTGATCCGGCTGCCGTTGGCGGGCGAGGCCGCGCAGGAGGCCGGGGCCGTGCCCGCGGGGGCGCATCAGGCGGATTCGCCGCCCGAGCCCACCGGGCAGGTTCCGCCGCCGCCGACGGACCGGCCGCCGTTCAGGCCGGTCACGATCAGGACCGGCAGGGACGCGCTGACCGCCGCCGCGCAGTTCCTGAAGTGGCTGGGCTTCGGCGGGATACGGCTGGCCGGGGACCGTACGGCCAACGGCATCGACCTGCGCGGGGACGGACTGGTCGCCCAGGTCGACCCGACCACGCAGCCCACCGCGGCCCGTGACGTGGAGTGCCTCTGGCTGAACTGCGCCAACGAGGACGCGGTCGGGGCCTTCTTCTCGCTGGCCGGTTACGCGCACGACGCGCGGCTGCGCGCCGACCAGCTCGGCGTACCGCTGTTCGTGATGGACCTGACCGGCACCCCGCAGCCGGTGAACGACGCGGCGGACGAGTTGATCAGGACGGGCCCCGGCACCCCCGGCTGACCCGCCCCCCCTTTCCCGGCACCTCCGGCTGATCCCCCCTTTCCGGCACCCCCGGCTGACCCGCCCCCCTTCACGGTGCCCCGAGGCGCCCGGCAGCGCGAATTCCCGCGCGCCGGGCGCCTTTTCGCTGCCCGGGACGCCTCTTGACGCGCGCACCGGCACGGCTTACGTTCATTCCATATCGCAGAACTACTTTTCCACATAGCGGAAAGCGTGGAGGGAAGTAGTCGCCGACAGAAGCAGGAGAGGGACCTCATGCCTCGTATGACCGCCGCCCGCGCGGCCGTGGAGATCCTCAAGCTGGAGGGCGTCGACGTCGCCTTCGGTGTGCCCGGGGCCGCGATCAACCCCTTCTACGCGGCGCTCAAGGCGTCCGGCGGCATCCGCCACACGCTGGCCAGGCACGTCGAGGGCGCCTCGCACATGGCCGAGGGCTACACCCGCACCAGCCCCGGCAACATCGGGGTGTGCGTCGGCACCTCGGGCCCCGCGGGCACCGACATGATCACCGGCCTGTACTCGGCGACCGGCGACTCCGTCCCGATCCTGTGCATCACCGGCCAGGCCCCGACCTCCGTGATCCACAAGGAGGACTTCCAGGCGGTCGACATCGCCTCGATCGCCGCGCCGGTCACCAAGGCGGCGACCACCGTGCTGGAGGCCGCGCAGGTCCCCGGCGTCTTCCAGCAGGCGTTCCACCTGATGCGCTCGGGCCGTCCGGGACCCGTGCTGATCGACCTGCCGATCGACGTCCAGCTCACCGAGATCGAGTTCGACCCGGAGACGTACCAGCCGCTGCCGGTCTACAAGCCCGCCGCGTCCCGCGCCCAGATCGACAAGGCGCTCGCGATGCTGCTGGCCTCGCGGCGCCCGCTGATCGTCGCGGGCGGCGGCATCCTCAACGCCGACGCCAGCGACCTGCTGGTCGAATTCGCCGAGCTGACCGGCACCCCGGTCATCCCGACCCTGATGGGCTGGGGCGCCATCCCCGACGACCACGAGCTGAACGCGGGCATGGTCGGCCTCCAGACCTCGCACCGGTACGGCAACGCCACGTTCCTGGAGTCCGACTTCGTCCTCGGCATCGGCAACCGCTGGGCCAACCGCCACACCGGCTACAAGCTCGACGTCTACACCGCGGGCCGCACCTTCGTGCACGTCGACATCGAGCCCACCCAGATCGGCAAGATCTTCGCCCCCGACTACGGCATCGCCTCGGACGCCAAGGCCGCGCTCGCGCTCTTCGTCGAGGCCGCCCGCGAGCTGAAGGCCGAGGGCAGGCTGCCCGACCGCCGCGCCTGGATCGACTCCACGCTGGAGCGCAAGGCGACCTTGCAGCGGCGTACGCACTTCGACGACATCCCGATCAAGCCGCAGCGCGTCTACGAGGAGATGAACCGGGCCTTCGGCCCCGAGACGCGGTACGTCACCACCATCGGCCTCTCGCAGATCGCGGGCGCGCAGATGCTGCACGTCTACCGCCCCCGGCACTGGATCAACTGCGGCCAGGCGGGCCCGCTGGGCTGGACCATCCCGGCCGCCCTCGGTGTCGCCACCGCGGACCCGGACGCGCAGGTCGTCGCCCTGTCAGGCGACTACGACTTCCAATTCATGCTGGAGGAGCTGGCGGTCGGCGCGCAGCACCGGATCCCCTATGTGCACGTGCTGGTGAACAACTCGTACCTGGGGCTGATCCGGCAGGCGCAGATCGGTCTCGACATCGATTTCCAGGTCAATCTGGAGTTCGAGAACGTGAATTCGCCCGAGCTGGGCGTCTACGGCGTCGACCACGTCAAGGTGGTCGAGGGCCTGGGCTGCAAGGCGATCCGGGTCACCGACCCGGCCGAGCTGGGCGCGGCGTTCGAGCAGGCCAAGAAGCTGGCGGCCGAGTACCGGGTGCCGGTGGTGGTCGAGGCGATCCTGGAGCGGATCACCAACATCTCGATGAGCACGACGGCCGACATCAGCAACGTCGTGGAATTCGAGGAGCTGGCCACCGAGCCCGGCCACGCGCCCACGGCGGTCGTGCCGCTGCGGGTCTGAGGCCGACGGGCCCGGCGGGTCTGAGGTCCACGGGCCCGGCGGTCACGGCCCGGCCGTCACGCGGCTTCGGGCCCGCCGGTCACGCTCCTCCGGGCTTGAAGTCCTCCCGCAGCTCCACCTTGCGGATCTTGCCGCTGACCGTCATCGGGAAGGCGTCCATGATCCGCAGGTGGCGCGGCACCTTGAAGTGCGCGAGCCGGTCGGCGCAGAAGTCCTTGATCTCGGCGAGGGTCGGCGGGTCGGCCGGGTCGCGCGGGATCACACAGGCCAGGATCTCCTCGCCGTACCGCTCGTCGGGCACTCCGACCACCTGCACGTCGGAGATCTTCGGGTAGGTGTAAAGGAACTCCTCGATCTCCCGCGGGTACACGTTCTCCCCGCCGCGGATGATCATGTCCTTGATCCGGCCGACGATGGCGAGATAGCCGTCGTCCCGCATCGTCGCGAGGTCGCCGGTGTGCATCCAGCGCCCGGCGTCCACCGCCTCGGCCGTGCGCTCCGGCTCCTCCCAGTAGCCGAGCATCACCGAGTAGCCGCGGGTGCACAGTTCGCCGGGCTCGCCGCGCGGCACGGTGACGCCGCTGACCGGGTCGACGACCTTGACCTCCAGGTGCGGCAGGACCCGGCCGACGGTGGCGGTGCGGTGTTCGAGGGCGTCGTCCATCCGGGTCTGGGTGGAGACCGGCGAGGTCTCGGTCATCCCGTAGCAGATGGACACCTCGGCCATGTGCATCTCGGCCATCACCCGCTTCATCACCTCGACCGGGCACGGCGATCCGGCCATGATGCCGGTCCGCAGCGACGACAGGTCGTAGTCGGCGAAGTCGGGCAGTCCCAGCTCGGCTATGAACATCGTGGGGACGCCGTAGAGCGAGGTGCAGCGCTCCTCCTGGACGGCGCGCAGGGTCGCGGCCGGGTCGAAGGAGGGGGCCGGGATGACGATGCACGCGCTGTGCGTGGTGATGCCGAGGTTGCCCATCACCATGCCGAAGCAGTGGTAGAAGGGCACCGGCAGACAGACCCGGTCCTCCTGCGTGTAGCCGACCGTCTCGCCCACGAAATAGCCGTTGTTGAGGATGTTGTGGTGCGAGAGCGTGGCGCCCTTGGGGAAGCCCGTGGTGCCCGAGGTGTACTGGATGTTGATCGGGTCGTCGCAGCTCAACGTCGCCTCGACGGCGGCGACTTGATCCTCGGACACACCGTCGGCGGCGGCCAGCAGGGCGTCCCAGGTCGGGTCGCCGATGAAGACGACCTCGCGCAGCAGCGGACAGTTGCCGCGCACCTCGCCGACCATCCCGCGGTAGTCGCTGGTCTTGTGGCCGGTGGAGGCGATCAGCACCTCGATGCCGGACTGCCGCAGGACGTAGTCGAGTTCGTGCACGCGGTAGGCCGGGTTGATGTTGACCATGACCGCGCCGATCCGCGCGGTGGCGTACTGCACCAGCACCCACTCGGGGCAGTTGACCGCCCAGATGCCGACGCGGTCGCCCTTGATCACCCCGCGGCCGAGCAGTCCGCGCGCCAACCGGTCGACGTCCGCGCCGAATTGGGCGTACGTCCAGCGCCGCCCGCTCGCCACGTCCACCAGGGCCTCGCGTGCGGGGTGCGCGGCGATCGCCCTGTCGAGATTGCGCCCGATGGTGTCCCCGAGCAACGGCGTCTCCCCTGTCCCGTGCGCGTAGGAGGGCTCGGCGCTCCGGGCCGCCGGGCCGCCCGCCGCGCTCACTTGTAGTCCTCCTCGTGGAATTCGCCGCTCCCGTCGTGCATCGTGCGTTCGCGCAGCTCGATGCGGCGGATCTTGCCGGAGACGGTCTTGGGGAGGTCGGCGAACTCCAGCCGCCTGATGCGCTTGTACGGGGCGAGGACGGCCCGCGAGTGCGCGAAGATCGCCTTGGCGGTCTCGCCGTCCGGGGCCCAGCCCTCGGCGAGGACGACGTACGCCTTCGGTACGGCCAGCCGCAGTTCGTCGGGCGCGGGCACGACCGCCGCCTCGGCGACCGCCTCGTGTTCGAGCAGCGCGCTCTCCAGCTCGAAGGGCGAGATCTTGTAGTCGGACGCCTTGAAGACGTCGTCGGCGCGGCCGATGTACGTGATGTAGCCGTCGGCGTCGCGCGAGCCGATGTCGCCGGTGCGGTAGAAGCCGCCGCCCATCGCCTCGGCGGTCAGCTCGGGCTCGCCCGCGTACCCGGTCATCAGGCCGACCGGCCGGCCCCGCCGCAGGTCGAGGCAGATCTCGCCCTCGTCGCCGGTCTCGCCGGTCACCGGGTCGACGAGCGCGACCGTGTAGCCGGGCGTCGGCCGTCCCATGGAGCCGGCCTTGACCAGTTGGCCCGGGCTGTTGGCGACCTGCACGGCGGTCTCGGTCTGCCCGAAGCCGTCCCTGATCAGCACGCCCCACACCCGCCGTACGTGCTCGATGACCTCGGGGTTCAGCGGTTCACCGGCCGCGACCGCCTCGCGCGGCGGGGTGCCCAGCGCGCTGAGGTCGGCCTGGATCAGCATCCGCCAGACCGTGGGCGGGGCGCAGAAACTGGTCACCCGGGCGCGTGCCATCTCGGCCATCAGCCGGGCGGCGTCGAAGCGCGTGTAGTTGTGCACGAAGACGGTCGCCTCGGCGTTCCACGGCGCGAACAGACTCGACCAGGCGTGCTTGGCCCATCCGGGTGACGAGATGTTGAGGTGGACGTCACCGGGCCGCAGCCCGATCCAGTACATCGTGGCGAGGTGGCCGACCGGGTACGAGAGGTGGCTGTGCTCGACCAGCTTGGGCTTGGCGGTGGTGCCCGAGGTGAAGTAGAGCATCAGCGGGTCGCCCGAGGGGGTCGGCCCTTCGGGTACGAAGCCGGGGTCCGCCGCGTACGCGTCCTCGTAGGAGAGCCAGCCGTCGGGGGCGCCGCCGACCGCGATCCGCGTGTAGTCGCCGGGGACTTCGGCGAATTTCCCGGTGTCCGCGGCGCGTACGACGACGTGCCGGGCGGCGCCGCGGTCGATACGGTCGCGCAGGTCGGCGGGGCCGAGCAGCGGGGTGGCGGGGATGACGACGGCCCGCAGCTTCATGGCGGCGAGCGCGGTCTCCCACTGCTCCGCCTGGTTGCCGAGCATCACCAGGACCCGGTCGCCCGCGCGGACGCCGCGCGCCCGCAGCCAGTTGGCCACCTTCGCGGACCGCTCGGCCATCTCCGCGAAGGAGATCCTGACCTCGGTGCCGTCCTCCTCGACGATCCACAGCGCGGTGCGGTCGTTGTCCTTCGCGATGGCGTCGAACCAGTCCAGCGCCCAGTTGAATTCCTCGGGCTCCGGCCACCGGAAGCCCTCGCGGGCCGCCTGGTAGTCCTCACGGTGCCGCAGCAGGAAGTCACGGGCGGCCCGGAAAGCACCGGTCGCGTCCGTTGCCGCCATCTGTCCTCCTCATCGATGGACCCCTCGGTAGCATCGTGCGGTAGTGACCTGGGTCTCACTACCCCCGGACGGGGGTGAGAGCCGGTGTCCGATTCCGTCCGGCCGGGAGTCACGGGCTCCTGGCCGGGGTGGACGGTCGGGGGCGAGGAGGTGGATCGGGTGGACGGTCAGCGGGGCGAGGCGGTCGAGGTACGGGCCGCGTTGCTGCGAATGCGCAGGTCGGGGCTGTTGCCGGTGGCCTTCGGCGGGCTGGTGACCGGCGCCGCGGGCCAGGCGGGCGGCTACGGCGCCCGGCAGTTCCGTATCTCCGAGATGTCCGGTACCGACACCGAGTCGCTACGGGGCCTCGCCATCACCACCGGCAACGGTCTGGGCGGCAAGACCCTCGCCACGGTCCGGCCCTGCTCGGTCACCGACTACGGCTCGTCCCGCGTGATCAGCCACGAGTACGACCCGCCCGTCGCCGCCGAGGGGCTGCGCTCGGTGCTCGCGGTGCCCGTCGTCGTCCGCCGCCGGGTGCGCGGGGTGCTGTACGGCGCGCTGCGGCAGCCGTACGCCCTGGGCGACCGTCCGCTGTCCGTCGCCCTCGACGCGGTCCGCGAACTGGAGCAGGCGCTGGCCGTACGGGACGAGGCCCAGCGGCTGCTCTCCTTCTGCCAGCAGCCGTTGACCGCCGACCCGCGGGCCTGGGAGCAGGTGCGCGAGGCGCATCTCGAACTGCGCGCGCTGGCCACCCGCATTCCCGATGTGCGGCTGCGGCAGGAACTGCTGTCCGCCTGCGCCCGGTTGGCCTCGGCCGCGGTCCCCTCCGGCGCGGCGTCGCGGGTCCCGCGCCCGGCGCCGCTGACCCCGCGCGAACTGGACGTGCTGGCCTCGGTGGCGTCGGGCGCCACCAACGCGGCGGCTGCCACGCGGCTTCGGCTGCGGCCCGAGACGGTGAAGAGCTATCTGCGGTCCGCGATGCGGAAGCTGGGTGCCCACACGCGCCTCGAGGCCGTGGTCGCGGCGCGCCGCGAGGGCCTGCTGCCCTGACCTCGGGCGGATGAACGGCGGCGTTATTGGGGAGCCTCGGCCGGGGGCCCGCCGTTACGCTCGTCGGACCTGCGGCGCGCCGACGGCGCGGACGGCGGGAGTCGAGGCGTGGAGGGGGACGGGATGTCGGTCGACCGGTTGGCCGGGTTCGCGGCGATGTCGTTGGTGCTGGTGCTGATTCCGGGTCCGAGCGTGCTGTTCGTGCTCGGCCGGGCGCTGGCCCATGGGCGGCGGACCGCGCTGGGCAGTGTGCTGGGGAACGCCACGGGCGCGTATGTGCTGGTGACGGCGGTGTCGGTGGGGCTCGGGGAGATCGTCGCGCGGTCGGTGACGGTGTTCGTGGCGCTGAAGCTGGCGGGCGCCGCGTATCTGGTCTATCTGGGGGTGAAGGCGTTCCGGCAGCGGGGCGCGCTGTCGGCGGCGATGAGCGCGGACGAACCGGCCGGGGCCGCCCGGGGGGATCTCCGTACGCTCTGGGAGGGGTTCGTGGTCGGCGTGACGAATCCGAAGACGATGGTGTTCTTCGCGGCCGTGCTGCCGCAGTTCGTCGACCGGGGCGCGGGGCACGTACACGAGCAAATGCTGCTGCTCGGGCTGGTGTTCACGGTGATCGCGCTGATCTGCGACAGCGTCTGGGCGCTGACCGCGTCGGCGGCCCGTACCTGGTTCGCCCGCTCGCCGCGGCGGCTGGCGGCGGTCGGCGGCACCGGGGGTCTGGCGATGATCGGCCTGGGTGTGACGGTCGCGGTCACGGGGCGCGCCGACCAGTAGGACGGACCCCGCGGCGCCGGATGTGACATGTACGCGCGCGGTGGACCAGCGCCCTCACCCCTCCCGCCCGGCCGTCGTGCCTGGTGGGACGGGTGGATCGGGTGATGTGATCAGAGGCACAGGGCACGCGGCAACGAAACGTTTGCGTTTCGATAGGTCGGGTCGTACCGTCGTTGGAGTACGAAACCGTTTCGTTCATGCAGCGGTTCCGGTCGGTTCCTGCCCGTCCCGTTCCTCCTCAGGAGTCCCGCCTCATGTCATCCCAGTCCACCGCCGACGCGCACGTCGGCGACTCCGCCGCGGCCTCAGGGCCCCTCGGCGCGGGCCCCACGGGCCCGGTGCAGAAGACAGAGAAGGCGAACCACCGCTGGTGGGTGCTGAGCGTCATCGCGCTCGCCCAGCTCATGGTCGTCCTCGACGCCACCATCGTGAACATCGCCCTGCCGTCCGCCCAGAACGCCCTCGGCTTCAGCGACGGAAACCGGCAGTGGATCGTCACCGCGTACTCCCTCGCCTTCGGCTCCCTGCTGCTGCTCGGCGGACGCCTGGCCGACCTCATCGGCCGCAAGATCGTCTTCCTGATCGGCGTCGTCGGCTTCGCGGGCGCCTCCGCCCTCGCCGGCGCCGCGCAGAACTTCGAGGTGCTGGTCACCGGCCGCGCTCTCCAGGGCCTGTTCGGCGCCCTGCTCGCGCCGGCCGCGCTGTCGCTGCTCAACACGACCTTCACCGACGCCAAGGAACGCGCCAAGGCGTTCGGCATCTACGGCGCCATCGCGGGCGCGGGCGGCGGTGTGGGCCTGCTGCTCGGCGGTGTGCTCACCGAGCACCTGAGCTGGCGCTGGACGCTGTACGTGAACCTGATCTTCGCCGTCCTCGCCTTCGTCGGCGGTATGGCCTTCCTGCGCAAGGGCGCTCCCGCCGACCGCCCCAAGCTCGACGTCCCCGGCACGGTCATGGTCGTCGCGGGTCTGTTCGGCCTGGTCTACGGCTTCTCGAACGCCGAGACCCGCCACTGGGGCTCCCCGATGACCTGGGGCTTCCTGGTCGCGGGCGGCGTGCTGGTCGGCGCCTTCGCCTGGTGGCAGACCAGGGCCGCGCACCCGCTGCTGCCGCTGCGCGTCCTGCTGGACCGTGACCGCGGCGCGTCCTTCATCATGCTGGCGATCTCCGGCGCCGGGATGTTCGGCGTCTTCCTCTTCCTGACCTACTTCCTCCAGGCGTCGCTGCACTACACGCCGGTCAAGACCGGTCTGGCGTTCCTGCCGATGATCGGCGCGCTGATGGTCTCCGCGCAGATCGCCACCAACAACCTGATGCCGCGGTTCGGGCCCCGCCCGATCGTCCCGCTCGGCATGGCGATGGCCGGCGCCGGTATGGCCTGGCTGACCGTCCTCGACCTCAACAGCACCTACGCGGCGCACGTCCTGCCGCAGTTGCTCGTCATCGGCTTCGGTATCGGCCTGGCCCTGCCGCCCGCCATGAGCGTGGCCACCGCGGGGATCGGCGCCGACGACGCCGGTGTGGCCTCCGCGGCCGTCAACACCATGCAGCAGGTGGGCGGTTCCATCGGTACGGCGCTGCTCAACACGCTGGCCGCCAGCGCCGCGACGAGCTACCTGTCCAGCCACAAGCCGTCCCCGGCCGTGGCCGCGCAGGCCCAGCTCCACAGCTACTCCACCGCCTACTGGTGGTCGGCGGGCCTCTTCGCCGTCGGCTTCGTCCTCGCCGCCCTCATGTACCGCAGCGGCCGTCCCAGCCAGGGCGACACCACCGTCCAGGCCGTCCACATGTAAGCAAGCCTCCGGGCTCCCCAAGCCCCCCGGCCCCGCAGTGAGCGGTAGTGGGCCGGGGTCAAGGGGACCGGGCCGCCGGGTCATCGTGGGGACGGGACACCCGGCACCCCCGGCCCCCCGACCGGCCGCCCGGCCAGTGCGCCGCCCCCGTGCGCACAGGCCGGGCGGCCGGTCTCTCTTTTCCCGCACCCTGTCCGACGGGTAGGGTGCGGCGCATGATCCTCCCCCACCGTGTCTAGGCAGCGGTAAACGCCCACAGACGACCGGCCCCGCCCTGACGGCGGGTTGACGGCGCTGCGCGGCATACGCGAAACCGCCCGCCTTCCCCCGGAAACCCGAGGATCACCCCCATGTCCGCGCCTGCCCGGGCTGCGTCCTACGCTGCCGTCTTCCGCCTTCCCCATGCCCGTCGCACCTTCGGTGCGGCCCTTTTCGGACGCCTCGGCTACGGCGTCGTCTCGCTCTCCCTCGTCCTGTCCCTGACCTCCGCCACCGGGTCGCTGTCGCGCGGCGGGCTGCTGGCCACGCTCTTCGCGACCGTGTCCGTCCTGCTCGGCCCCGCGCGGGCCGCGCTCGTGGACCGCTGGGGCGCCAGGCGCGGCCTGACCACGCTGGCGCTGCCGTTCGCCACGACCCTGTTCGTCCTGGCCGCGGCCGTACGGGAGCCCGGCACGCCGCTGTGGGCGTTCGCCGGGCTCAGCGGCGCGGCGGGGGCGCTGTGTCCGCCGCTCGGGCCGACGATGCGCGCGCTGTGGGACGCGCTGACGCCCGACGAGGCGCTGCTGCAAAGGGCGTTCAGCGTCGACACGGTCGCGGAGGAGCTGATCTTCCTCAGCGGGCCGCTGCTCGTGGTGGCCGTGCACCCGGTGAACGGCCTGGTGCTCTCCGGCGCCCTGATCGGCTGCGGCACGCTCGCGATGGTCACCTCCCCCGCCGCCCGGCTGCTGCCGCCGCGCCACACGTCGACCGCTTCGGCGGTCGAGCGGCTGCGGCTGTTCGGCGAGAAGGGCGGCGGCGTCCGCAGGGCCGCGTACGCCGCCGCCGGGATCGGCTGCTGCCTCGGCTGCGTGGAGCTGTTCGTGATCGCCTTCGCCGACCGGCACCACCACCCCTCGGCGGTCGGCTGGATCCTCGCCGCGCAGTCGGCGGGCAGCGCGCTCGGGGGTCTGCTGTACGGCCGGATCTCCTGGCGGCTGCCCGCCGCCGCCCGGCTCCCCGGCCTGCTCCTCGTCCTGGCCGCGCTCGTCTCGGTCACGGCCGCCGCCCCCGTACTCACGGTGTTCGGCCTGTGCGTCGCCGCCGCGGGCACCTTGACCGCGCCGATCCTCTCGACCGCCTATCTCGCGGCGGCGGGCGCGGCGCCCGACGGCGCCACCACCCGCGCCACGACCTGGGTCAACTCGGCCGTCAACGCCGGGTCTTCGGCCGGTGGCGCCGTGGCCGCACTGCTGGTCGCCGGCGTGCCGCTGGCGCTCTGCTTCCTCCTGGCGGCGGTCCCGCCGCTGCTGGCCGCCGTCGCGATCGGCCGGGCGCGGCGGACGAAGGGCGGGGCCGAGGGTCCCGTGCTCGCGGAGGAGGGCGGAGGCGTCTGAGCGCCCGGCCACGGGGCGGCGGGCGGGCCCTCAGAGTTTGGGGGCCGCCCGGTTGAGGCGCGTGGCCAGGCCCTCGTAGTGCACGACCAGACCGTCGGCGTCCACGTCGATCTCGCTGCGGTACGTGCCGGAGGCGTAGCCGAGCCGGGCCCCTGACATCAGCGGGGTCAGGTGGGTGTAGCCCTGGATGGAGGGGCGGACGGCGAGGGTCGGGACGGGGACGAAGGCCATCAGGAAGTCCTGATGGCCTTCGTTGCGGTGGAGTTGGTGCCGCAGCACCGGCATCGTGTTGGTGAGCGGTGACATGCCGAGGTCGCAGTCGAGCGCGCCGTCGAGCGCGAGGACGACCTGCCCGTTGGCCGTCCAGCGGCTGCGCTCGTCCCGGCGCAGTTCGAGGTCGTAGGTGCCGTCGACGGTGTGCGAGGTGACGTGCAGCCGCCGGGTCACGTACCCGGCGTCGGTGTCCAACTCATAGCTCAGCCAGTACGGTTCGGGCTTCAGTCCGACCGCGCGGCCGTGCGCGCGCAGCCGTCCGGCGGCCAGTTCGACCCACGCGGTCTCGTATCCGCCGGTCTCCTCGACCTGCCAGGTGAGTACGGTGTTCGGCGCTGTCATGGCGCAAACGTAACGTTCGCCCCGGATCGGACGCCATAAGCGTGGCGAGGACACATGGACGACGGCGGTCCGCGGCCGTGTCCGGCGGACGCGTCACTCGATCGGCGGGTGCCGGGCGCGGGGCGGGCGGGCGGCCGAAGAGGCGCGCGCGCCCGGTCGGCGCGGTGTCCACGCCTCGACCTCGCCGAATGCGCGTCCGGCGGCCGGGTTACGGTGGCTGCATGCACGTGAGCCAGCACGACGGACCCGGTGACCGGACTCCCGAAGGACAGCCCCACGAGCAGACGGCCCCCGCGACGGCCCGCGAGACGCCCCCCGGGCCGGTCTCGCCGACCGCGGAATCCGTGCCCGTACCGGAAGGGCCGCTGTATGTGCCGGTGCGACAGGGGCCCGCGGGCTATGTCGTACGGCTGTGGCGTACGCCCGTCGGCAGCAGGACGGCGGTCGCCTTCACCAGTGACCAGCGGCTGCGCTCGGTGCTGGGGCCGACCCAGCCGTGGATCAAGCTCTCGGAGAGCGCGCTGCGCGCGATGGCCGAGCCGCTGGGCGCCCGGCATCTGACCGTCGACCCGCTGCTGACCGCCCGGCCCCCGGCTTCCTGGACCGATCCGGCGGCGGGCCGCCCCTGCCCGCGGCGCGGCACCGACGGCGCCGCGGCGGGCGCCGCTGAAGGGGACGAGGGCGGCGACGGCATACGCCAGCAACCGGCGGGCCTGGCACCGTAGTTCGCCGTTCGAGACCCCGGCACGCCAGGGTGCGCCGCGGCGCACCCTGAGCACGTACGCCCCCGGCCTCAGCCCGCGGGCTGCACCTCCCCCACCATCTGCGCCGTCACGTCCCCGCGCCCCGCGAGGTCGCCCGGCGGGATGCCCGGGTGGTGCCGGTCGGCGGACTGCGCGGTCGCGGGCGCGGCGTCGCCGAGGGCCAGCCGGGAGACGATCCGGTAGCGGTCGCCGCGGTAGACGGAGTGGACGTACTCCACCGGACGGCCGGTGGCGTCCTTGGTGAGCCGTTCGAAGAGCAGCGCCGGTGACAGGACGGGCACGCCGATCAGCCGGGCCTCCTCGTCGTTGGTCACGGTGGGCTCGATGGACTGGACGGCCTCGTGGACGTGGACGCCGTGCCGGGCGCGCAGGAAGTCGTAGAAGTCGCCGGACTCCATGTCCGCCGCGTGCAGGCCGGGCACGAGGTCGGCCGGGACGTGCAGGTATTCGATGGCCATCGGCTCGTCGTCGACCAGCCGGAGCCGGGCGATGTAGGTGATCTCGGCGGCCGGGGAGATGCGCAGCTTGCGGCCGACGCGGGCGCCCGCCTGCACGGTGGTGAACTCCAGGACGCGGCTGGCCCAGGTGCCGGACGCCTGCGGGAGGCGGTGCGCCTGGCCGTCGAGCGCCAGCTCCTGGGTGATCTTGGCGCGGGCGACGAACATGCCGCGGCCGTGTTCGCGGACCAGCAGTCCCGTGGTGACCAGTTCGTCCACGGCGGAGCGGAGCGTGGGGCGGGAGACGCCGAGCTGCTCGCACAGGGTGCGCTCCGACGGGATCGGGTCGCCGGGCGCGCGCGACTCGACCAGTTCCATCAGGTAGTCGCGGACCCGTTCGCGTTTCAGCGCCGAGCGCGGCGGCTCGCTGGCCATGGGGGGCACCTTCCTGCCGCCGACGGGTCACCGGTGTGCCGCCGTCGTGCGGGTGAGTTCGTATGACGTGCTGCTGAGTTCGGGGGCGTGCCGGTGGGTTCATGTGACGTGCTGGTGAGCTGAGGTTATCCAGATGCTGACCAGTATGCCAGCGCTCCTTGCCACCTGGCTTTCGGGGGCCTCATTCGTATACGGCCTGCGTGTGGCGGGTGCGCGGCGGACGGCGGGTCGGCGGGCGACGGGTGCGCGAACTCTTGACGTGCTCAGTGGTCTATGCCATTTTCACTGACCAGCACTAGACCAGTTGGCAAGTGGTAAGTCCTGTTCGCTCCCTGCCCGAGGTGACATCCCCGTGAGATCCAGACTCGTTCCCGGCGCCGCGGCGCTCGTCCTCGCCGTCGCCGCGCTCTCCGCGTGCGGCTCCTCCTCCGGATCCGGCGGCTCCGGTGACTCCGGCGGCACCGGCGGTTCCGCCAAGACGCCGGCCCCCGCCAAGCTCACCGTGTGGATCATGCGCGGCAGCATGTCCGACGGTTTCCTCAGCCGCTTCAGGTCCGACTTCGAGGCCGGGCACAAGGGCACCACCCTGGACATCCAGATCCAGGAGTGGGACGGCATAGGCCAGAAGATCACCAGCGCGCTGGCCAGCAACGACGCACCCGACGTGATGGAGGTCGGCAACACGCAGGTCGCGCAGTACGCGGCGAGCGGCGGCGTCAAGGACCTCACCGACAAGGTGACCGACCTCCAGGGCGCCGACTGGATTCCCGGCCTCGCCGACCCCGGCAAGATCGACGGCAAGCAGTTCGGCATCCCCTGGTACGCGGCCAACCGCGTCGTGATCTACAACAAGGACCTCTTCTCGAAGGCGGGCATCGCCGCGCCGCCCAAGACCCGCGACGAGTGGATCCAGGACACCACCAAGCTCAACACCGGGGGCAACGACGGCATTTACCTGCCGGGCCAGACCTGGTACGCGCTGGCCGGATTCATCTGGGACGAGGGCGGCGACCTGGCGGTCCAGGACGGCGACAACTGGAAGGGCGCGCTGGACACCCCGCAGGCCAAGGCGGGCATGGAGTTCTACAAGCGACTCCAGGCGCTCGGCAAGGGCCCGAAGGACTCCGACGAGGCCAAGCCGCTCCAGGCCGACGTCTTCGCCAAGGGCAAGAGCGCGCAGATCATCTCGGTGCCCGGCGGCGCCGACGCCATCGTCAAGGCCAATCCCGCGATGAAGGACAAGATCGGCTTCTTCCCGATCCCCGGCAAGACCGCCGACAAGCCGGGCGCGGTCTTCACCGGCGGCTCCGACCTGGTGATCCCCGAGGCGTCCCGGCACCAGGCGCTCGCCTACGAGGTGGTCAAGGCGCTCGCGGGCACCAAGTGGCAGACGGACATGGCCAAGGAGATGAGCTACGTGCCCAACCGCACCTCGCTCGCGGGGGTGTTGGCGGGCAACGAGGGCGCCTCGGTGATGGCGGTCGGCGCGGCCAACGGCCATGCCACGCCCAACTCGCCCAACTGGGCGGCGGTCGAGGCCAACAACCCGATCAAGCAGTACATGACGCAGGTGCTGACCGGCAGCGACCCGGACGCGGCGGGCAAGACGGCCTCGGCGGCCGTCACCAAGGCCCTCGACACCGCCTCCTGACCGGCCACGCCCCGCCCGCTCCCTATCTGATCCGCGTCCGCCCGACAGCGTCCGATCAGCGCCCCGAGGAGAACCGCCGTGCTCACCGCTCCCAACGCCGCCTCACGGCCGGCCGTCGCGGAACCGCCACCGCCGCCCCGCGAACGCCGGCGCCGCCGCCGCCCGCTCGCCGCGGTCTGGCCGTATCTGCTGGTCGCCCCCACCGTGGTGGGCACGGCCTTCCTGCTGGTCTACCCGCTGGTCAGAAACACCGTCATGTCGTTCCAGCACTTCGGCCTCGGCGAGCTGATCCGCGGCGGCGCCACCTGGGTCGGCTTCGCCAACTACCGTACGGTGCTGGACGATCCGGAGTTCTGGACGGTGGTCCGCCGCACCCTGTGGTGGACCGGGCTGAACGTCGTGCTGATCATGGTGCTCGGCACGCTCGTCTCGCTGATGCTCGTCAAGCTCGGCAAGCGGATGCGGCTCGCGGTGATGAGCGGTCTGGTCCTGGCCTGGGCCACTCCGGTGATCGCGGCCACCACGATCTTCCAGTGGCTGTTCCAGTCCCGTTTCGGAGTGGTCAACTGGCTACTGGTAAAGCTGGGCTTCGAGTCGTACCGCGACTACACCTGGTTCGCGCACGGCGGCTCGACCTTCGCGATCCTGGTGACGCTGGTGGTCTGGCAGTCCGTGCCGTTCGCCGCGCTGACCCTCTACGGCGGCCTGACCACGATCCCGGCGGAGCTGTACGAGTCGGCCAGGATCGACGGCGCGGGCGCCTGGCAGACCTTCCGGCTGGTCACCTACCCCATGCTGCGCCCGCTGTTCGCGCTGATCACCTCCCTTGAGGTGATCTGGTGCTTCAAGTGCTTCGCCCAGATCTGGGTGATCAGCGAGGGCGGTCCCAACGGGGCGACCACCACGCTGCCGGTCTACGCCTTCCAGATCGCGCAGTCCCTGCACAAGTACGACCTCGGGTCCGCGGTCTCCACGCTGACCGTCCTGATCCTGCTCGGCGTGCTGGTCTTCAACCTGCGCCGGATGTTCCGTGAGGAGGGCGCGCAGTGAGCACGTTCACCGCAACTGGTAAGGCCCCGCGCGCGGGCGGACCGGGCGGACCGGGCGGACCGGGCGGACCGGGCGGCGCGGGCCGTCGGAAGCGGCCGGGCCGCGGGTCCCTGCGGCGGCTGCCGCTCAATCTGGCCGCGCTGTTCACGCTGGCGGTCGCCGCCTTCCCCGTGTACTGGATGGTGATCACGGCCTTCAAGCCGACCACCGCCATCCAGGCCGACACCCCGTCCTTCCTGCCGCTGCACCCCACCTTCGCGCACTTCCGCACGGCCATGCACGCCGACGGCTTCGGCACCTTCTGGCGCAACAGCCTGACCGTGACGCTCGGCGCGGTGCTGATGTCGCTGGTGGTGGCGCTGCTGGCGGCCTTCGCGGTCGGCCGGATGCGCTGGCGCGGCCGGCGGGCCTTCATCCTGCTGGTCTTCACCGCGCAGATGGCGCCGTGGGAGGCGCTGCTGATCCCGATGTACGTGATCGCGCGGGACACCGACATGCTCGACAAGCTGTCGATGCTGACGCTGGTCTACTTCATGACGACGCTGCCGTTCACGATCGTGACGCTGCGCGGCTTCCTCGCGGCGATCCCGGTGGAACTGGAGGAGGCCGCCCAAGTGGACGGCTGCACAAGGCCGCAGGCGTTCCGCCGGGTCACCTTCCCGCTGCTCGCGCCCGGCCTGCTGTCCACGTCGCTGTTCGGCTTCATCACGGCGTGGAACGAGTTCGCCTTCGCCAACACGCTGATCATCAAGAACCAGGACGCCCGCACGCTGCCGGTCTGGCTCTCCTCGTTCAGCAATGTCTTCGGTACCGACTGGGGCGCCACGATGGCCGCCTCCTCGCTGTTCATGCTGCCCGTGCTGCTGGTCTTCCTCGTCCTCCAGAACCGGGTCACCACCGGAATGACCGCCGGCGCCGTGAAGGGCTGACCGCGCGACCGCTGTCCACGCTCCCTGCCCGCGACCGCTGCCCGCGACCGCTCCCCACGCCCGCTCCCAGGTCACCTCGCTCGACGCCGTCGACCGCCGACCCCCGCCGCCCCCACTGGAGCCGCTGTGATCATTCCGCACCCCTCCCATCTCGCCCGTATCCCCGGCCACTTCACCTTCGACGCGACCACGTGCGTCCGGGCGAGCGACGGCGCCCAGGGCGCGGCGGACCTGCTGCGTACGCTGCTCGCGCCCGCCACCGGGCTGCCGCTGCGGCCCTCGCCCACCGGCCGGGTGGTGCTCGCGCTCGACCCCGAGCTCGGCGGTCTCGGCGCGGAGGGCTACGGCCTGACCGTCGGGCCCGACGCGGTGCTGCTGCGGGCGGCCAGGCCGGCCGGACTGCTGCACGGTGTGCAGACGATCCGTCAACTGCTGCCCGCGCAGGCCCTGTCGGAGCGCCCGGAGAGCGGGGTCGCCTGGCGCATGCCGTGCGTGCAGGTCACCGACGTGCCGAGGTTCGGCTGGCGGGGCATGATGCTGGACGTCGCCCGGCACTTCCAACCGGTGTCGTTCCTGCGGCGCTTCGTGGACCTGCTGGCGTTCCACAAGCTGAACGTGCTGCATCTGCACCTGACCGACGACCAGGGCTGGCGGATGCCGGTCGCCGCCTACCCCCGGCTCACCGAGGTCGGCGGGGCCAGGTCCCGCTCGATGATCGGGCGTTCGGGCAGCGGCCGGTTCGACGACCTGCCGCACGCGGGGGCGTACACCACCGCAGAGCTGCGGTCGCTGGTCGCCTACGCGGCCGAGCGCGGCGTCACGGTGGTGCCGGAGATCGAGATGCCGGGGCACACCCGCGCGGCGCTGGCGGCCTATCCGCACCTGGGGAACGTGCCGGGGCGCGAGCTGGACGTGTGGACCGAGTGGGGTGTGTGCCGCAACATCCTCGGCGTCCACGACGAGGTGCTGGACTTCTGCCGCACCGTGCTCGGCGAGGTGCTCGACGTGTTCCCCTCCTCGTACGTGCACATCGGCGGCGACGAGTGCCCGGTCACCGAGTGGGAGGAGAGCCCGGCGGCGCGGCGGCGCGCGGCGGAGCTGGGCCTGGCCGCGCCCAAGGACCTGCGCGGCTGGTTCCTCGGGCGGATCGGCGACTTCCTGATCGAGGCGGGGCGGCGCCCGCTGTGCTGGGCGGAGGACTCGGGCACGCTGCCGCCGGAGTTCACCGTGATGCCGTGGCGGGACACCGACCACGGGCTGGCCGCCGCCCGGCGCGGCCACGACGTGATCATGGCGCCGCACCGCTCCACGTATCTGGACTACCCGCAGACCGAACAGCCCGGTGAACCGCTCGGCCAGGCGGGCGGAATCGTCGACCTGCGGGCCGTGCACGGCGGCGAGACCGTACCCGCCGACTGGGAACCGGCCGCGGCGGCACGTGTGTTGGGCACGCAGGCGCAGCTCTGGAGCGAATTCGTGCCGACGGCCGAACACGCCGAGTACCTGGTCTTCCCCCGGCTGTGCGCGCTGGCCGACCGGGCCTGGAATCCGGCGGGCGACTGGTCGACGGACTTCCTGCCCGCCCTGCTCCGGCACGAGGACCGGCTGGCGGCGCTGGGTATCGCCCACCGGACGATCCCGCACCCCGCGGTCCCGCCGCACACCCCCCGAGCCACCTCCCGCACCACCTCTCCCCGGACCATCTCCCAGTAGTCCCGCACCATCACCCCCCTCTGGAAAGGGATCACCGTGTCAGGAAAGTTCCGCATGTCGACCCGCGTCCGTACGGCGATGGCCGTCTGTACGGCGGCCGGTCTCGCCTGCGCCGCGCTCACCGCGATGCCCGCCTCGGCGGCGCAGGACTCGCTGAGCGCGCAGTACCGCACCAGCGCCTCCGGCGCCACCGCCGACCAGTCGGAGCCGTGGCTGGAGGTCACCAACACCGGCAGCACCACGGTGCCGTTGAACACCGTCACCGTGCGGTACTACTTCAAGTCCGACGGCCCGAACGTCAGTTACCGCTTCGCGTGCTCGTGGGCGGTCAAGGGCTGCGGCAACATCACCGGCACCTTCGGGACGCTGGCCAATCCGACGGCCACCGCGGACCGCTACCTGGAGATCGGCTTCACTTCGGGCGCGGGTTCGCTGACGCCGGGTCAGAACACCGGTGACATGCAACTGCGGTTCTACCGCGCCGACTGGCAGACCCTCACGCAGTCCGACGACTACTCCTTCAACGGCTCGCAGACGGCGTACGCGAACTGGAACAAGGTCACGGTGCAGAAGAGCGGCGCCGTGGTCTGGGGCACCGCGCCCGCGGGCAACGACCCGACCAACCCGCCCACCACTCCCCCGACCACCCCGCCGACCGGCAACCCGACCGGTCCCGCGATGTTCGACGACTTCACCTACACCTCCAGCTCCGACCCGGCCGTGCAGCAGCACGGCTGGACGGTCAAATCCGGTCAGGGCGGCCCCGGTGTGGCCGGCGCCACCTGGTCGCCGCAGGACGTGACCTTCGTCGCCGACGGCGCGAGCAACAAGGTGATGAATCTGCGGCTCACCACCGACGGCACGGCGGCGGGCACCAAGGAGACCGAACTCCAGACCACCGCAAGGAAGTTCAAGAACGGCACCTACGCGGCCCGGGTCAAGTTCAACGACACACCGACCGGCGGCCCCGACGGCGACCACGTCAACCAGACCTTCTTCACCTTCACGCCGCTCAACGCGCCGATGGACCCGAACTACAGCGAGCAGGACTTCGAGTACCTGCCCAACGGCGGCTGGGGCGAGACCCAGAACATCATGTACGAGACGTCCTGGGAGACCTACAACCCGGACCCGTGGAACGCGGTCAACACCCACGGCCAGCAGTACGGCAGCCTCGACGGCTGGCACAACCTCCAGATCACCATCGACAACACGAACATCACCTACTACATCGACGGCAACCAGGTCGCGCAGCACGGCGAGCCGTACCTGCCCGAGACGCCGCAGTGGATCGACTTCAACCACTGGCTGATCGACCTCGCGGGCCAGACGAGCAACACCCCGCGCTCGTACAACCAGCAGGTCGACTACGTGTACTTCCTCAAGGACCAGGTGCTGACGCCCGCCCAGGTGCAGACCCAGGTCGCGGCCTACCGCACGGCGGGCACCACCTTCACGGACACCGTGCCGTCCTCCTGATCCGGTGGCGCGGCCGGGACCCCGGACCGGGGGCCCGGCCCGCCGTCCGGTCGCCGGCCCCCCGGACCTCCCCGCGCGGGAAGTCCGGGGGGCCGGCGGGTTTCTGTTATCCCCCTGGTCGTGGCAGCGTCTCCTGTCCGAGGGCAGATACGTGTCACCCGGCCGGAGTCCGGGCCAGGACGGAGTGTGAGCAGCATGCGCGCAGGCGACCGGGTCGGTCCCGACCCCGCGTTGGTGAGTGCCGCGCGGGCGGGCGACCAGGCGGCACTCGACCGGCTGGTCGCGGAGTGCCTGCCGCTGGTCTACAACATCGTCGGGCGCGCCCTGGACGGGCACGACGACGTGGACGACGTGGTGCAGGAGACGCTGCTGCGGGTGGTCCGCGGCCTGTCCGACCTGCGCGACCCGGCGGCGTTCCGTTCCTGGCTGGTGGCCATCGCGGTCCGCCAGGTGCGCGACCGCGAGCAGGCCCGCAAGGCGGCGTGGCACCAACAGACCGCCCTGGACGCGGCGGAGCTGATACCGGACCCGGCCTCGGACTTCGCCGCCGTGACGATCCTGCGGCTCGGGCTGACCGACCAGCGCCGGGAGATCGCGGAGGCCACCCGCTGGCTGGACCGCGACGACCGTACGCTGCTCGCGCTGTGGTGGCTGGAGGAGACCGGCGACCTCGGCCGCTCGGAGCTGGCCGACGCCCTGGGCCTGACCCGGCAGCACGCCGCGGTGAAGGTCCAGCGGATGAAGGAACAGCTCGAAACCTCGCGCACGGTGGTGCGGGCGCTCGGCGACGCGGGCGGCTGCGCGGGTCTCACGCATGTGACCGGCGGCTGGGACGGTGTGCCGAGCCCGCTGTGGCGCAAGCGCTTCGCGCGGCACATCCGCGGCTGCCCGGACTGCGGGCAGCGCGGCCGGACGCTGCTGCCGATGGACCGGCTGCTCAGCGGGCTGCCGCTGCTGCCGGTGCCGCTCGGGATGCCGTTCAGCGCCCCCTTCGGCGGGCACGCCCCGGCGGCGCCCCCGCACACCGGCCCCGCGGGCCCGCCGCCCGCGCACTCCCCGATACCCCCCTCCCAGGCCGCTCCCCAAGCGGCGGCCCCGCGCACCGCTCCGCGACACCGCCCCCCACGGCGGAGCGGTGCGCCCCGGGGAATCCGCGGCAGGCTGCTGCACGGTCCGCTGAGCGTCCCGGCCGCCGCGATGGGCGCGGTCGCGGCGGTGGCGGCCGGAGCGCTGCTGGCCGTGCACCTGTCGGCCGACCGGTCCCCCGGCACCCCGGCCGCCGACAGCACGCCGATCCGTCCTTCGGTGACGATCTCGGCGCCCGCCACGACCGCCTCCCCCTCCCCCACGCCGTCCGCGACGAGGACCGGCGCCAAGCCGACGACGAAGCCGCCGCGCAAGCCCACGCCGACGACCCATGCGCCGCCGCCCGCGGCGCCGCCGCCGGTCGCGCCGGTCTCCTCGGTCCGCAAGGGCGTCGGGGTGTGGTCCTTCCCCGGTGTGAACACCGCGCTCGACCGGTCGGGCGCGGGCTGGTACTACACGTGGTCCACGACGCACGGCGGCATCAGCGGACCCGGCTTCGTGCCGATGATCTGGGGCGGTGACAGCGCGAGTCCGACGGCGCTGGCGCAGGCGAAGGCGGCGGGTCCGTACCTGCTGGGCTTCAACGAGCCGGACATGGGCGGCCAGGCGAACATGACGGTGGATCAGGCGCTGTCGCTGTGGCCGAAGTTGATGGCGAACGGCAAGGTGCTCGGCAGTCCCGCGGTCGCCTACGGCGGCGACACGGCCGGCGGCTGGCTCGACCGGTTCATGTCGGGGGCTCAACAGCGCGGCTACCGCGTCGACTTCATCGCCCTGCACTGGTACGGCGGGGACTTCACGACGCCGAACGCGGTCTCCCAGCTCAAGTCGTATCTGACGGCGGTCCACAACCGGTACAACAAGCCGATCTGGCTCACCGAATTCGCGCTGATCGACTTCGCCAACGGCGTCCGCTTCCCGACCGACAGCCAGCAGGCCGCCTTCGTGACGGCCGCGACGAAGATGCTCGACGGACTGCCGTGGCTCCAGCGGTACGCCTGGTTCGGGCTGCCCGCCGACGACAGCAAGCCGAGCAGCGGGCTGTTCCACAGCGGTCCGGTGGAGACGGCGGCGGGGCGGGCGTTCGAGGCGGCGCGCTGAGCGGTCGTCAGCGCGCCGCCTCACCCGGCGGGCCGCTCGAACCGCACCTCGGGCGTCCGCGCCCGCGGGTCGGAGGCGGCCAGCAGCCGCAGACCCTCCGCGTCGAGCGCGTCCCGGTCGGCCGGGCGCAGCGGCGCGAAGGGCGCGACGACGACGGCCGCCGTGTCCTTGGCACGCTCGAACCGCCAGGTGCCGCCGACGAATCCGTCGACCAGGACCGTGCCGCGGATGATGCCGTTGACGGTCATCACCCGCGGCCGGTGCTCGTCGGCGAGGACGCGGGTGCGGTCGGCGTGCGAGAGCAGCAGATTGTCGAAGTCGGCGACGAAGCGCGCGGAGACCTCGGTGGCGGGGTCGGTGAGTTCCGCGTCCGGCAGGTCGTACAGCTCCCTGCCGTCCTCGGCGGTGTAGGTCCGGCAGTCCAGCGCGGTGAAGACCTTCTTGAGGCCGGTGAGTCCGCACCACTTCTGCATGTCGGCGGGGGTGGCGGGGCCGTACGCGGCCAGGTAGCGGCGGACCAGCGCGGCCGGTTCCGCGGCGGTCGCGGCGGGGTCGGCCATCGGCTGTCCCAGCCAGTCGTCCAGCAGGGTGTAGGCGGGCTGGGCGCTCGCGCCCCACAGCCCGCGCGGCGGCACCTGTGCCAGCGGCGCCCACACCCGTAGCGCGTTGACCAGCGAGGCGGGGTCCGCGTCGGGCCAGCGGGCGCTCAGCGCGGTACGCAACTCGGCGGGTCCCAGCGGCCGTTCGGCCAGCGCCTCGCGGCCGTGCGCGACCAGTTCCGCGCGGTCGACGCCCGCGGCCCCGGCCGCCCACTGCGAGCCGCGAAATCCCCGGTCCAGCATCGGCTGGATCCACGGCCGCAGCCGCAGCGCGTCCGCCGCCGTCACCAGATGCACGGTGCCGCGCATCAAGACGACGCGCACCACCGCGCGTTCGGTGAGCAGCGTGCCCAACTCGTCGAAGCGGAAGCCGTTCAGCCGGGTCCACAGGCCCGGATAGGGCGAGGTGGGGTGCTGCGACTGGAGTCCGAGCAGATGGGCGACGGCGTCCTCGGCGGCCGTCCGCCGCCGGTCCAGCAGAAGCTGGCGCGCGAGCAGGGTCCGGTTGAGAGTGCGGCGGTCGAGCGGCGTGAGCATGGCTCCTACGCTAGGGCCCGTCGCGGACAGTTGCTGTCCGCGACGGCGGGCGGGCGGTGCGGGCGGTGCGCGCGACGGCCGAGCCACTGGCCACCCTGACCTGCGGGAAGAAACGGTTTTCGGTCCCCGAACCAAGTGATGGGTGACAGGTGGCAGACAGCACAGGAGGTCCCCGCGTGCAGATACCCACGCACGAGCCCGGACGGAACCGAACCCCGTTCGGCGAGGTGTACGAGGCGCACTTCGACGCCGTTCTCGGCTTCATTACCCGGAGAACCACCGACCGGCACTTGGCCGCCGACCTGACCGCCGACGTCTTCGTGGCCGCGCTGGAGGCATTCGAGGGTTACGACCCCAGGCGCGGCACGCACCTCATGTGGCTCTACGGGATCGCCCGCAACACCACGGCCGCACATGCCCGCCGCGCGGTACGTGAGCGGGACGCGGTGGCCGCGGTCAGCGGTCGGCGGCTGCTGGACGAGCAGGACATGCAGCGCTTCGAGGAGCGCATCGACGCCGAATGGGCGGCCAGGGAGTTGCTCGCCCGGCACGCCGGGCTCTCCGAGCCGCTGCGCGCGGTGATCGACCTCGTCGCTGTCGACGGTCTCACGACCAAGGAGGCCGCGAAGGTGCTCCGGATCTCCCAGGCGACCGCCCGGGTCCGCCTGCACCGCGCCCGCGCCGCCCTGCGTGCCGAATCCACCACCCCGTCCGCCGCATTCGATTCCCCCCTCACGGAGGTCACCCGATGAACACCCCGGTCGGATTCAAGCAACGCCTCGGTGCCGAGCTGGCCCTACTGGAACAGGTACGAGCCGAACAGCGGGAAACAGAGCGGGCATCCCGACCAAAGCCGCCGGTGGCCGCCCGCGGGATCCTCGCACGTCCCGCCGTACGTCGGACCGCGTTCGCGGGCCTGGCCGCGGGCGTGGCGGCCACCACGATCGTCGCGACCTCCTCCGTCTGGGGAGCGCAGCCCCGGCCGGTACACGCCATGACGGTCGCCCAGGTGCTGGACGCCGCCGCGGACAACGCCGCGAAGGGTCCGGGCAAGGAGCCGGGTCTCCACCAGTGGTTGTACACGGACGATGTTGTCTGCGTGACGACGTGCGGGCACGAGCGGTCCTGGTACCGGTACGACGGTCTCAAGAGCGCATCGGTCGGCAAGTCATTGGCGTCAGGAAACCGCACTGCCGTCCAGGTGCGCGATGTCTTCACCCCCTTCCGCTCGGGGAAGGTCGGGGACCATCCGCGGGAGACCCGCGAGGTTCTGTCCCGACTGCCCACCG
This sequence comes from Streptomyces sp. NPDC025721, assembly GCF_055558595.1. Classification (NCBI taxonomy): domain Bacteria; kingdom Bacillati; phylum Actinomycetota; class Actinomycetes; order Kitasatosporales; family Streptomycetaceae; genus Streptomyces; species Streptomyces sp. NPDC025721. Next base: position 44,213 of record NZ_JBVHMF010000005.1, on the reverse strand, counting down.
ATCCCCACGAGCTCCTCAAGCGGGTGAGTACTGACCCCTTCTTCAACAGTTCAGGAGAAGAGCCGGGCGCGGCCCCCACCAACGGAATATTCCACAGCCTGGGTGAACGGCCCCCGGCCGTCACACCCGCAGCGCAGTTCACCAGGATCCTCCACATTCTGCGGACCGCATCGACCGTCCCGCCCCGGATCAACGCCGCGCTTTACCACGCGCTGGCGCTGATCCCCGGAACCACGCTGGTCAGCACGCCGATGCGAGACGCGGCCGGTCGGCCGGGACTCGCCATCGCCTTCGATTTCCACGATCGGCAACGAACGCACGAGTACCTCATCCTGGACCCGAGCACGTACACCTACCGCGGCGACCGCGTCGACTGGCACGGAGAGAGCGACTTCTCCGATTCCTTCGCCCGCGTGACGACCGGCGTCGTCGACCATCCCGGCCAGATGCCCGGCGGCCCCGCCCCGGACCCCTCGGACATCGTGGAACTGCCCCCGGTCGTCCAGGCGCCGCTCAAAGCACGCTGACCGACACCGCCAACAGGAGTCCGGGCCGCCCTGGACCCGGGCCCCGCAACGGCGGTGCGGCGAGGTCCGGGTGCGGGTCCCGATCGGGACCCGCACCCGGTCTCGGCGGGCCGGTGGCCGCTACGCGGCCGGGGAGCCCAGGCGGCGGGACGGGGTCTTGGGCTCGTGGTGGATCGGGGTGCGGGCGCCGGTGAGGGGGGCGCCGGAGCCGCCGCGCGAGTGGGCGACGATCTCGGCGGCGATCGACAGGGCGGTCTCCTCGGGCGTGCGGGCGCCGAGGTCGAGGCCGATCGGCGAGTGGAGCCTGGCCAGGTCGAGTTCGGTCACCCCGGTGTCGCGCAGCCGGTCCAGGCGCGCGAGATGGGTGCGGCGCGAGCCCATCGCGCCGATGTAGGCCAGCGGCAGCCGCAGCGCCCGCTCCAGCAGGGGGATGTCGAACTTGGCGTCGTGGGTGAGGACGCAGACCGCTGTACGGCCGTCCAGCCGCCGCTGCCGCGCCTCTGCCTCCAGGTAGCGGTGCGGCCAGTCGACGACTACCTCGTCGGCCTCGGGGAAGCGGCGGGCGGTGGCGAAGACCGGCCGCGCGTCGCAGATCGTCACGTGGTAGCCGAGGAACTTGCCCGCCCGTACCAGCGCCGCCGCGAAGTCGATCGCCCCGAAGACCAGCATCCGCGGCGGCGGCACGCTGGCCTCGACCAGCAGGGTGAGCGGCGCGCCGCAGCGGCTGCCGTCCGCGCCGATCACGACGGTCCCGGTGCGCCCGGCGGCCAGCAGCGCGCGGGTCTCGGCCGCCGCCGTACGGTCCCGCTCGTCGTCACCGAGCGAGCCCGCGTACGCACCGGCGCCTTCGGCCTCGGACACCAGCAGCGCCCGGCCCAGCAGCTCCGCCGGGCCCTCGACCACACGGGCCACCGCCGCCGCCTCGCCGGAGACGGCCGCGGCCAGCGCCGCGACGACCTCGGGCCGTACCGCGGGGTCGATCCGCTGCACGAAGATGTCGATCGCGCCGCCGCAGGTCAGGCCGACGGCGAAGGCGTCCTCGTCGGAGTAGCCGAAGTGCTGGAGGACCGCGGCCGCGTCGGGGCCCGCGGCCAGCACCTCCCGGCACAGCTCGTAGACCGCGCCTTCCACGCACCCGCCGGACACGCTGCCGATGGCGTCGCCGCCGCCGTCGACGGCGAGCGCCGCACCGGGCTGGCGCGGGGCGCTGCCGCCGGTCGCGACGACCGTCGCGACGGCGAACGGACGCCCGAGACCGCACCAGCGGTACAACTCGTCAGCGATGTCCAGCATGGCGTTCCAGCTCCTTCTTCCTACAACTCGCTCTTCCCGGCGGTCACTTGACGCCGAGCCAGCCCTCGATCGGGTGCAGGGCGAAATAGACGACGAAGACGGCCGTGAGAATCCACATGAACAGCCCCGGCTCGCGCCACTTGCCCTGCGCGGCCTTGATGGCGGTGTACGAGACGACCCCGGCGCCGACTCCCGCGGTGATGGAGTAGGTGAACGGCATGAGGGCGACGGTCATGAAGACCGGTACGGCCACGGCGCGGTCGGACCAGTCGACGTGCCGTGCGTTGCTCATCATCATCGCGCCGATCACGACGAGCGCGGCGGCGGCGACCTGGCCGGGCACGATCTGGGCCAGTGGAGTGAAGAACAGGCCGAGCGCGAAGAGGACGCCGGTGACGACCGAGGACAGGCCGGTGCGGGCGCCCTCGCCGACGCCGGTCGCGGACTCGATGAAGACGGTCTGCCCCGACGCTCCCGCGACGCCGCCGATCGCGCCGCCCGCGCCGTCGACGAACAGCGCCTTCGACAGGCCCGGCATCCGGCCCTTGTCGTCGGCGAGCCCGGCCTCGGTGCCGACGCCGATGATGGTGGCCATCGCGTCGAAGAACCCGGCGAGCACCAGAGTGAAAACGATGACGCCGACGGTCATACCGCCGATCGAGCCCCAGCCGCCGAACTCGACATGGCCGAAGAGCCCGAAGTCCGGCATCGAGACCGCGCTGCCCTCCAGCTTGGGCGCGCTGCCTCCCCAGTCGGCCGCCGTGAGGTCGCCCGCCGCGTTGACGATCACGGACAGGACCGTGCCGGCCACGATGCCGATCAGGATCGCGCCCGGCAGATTCCTGGCCTGGAGCATGAAGATCAGCAGCAGGGTCACGCAGAAGAGCAGCACGGGCCAGCCGCGCAGCTGGCCGCCCGCGCCGAGGGCGACCGGGGCCGTGCCGTGCGGGTCGCCCTTGCCGACGAAACCGGCGTTGACCAGGCCGATCATCGCGATGAACATGCCGATGCCGATGGTGATGCCGTGCTTGAGCGCCAGCGGTATCGCGTTCATGACGATCTCGCGCAGCCCGGTGACCACCAGCAGCACGATGACGCCGCCGTAGATCACGCACATACCCATAGCCTGCGGCCAGGTCATGTTCGGAGCCACTTGGGTGGAGATCACCCCGGCCACGCTCAGCCCCGCCGCGAGCGCGAGCGGCACCTTGCCGACGAAGCCCATCAGCAGGGTGGAGACGGCGGCGGCCAGCGCCGTCGCGGTGATCAGCGCGGCGTGGCTGAGCTTGTGCCCCGCCACGTCGGGTCCCGACAGCAGCAGCGGGTTGAGGAGCAGGATGTAGCACATCGCCATGAAGGTCGTGATGCCGCCGCGGACCTCGCGGGGGATCGACGAGCCTCGGGCCGAGATGTGGAAGTACCGGTCGAGCCAGGATCTCCCGGCGGGCTGTCGCGAGCCTTCGCCCGCGTCCTCCGCCGCCGTCCGCGGCTCTACTGGCGTCTGGGTCATGGTGCCAACTCCCAAGGTTCACAGGGGCACTCGTACGCGGTGTACGGGATTTGGGATCTGCGTGGCCTGCACGACCCGGGGGACGGCCCGAGACGAACAAGAAAGGGGGACCGGGGGGCGGGAGCCCCCCGGCCGCCTAGGTTCCGGTCAGGTGCTCCGGCCGGATCGGGGTCCGGTTCAACTCCAGCCCCGTCGCGTTCCTGATCGCCGCGAGGACCGCGGGAGTGGACGACAACGTGGGCGCCTCGCCGACGCCGCGCAGGCCGTAGGGCGCGTGCTCGTCGGCGAGTTCGAGCACGTCGACCGGGATGGTCGGCGTGTCGAGGATCGTGGGGATCAGGTAGTCCGTGAAGGACGGGTTGCGGACCTTGGCGGTCCTGGGGTCGACGATGATCTCCTCCATCACCGCCACGCCCAGGCCCTGCGTGGTGCCGCCCTGGATCTGGCCGACGACCGACAGCGGGTTGAGCGCCTTGCCGACGTCCTGGGCGCAGGCGAGTTCGACCACCTTGACCAGGCCCAGTTCGGTGTCGACCTCGACCACCGCGCGGTGCGCGGCGAAGCTGTACTGGACGTGGCCGTTGCCCTGTCCGGTGCGCAGGTCGAACGCGACGGTCGGGCGGTGCCTGAACTCCAGTTCCAGGTCGACGGCTTCGTCCTCCAGGACGTCCGCGATGTCGGCCAGCGCCTCGCCGCCGTCGGTGACGACCTTGCCGCCCTCCAGCAGGAGTTCGGCGGTGGCCCACGCCGGGTGGTAGGTGCCGAATTTGCGGCGGCCGGTCTCCAGCACCTTCTCGCGTACGGCTTCGCAGGTGTTCTTCACCGCGCCGCCGGTCATGTACGTCTGCCGGGAGGCGGAGGTGGAACCGGCCGAGCCGACCCGGGTGTCGGCGGGCTGGATGGTGACCTGGGTGACGCCGAGTTCGGTGCGGGCGATCTGGGCGTGCACGGTGACGCCGCCCTGGCCGACCTCAGCCATCGCGGTGTGCACGGTCGCGACCGGCTCGCCGTTGATGACCTCCATCCGCACCCGGGCGGTGGAGTAGTCGTCGAAGCCCTCGGAGAAGCCGACGTTCTTGATGCCGACCGCGTAGCCGACACCGCGTACGACGCCTTCGCCGTGCGTGGTGTTGGACAGGCCGCCGGGCAGCGCGCGTACGTCGGCGGCTCCCCCGGCCACCTCCCACTGGCGCTCGGGCGGCAGCGGGCGGGCCTTGACCCGGCGCAGCAGTTCGGCGACCGGCGCGGGCGAGTCGACGGGCTGGCCCGTCGGCATGAGCGTGCCCTGCTCCATGGCGTTGAGCTGACGGAACTCGACCGGGTCCAGGCCGAGTTCGGCCGCGACCTTGTCCATCTGCGCCTCGTAGGCGAAGCACGCCTGGACCGCGCCGAAGCCGCGCATCGCGCCGCAGGGCGGGTTGTTGGTGTAGAGGGCCAGCGCCTCGATGTCGACGTCCTCGACGACGTACGGGCCGACCGACAGGGAGGCGGCGTTGCCGACGACGGCCGGGGAGGCGGAGGCGTAGGCGCCGCCGTCCAGCACGATCCGGCACTTGATGTGGGTGAGCTTGCCGTCGCGGGTCGCGCCGTGCTCGTACCAGAGCTTGGCGGGGTGGCGGTGGACGTGGCCGAAGAAGGACTCGAAGCGGTTGTAGACGATCTTGACGGGCTTGCCGGTGCGCAGCGCCAGCAGGCAGGCGTGGATCTGCATCGACAGGTCCTCACGGCCGCCGAAGGCGCCGCCGACGCCGGAGAGCGTCATCCGGACCTTCTTCTCCGGCAGCCCGAGGACCGGCGCGATCTGCCGCAGGTCGGAGTGGAGCCACTGGGTGGCCACGTAGAGGTCGACGCCGCCGTCCTCGCCGGGCACGGCCAGGCCGGACTCGGGGCCGAGGAACGCCTGGTCCTGCATGCCGAAGACGTACTCGCCGCTGACGACCACGTCGGCGCGGGCCGCCGCCGCGTCCGCGTCACCGCGCACGATGGGCTGGCGGTGGACGATGTTGGGGTGCGGGACATGGCCGATGTGGTGGTCCTCGCGGCCCTCGTGGACCAGGACGGCACCCGGCGTGGTGGCGGACGCCTCGTCGGTGATCACCGGCAGGTCGACGTACTCCACGCGGATCTTCGCGGCGGCGCGGCGCGCGGTCTCCGGGTGGTCGGCGGCGACCAGCGCCACCGGCTCGCCGTGGTGGCGGACCTTGCCGTGGGCGAGGACCGGGGTGTCCTGGATCTCCAGGCCGTAGTTCTTCACCTCGGTGGGCAGGTCGTCGTAGGTGAGCACCGCGTAGACGCCCGAGGTGGCCAGCGCCTGTGAGGTGTCGATGGAGCGGATCTCGGCGTGCGCGACGGTGCTGCGCAGCGTGTAGCCCCACAGCATGTCCTCGTGCCACAGGTCGGAGGAGTAGGCGAATTCGCCGGTGACCTTCAGGATGCCGTCGGGGCGCAGCGTGGACTCGCCGATGCCGCCCTTGGAGGCGGCGCCCTGAGTGAGGCTGGTGGGTGTCCGGGTGACGGACGAACCGGCGCCGGGCGCGGGTGTGTTGGGCATGCTCACACCGCTCCTTCGGTACGGGCGGCGGCCAGCCGTACGGCGTCGAGGATCTTCTCGTAGCCGGTGCAGCGGCACAGGTTGCCGGACAGCGCCTCGCGGATGTCGCCGTCGGACGGTTCGGGGACGCGTTCGAGCAACTCGTCGGCGGCGACCAGCAGTCCGGGGGTGCAGAAGCCGCACTGGACGGCGCCCGCGTCCACGAACGCCTGCTGGACGGTGGAGAGTTCACCGCCCTCACCGGCCAGGCCCTCGACGGTGACGACCTCGCGGTCCTGCGCCTGGCCCGCGGCGACCAGACACGAACACACCGGCACGCCGTCCAGGCGGACCGTGCAGGAGCCGCATTCGCCCTGCTCGCAGGCGTTCTTGGAACCGGGCAGGCCCATCCGCTCGCGCAGCACGTACAGCAGGCTCTCGCCCTCCCATACGTCGTCGGCTTCCTGCGGACTGCCGTTGACGGTGAAGGTCACGCGCATGGCTTGCTCCTGTCGTCCAGCTCGTGGGGCTCGTTGCCGCGGTACTGCTCCCAGGACCAGCCGAGCGTGCGGCGGGCCATGACGGCCAGCGCGTGCCGCCGGTAGGACGCGGTGCCGCGGACGTCGTCGATCGGGTTGGCGGCCCCGGAGACCAGCTCCGCGAACTGCCGGGCGACGGCGGGCGGGATCACCCCGCGGCTCTCCCACAGCCCGGCCTCGTCCAGCGCGGCGGCCAGGAACTCCTCGGCCGTCCGCGCCCGGATCGGGGTGGGCGCGGCCGAGCCGATGCCGGTGCGGACCTCGCGGATCTCGGGGTGCAGGGCCAGGCCGAAGGCGCAGACCGCGATGACCATCGCGTTGCGGGTGCCGACCTTGGAGAACTGCTGCGGCCCGGTCGCCTTCTTCAGCCGCACGGCGCGGATCAGCTCGTCGGGCTCCAGCGCGTTGCGCTTCACCCCCCGGTAGAAGTCGTCGATGGGGATCAGCCGGGTGCCGCGTACGGACTGCGCCTCGACCTCGCCGCCGCCCGCGAGCAGCGCCGGGTGGGCGTCACCGGCCGGGGAGGCGGTGCCGAGGTTGCCGCCGACACCGCCGCGGTTGCGGATCTGCGGGGAGGCGACGGTGTGGCTGGCCAGCGCGAGGCCGGGCAGCTCGGCTCTGAGGTTCTCCATGATCCGGGTGTACGGGACGGAGGCGCCGAGCCGGACGGTGTCCTCGGCCGCCTCCCACTCCTGGAGCTCACCGATGCGGTTCAGGTCCAGCAGAAACTCGGGCCTGCGGTGGTCGAAGTTGATCTCGACCATCACGTCCGTGCCACCCGCGATGGGCACAGCGGAGGGATGCTCGGCCTTGGCGGCGAGCGCTTCCTCCCAGCTGGCGGGGCGCAGGAATTCCATGGGGTTCTCTTCTCGAATCCGAGTGGGCTGTTCATGTCCTGTACACGCGGGGTGGCCCCAGTACACGGCTGTGGGGCCGTCCGGGTGCAGTCACCGAAAACATGAAGCGGTTGGCTGGCCAAGGGGTGGGTCTTGTAGATTCCTCCGAAAGGGTCCGCTCCGAAACCTCGCGGCAGCCCACCCGCAACACCGGTGTTCGACACTGCGACCCCGGGCTCCCGCGACAACGGCCGGGACCGCGACCACGACCCGGCAGAGGACAAGGCGACGACTATGCGGCTGCGCGCACTGCTGGACACCGAGGCCCTCGGCCTGCGGCTGCTCGGCGGCGAGGACGAGCTGGACCGTACGGTCCGCGGGGTGATGACCACGGACCTGCGCGACCCCAGCCGCTATCTGACCGGCGGCGAACTGGTCCTCACCGGTCTGGCCTGGCGGCGCGGCCCCGGCGACTGCGAGCCCTTCGTCCGGCTGCTGGCCGGCGCCGGGGTGGCGGCGCTCGCGGCGGGCGAGGCGGGGCTGAGCACGATCCCGCAGGATCTGGTGGCCGCCTGCGCCCGGCACCGGCTGCCGCTGTTCGCGGTGGACGAGACGGTGGCCTTCGCGACCGTCACCGAGTACGTGGTCCGGCAGGTCTCCGGCGGCCGGGCGGGTGATCTCGCGGCGGTCGTGGACCGGCACCGGCGGCTGATGTCGTCGGGGCCCGCGGGCGGCGGCCCCGACGCCGTGCTCGACCTGCTCGGCAGCGACCTGGACCTGCGCGCCTGGGTGCTGTCCGCGGTCGGCCGGGAGATCGGCGGCTCGGGCCAGTCGCTGGCCGCCTCGGTCCGCGCCGAGCTGGCCGGCGCCCAGCAGGCCGCCGCCCGCACCGCCCGGCCCGCGCCGCACCGCGTCGCGGTCCAGGGCGGCCGGATCTACTCGCTCTTCCCGGTCCGCGCGGGGGCTGAGGACGTACGGGCGACCGTACTGTCCGACTGGTTCCTCGCCGTCGAGGCGGACGCCGGAGAGTGGCCCGCGGAGCGCCTGGACCTGCTGCACGGCGTCACGCAGCTCATCGCGGTGGAGCGGGAGCGGCGGGACGCGGCCCGTACGGTACGGCGGCGGCTGGCCGCGGAGGTCTTCGAGCTGGTGCGCGGCGGGGCGCCGCCCGCCGAGATCGGCGCCCGGCTGCGGGCCGCGGCGCCCGTCCTGGTGCCGGGCGCGGGCGGCGCGCCGCAGTGGCAGATCGTGGTCGCCCGGGTCGACTGGGCGGGCGGCGACCTGGCGCCGGGGCCGGTGGCGCGGGACCTGCTGGAGGAAGTGCTGGTCGACCCGGCGGCGGCCGGGGCCGAGGCGACGGACCGGATCGCGGTGGCGCACCTGGACGACAAGGCGATGGCGCTGGTACCGCTGCCGCCGCCGGTCCCCGGCGCCCAGGAGGGCGGCGAGGACTCCCCCGCGACCCTGCACGCCGACCGGCTGCTCGACGTGCTGCGCGGCCCGCTCGGCCGCGGGCTCGCCGACGACGGACGGCTGACCATCGGCGTCAGCGCCGCCGTGCAGTCCGCCGAGGGGCTGCGCGGCGCCCTGGAGGAGGCCCGGCACGCGCGCCGGGTGGCCGCGGCCCGCCCCGGCCGGGTCTGCGTGGCCGGGCACGAGGAGCTGGCCTCCCACGTCCTGCTGCTGCCCTTCGTCCCCGACGACGTGCGCCGCGCCTTCACCGCCCGGCTGCTCGACCCGCTGCGCGCGTACGACCGCAGGCACCGCGCCGACCTCATCCCGACCCTTGGGGCGTTCCTGGAGTGCGACGGCTCCTGGACGCGCTGCGCCACCCGGCTGCACCTGCACGTGAACACGCTGCGGTACCGGATCGGGCGGATCGAACAGCTGACGGGGCGTGATCTGTCGCGCCTCGAGGACAAGTTGGACTTCTTCCTCGCGCTGCGGATGAGCTGACGGCACGGCGGTACGGGCGGCGCGCCCGCCGAAGTGGCCGTCGAATCTCCTTCACACGTTCACCTGTTGGACCGTCCGACCTGCCGAACAGGCATTAGTGATCCCGTTCACAAAAGGTGATCTCCAACCCCTTGGCGTGGACCCCCGCGCCATGTTGGACTTCGGCCACTGCACGTAAGCAGGAACTCGCACTCGCTCGACGACGCGCTTGGGGGAGAGACTGTGGCGGAAACCGCCCTGTCGGAATCGGTGGTCGGGGAACCGGACGTATGGCGGCTGCGGGCTCGCGGCTGCTGGGCGGAGGCGGCGACACTGCTCGCGCCGTTCTGCGCCGACCACGCCGGAGCCGCGCTACGGAGGGCGGAACTGCTGGTCGAGGGGTGTTTCTACCACCTCGACGGCTGGTCCGAGGCGGAGGACGCGCTGCGCGCCGCCGAGGCGCTGGCGGGCACCGACGAGGAGCGCGGCGCCGCCGCCTCCGAACGGGGGTACCTCGCGTACGGCGCGACGCTGTTCTCCGTACGCGACCGCGCCGACGAGGCCAGCTCCGCGTTCGGCCGCGCCGCCGCGCTGCTGTCCCCCGCCTCTCCCGGCAGGCCGCTGCTGGACTTCCGGCGCGGCCTGGTCGCCGAGAACATCGCCGCCAATCCGGCTGCCGCCCGCGCCGCCTACCGCCGCGCCCACGCCGGCGCCGTCGCCCACGGCGACGTCTTCCTGACCTCCTTCACCTGGCGCCACCTCGCCGGGCTCGCCGCCGCCGACGGCGAGATCGCCGAGGCCCGGCACGGCTTCGCGGAGTCCCTCCGCATCCGGGTCTCCCTCGGGCACCTCGTCGGCACCGCCCCGGCGCTGCTCGCCCTGGCCGATGTCGAGGACGAGCCCGAGGCAGCCCGGCTCCGCCTTGAGGCCGCCCGCCTCTACGCCCTCCTGGACGGCGTCCCCACCTGGCTCGCCCCGGCCTTCACGGCGGCCTAGGGCAGGCCCCCGCCACCGGCCCCGGCGGGGCGGTTCGGGCGTCTCCGGACACCTGCCGGTGGCGGCGGTCCTCGCGGTTGTGTTCCCCGGGGCGGCGCGGAGTCAGCCCCGGGTCCAGGCGCCTTCGGAAGCGGCCCGCAGGGCGTATTCGGTGAAGTCGCGCGGCGGACGCCCCAGGGCTTGTCGGACGCCGTCCGCGGTGTGGGCGTTGCGGCCGTCGAGGACTTCGGTGAACAGGTCGGTGAGGAGCGAGACCAGCTCGGCGGGAAGCCCGTGGGAGCCGAGCAGGGCGGCGTACTCGGCGGCCGGCAGGTGCGTGTACCGGATGTCGCGCCCCGTGGCGCGGGCGATCTCTGCGGTGGCCTCGCCGAAGGTGAGCAGGCGGGGCCCGGTGACCTCGTACACCTTCCCCTCGTGCCCCGGCGCGGTCAGCGCGGCCACGGCGACGTCCGCGACGTCCTCGGCGTCGACGAAGGGCTCGCCGACCTCACCCGCGGGCAGCGCGATCTCCCCGGCGAGCACCGGCTCCAGCAGATAGTCCTCGCTGAAGTTCTGGGCGAACCAGCTCGACCGTACGATCGTCCAGTCGGCGCCGCTGTCCTGGACGGCCCGCTCGCCGCGGAGCGCGCCCGGCTCGCCGCGGCCGGAGAGCAGGACCAGCCGCCGTACGCCCAGCTCCACGGCGAGCGCGGCGAAGGCGCCCACGTCGTCGGCGCCCTCGGGCGCGGCCAGGTCCGGGGAGTAGGCGATGTAGGCGGCGCGGACGCCGTCGAGCACCTTCGGCCAGGTCCCCCGGTCCTCCCAGAGGAACGGCGGCTCGCCCGCCCGCGAGCCGATCCGTACCCGCAACCCTTGCTCGCGCAGCCCGGCGGCGACGCGGCGGCCGGTCTTCCCGTTGCCGCCGAGGACCAGCACCGTCTCGTGTCGTGCGTCTGTTGTCGTCATGGGTCAAGCCAACGTCAGCGGCCCTCCCCCGGACCATGGCCGACCCGCTCACCGGCATACGCGGGCGTCTTCGGCCGTCTCGACCGGCTCAGCCGCGGGCGGCGCCCGAGAAGTGCTCCCTGACCAGCGCCTCGACGGTGTCGGTGTCCCCCGCGACGAGGGCGTCGAGCAGTACGGCGTGCTCGGTGGCGTCGGCGAGCAGTTCCGCCGGGGCCGGGCGGGCGGCGTGCGGCGGGCGCGGGACGGCCAGCGGCCACTGGGCGCGGCGGTGCAGCTCGTCGGCGACGGAGACGAGCTGGAGGTTGCCCGACAGGCCCAGCATCGCGCGGTGGAAGGCGCGGTCGGACTCGGCGTAGGCGGCCCGGTCGCCGAGGGCGGCGGCGGTCACGGTCGCCTCGGCCAGCGGGCGCAGCGCCTCCCACTGGTCGGCGGTGACGCTGCGGGCGAGGCCGAGGACGACGGGCACCTCGAGCAGGGCGCGGATCTCGGCCAGCTCCGCCAGGTCGCGGGCGCTGCGCTCGGTGATCCGGAAGCCGCGGTTGGGCAGCACCTCGACGGCGCCCTCGCGGGCCAGCAGTTGCATGGCCTCGCGGATGGGCGTGGCGGAGACGCCGTAGCGGCCGGCGAGGGCGGGCGCGGAGTGCACGGTGCCGGGCGGCAGCTCACCGCTGACCAGCGCGTGCCGCAGCGCTCCGAGCACCTGGTCGCGTACGGACAGCCGCTCGGGCATGCGCCGCGGCGCGGGCAGCTCCGGCTGCCCGGCGTGCGGGTGGTCGCCGCGTACCTGCTCGGCGCCCCCGGGTGCGGCTCGTTCCACGCGGCGTCCCTCTCCGTACTCCGTGAGCGTGACCGGCCGTCCTGGCCGTGACCGGTGACCAGTGCCTGGTGACGCCACTCGGGTGGCGCAGTGCGGTAAGCGTAACCCGCGCCGGTGGTGTCCCCGGCCGCCCGCGCATTACCCCCGCGGGGTATCGCGCGGAGCGCCGTACGCGCGCCGGTCACCGCCCGCCGACGGGAATTCCCCGCACCGGATTCCGTGCGACGCAGTGACGTCGGACAGGTCCGACGTCAGCTTCCGGAACCATGAGCGGACTGGTCCAACGGCCTTATCCCCCACGGCATTGGACCAGTCCGAGAGAACGGACCGGGCTGGCGGAGCCGACCGGACGTGCGGTCTCGTTTATTCTTGTGCGACCTTGTTTACTCTCGGTTCGCTCTCGCCCATGGAGTCCGCATGGCCCTGTTCGATCTGCCCCTCGAAGAACTGCGCTCGTACCGGCCGGAGCGCCACGAGCCCGACGACTTCGACGCCTTCTGGAAGCGCACGCTCGACGAGGCGGCGCGGTCGGCTCCCGACGCCGAATTCCTGCCCGTCGACGCCGCGTTGACGGCCGTCGACGTCTTCGACACGACCTTCTCCGGCTGGGGCGGCCACCCGATATCCGCCTGGCTGGTCGTGCCGCGCGGCGCGGAGGGCCCGGTGCCGTGCGTGGTGCAGTACATCGGGTACGGCGGCGGGCGCGGTCTGCCGCACGACCATCTGGTGTGGGCCGCCACCGGCCGGGCCGCGCTGGTGGTGGACACCCGCGGCCAGGGCGCGGTGGGCCGCAACAGCGCGGGCTCGACGCCGGACCCGCACGGCGGCGGCAACCCGCAGGCCCCCGGCTTCATGACCCGCGGCATCCTGGACCCCGAGGCGTACTACTACCGCCGGGTCTTCACCGACGCCGTCCGCGCGGTGGACGTGGCGGCGGCCCATCCCGCCGTCGACGCCGGGCGGGTGTACGTGGCCGGCGGCAGCCAGGGCGGCGGCATCGCGACCGCCGCCGCCGGACTGCACCCGGGGGTCGCCGCGGCGCTGATCGACGTGCCCTTCCTGTCGCACTTCCGGCGCGCGCTGACCCTCACCGACCGGGACCCGTACCAGGAGATCGTGCTGTTCCTCGCGACCCAACGCGGCACGGACGACGACGTGTTCACGACCCTCTCGTACTTCGACGGCCTCAACTTCGCCGCCCGCGCGACGGCTCCCGCGCTGTACTCGGTGGCGCTCATGGACCAGGTCTGCCCGCCGTCGACGGTCTTCGCCTCGTACAACCACTGGTCGGGCAGCACGAAGGACATCAGCGTCTACCCCTGGAACGGCCACGAGGGCGGCTCCGCCGAGCACCGCGCCACCCAGCTCCGCTGGCTCCGCGACCTGGAGGCCCAGCGGTAGCGGACCGACGCGACACGCCCGGCGCGGGCAGCGGCCAGGACGGGCAGCGGCCAGGACGGGCAGCGGCCAGGGCGGTCCGGAGGGGGCGCGGGGCAGCCGGAGGGGGGCGTGCGGGCACGCCTTTCCCCCGAATGCCGTAGTGGCAAACACCCCGGATTGCTCAAGAACCCTTCTCCATGAGTAAGGTAAGCCTTACCTCGTAACGATCTCGTGTCGCTCGAAACACCCGATGGTGAGCCGCATGCCCGTGTCCAGAATCCTGCCGCCCGCCGCACCGACCGGCTCGCCACTGACCATGGCGTACGACCGGCTCGCCGAGGTCTTCCCCGGCCTCGTCGTGACCGAGGCGACCGACGTGACCCAGCCGCTGCCGCACGGCCCCGGCTGGGTCGGGGCGCGCGAACTGGCGGACGGCGGCGCCGCGGCGGACGCCCTCACGGACACCGTCGCCGCCCAGGTCACGGCCGACCACGGCCGCCGCCCGCGGCCCGACGTGGCGGCGGCGCTGGCGCTGCACCGCTACGCGTGGCCCGCGTGCCTGCTCTTCACCGTGCCGTGGTTCCTCAGCCGCCGGGTGCCGCGGCTGGCGGTCACCGACGTGTCCTTCCACCGCGCCGCGGGCCGGATGACCGTACGGCCGCGCTCCTTCGCCTGCCTGCCGGACGACCCGGCCGCGGCGCTCCCCCACGCCCGCGTCGTGCCCGACGAGGCGGCACTGCGCGACGAACTGCGGGCCGCGCTGGCCGAGCATCTCGCGCCGCTGCTGGAGGGGTTCGGGCCGCGGCTGCGGCGCGGACCGCGTGCGCTGTGGGGCATGGCGACCGACGAGATCACCGAAGGGCTCTGGCGCGTGGGGCAGTTGCTGGGCGAGGAGGAGCGGGCCGCGGCGGAGCTGGCCGCGCTGCTGCCCGGTGGCACTACGCCGTATGCGGGAGGCGCCGCATTCCGCGAACTGACGGTCCCGACCGGTACTGACGTACCGTCACCGCCCGTGAGCCGGACCCGGGACCGGCTCACCTGCTGCCGGTTCTATACGATCAGTCCGGCCGATGCCTGCACCACCTGCCCGCGGACCTGCGACGCGGACCGGATCAGGCGGCTGGTCTCGGCGGCCTGACGATCACGCTACGATCTCGCTCAACTGAGTTGTTGTGGCACGGAAGTTCGAGCAATCCATCCGAAGGCGTGCTCTTGGGCCATAACCTCTCCAGTCATCCGCGCTCTTCGCAAAGATGTCGCTCGTAAGCCGTCCCGCGGCCCGAGCGCGACGGAAGCGACACTAGGAATCGCACATGAGACTTACGGACATATCGCTGGACTGGGCGCTCTCGGGGGCCATCGGCCTGGTCGTCCTCGTGGCCTGCGTGCTCGTCTTCCGCAACCGCAAGGCGAGTTCGAGCAGCGCCGACGGCGCCCAGGTGGATTCGTGGGAGCGCAGTGAGGAGCGCCGTCGCCGCAAGGAGGCGATATACGGCAGCGCCTCGTACGTGCTGCTCTTCTGCTGCGCCGCCGTCGCCGCGGCCCTCTCCTTCCACGGCCTGGTCGGCTTCGGCCGGGAGAACCTCAACCTGACCGGCGGCTGGGAGTACCTGGTCCCGTTCGGCCTGGACGGCGCGGCGATGTTCTGCTCCGTACTGGCCGTCCGTGAGGCCAGCCACGGTGACGCTGCTCTCGGCTCGCGCATGCTGGTGTGGCTGTTCGCCGGCGCCGCCGCCTGGTTCAACTGGGTGCACGCGCCGCGCGGTATCGACCACGCCGGTGCTCCGCAGTTCTTCGCCGGGATGTCGCTCTCGGCCGCGGTCCTCTTCGACCGCGCGCTGAAGCAGACCCGCCGGGCGGCGCTGCGCGAGCAGGGGCTCGTACCGCGTCCGCTGCCGCAGATCCGCATGGTGCGGTGGATGCGGGCACCGCGTGAGACGTACGCGGCCTGGTCCCTGATGCTCCTCGAAGGCGTACGCACGCTGGACGAGGCGGTCGAGGAGGTCCGGGAGGACAAGCGGGAGCGCGAGCAGAACGTGATGCGCCGCCGCGACCACGACCGGCTGGAGCGGGCGCGCGTCAAGGCGCTCAACCGGCAGCACAGGAACTGGCCGCGTGGTGGCGGCCGGGGCGGCCGTCAGGTCGAACTGCCTCCGGCGGCCAGTGCCGCGGGCGGCAGCGGCCAGGCCGCATCGGAGCCTGCCATAGAGGCCCACGCGGCCGAACTCCCCGTCCGCGCCCGTCCGGCGCTCCAGCCGGTACGCGAGGACGCCGCGGCCCCCTTCACCATCGACCTGACGGCGGAGGACGACACGATGACCCTCCCCCGACTGGACTCCCTGGAACGCAAGCTGGAGGAAATGGAACGCCAATTCGGCTGAGCCGAAAGCCGGTTGTCGACTGCCGCCCACGGGTGGTGGGGCACGGGAGAGATACCCGGGTACCCGCCCCGTGGGCGCTGTCACGCGCGGCGGGCGTCGACTTCGAACCAGACGACTTTGCCCTTGCCGCGTGAGTGCGCGCCCCAGGCGTCGGCCAGGGACTGCACGAGGAGGAGCCCGCGGCCCGAAGTGCCGTGGTCCTCGGGGGCGGTCGCCTGGGCCGGGAGCCTCGGGTGCCGGGCGAGGTCGTCGTAGACCTCGACGCGCAGCCGCTCCCCGGCCGTCCGCCCGGGGACGAGTGTGGCGGTGAGCACCGCCCCGTCGGTGGTGTGCTGCAGTGCGTTGGTGACCAGCTCGGTGGCGAGCAGCTCCGCCGTGTCGCAGAGCACGGGCACTCCCCAGTCCCGCAGATGCTCGCGCAGCAGGCGACGCACCTCGGCCACGGCCGGGAGGTCGGCGTGCCGCACCGTATGCCGCAGTATCTGCCCCGTGATGTCCGTCTGATCCCCCAGTTCCCCTGCTTCGGGCTCTTCCATGGCCCCGCTCCGGTCGCCGCCGCGATTCCCCGGTCGAACTTTCTTGCCGATAGGCATTCCCAGCCCCACAGGTTCCAGTCCTGCGCGCGTGATCCCCTGATGTGTCCCGGATGCGCGCAGCCGACGTCACATCGGAGGTCTGCGGATCGCGCCGCCGCCGTCGCGGATTCTCAACCCGGGCAGGCACTCTGACCTCCACTCCCTGAAGAGGTCCGATGTATAGCCGAGTCGGCGTTGTGAAAATCCTTGACACTACGCGGTCACGGCCTCCACTCTGTGGCGCACTCATCCCATGTGTCTCTTGGGTGTTGCGCCTGTGTTGTCGTCCCGTTGCCTCGGGAGGGGCCCGTGTACTCACCGCAAGGAAAACTCGGACGTCGGCGAATGATCCGACCACCCGCGCTCGTCACCACCGCACTTCTGGCGGCGGGCCTGCTCACCGCGGGCCTGCTCGTCCCCGCCGCCGCCCCGCCGGCCGCGGCGGCGACCGCGACCACGGCCTGGCAGAACGGCGGCTTCCATGTCGACACCCCCAATGTGATCCGCCGTTCGAACATCGTGCTCGGCTCGCCGAACACCGCCGCCGCGCAGTCGCTGCCGCTGGGCAACGGCTCGCTGGGCGCCGCCGCCTGGGCCGCGGGCGGCTTCACCGCGCAGCTCAACCGCGCCGACACCCTGCCGGGCCGCAAGTCCCCCGGCCAGGTGCAGATTCCGGGCCTGTCCGCGCTGACGAACGCGAGCGACTTCAAGGGCTCGCTGGACGTCTACACCGGTGTGCTCACCGAGTCCGGCGGCGGCATGACCCTCAAGTCCTGGGTGTCGGCGACCAAGGACGAACTGATCGTGGACGTCACCGGCGCCGATCCGGGCGCCCAGCAGACCGCGACGCTGAGCCTGTGGTCGGGCCGCGGTCCGCAGGCCGCCGTCTCGGGCACCGTCGGCACGCTGGCCGAGACCTGGGTGGACAACCAGGAGGCGGGCTCCTCGGGCCGTACCTTCGGCTCGCTGGCCGCGCTCTCCGCGGGCGGTCGCAATGTCACCGCCTCGGTGGTCAACTCCACCCAGGTGAAGGTCGCGTTCACCCCCAACGCCGACGGCTCCTACCGGGTGATCCTCGGCGCCCCGGCCTGGACCGGCGGCAACGCGGCGACCACCGCCGCGAATCTGCTCGGCTCCGACGCGACCGCCGCCGAGTCCTCGCTGCTGTCCTCCCAGCAGTCCTGGTGGTCCGGCTTCTGGGCCAACTCCGGTGTGCTTGAGGCGAACTCGGCCGACGGCACCGCGCAGTACATGGAGACGCTGCGCACCTTGTACCTGTACATGGAGGCCGCCTCGATGCGCGGCACCGTGCCGGGCAGCCAGGCGGGCGTCGCCGACATGTTCAACTTCGGCCAGGACCACCAGAACTGGACGCCGTCGGCGACCTGGCTGTGGAATCTGCGCACCCAGATCTCCGCGAACACCAGCAGCGGCAACTTCGCGCTGAACATCCCGATCTTCAACCTCTACCAGAACAACCTGGCCGCCATCGAGGCGTGGACCAAGCAGCAGATGGGCGGCACACCGGGCGCCTGCGTCCCCGAGGTCATGCGGTTCAACGGCAACGGCGGCGACCCGGGCAACGGCGCCAACGCGGCGTGCAGCCAGCCGGGCAGCCCCAACTGGAACGCCCTGAACATCACCTCGGGCGCCGAGATCAGCCTGTTCATCTGGCAGCAGTACCTGGCCACCGGCGACATCAACTTCCTGCGCACGTACTACCCGTTGCTGAAGTCGTCGGCGACCTTCCTGCTCAACTACCAGAAGGTCGGCTCGGACGGGAAGCTGCACGCGGTCGCCAACGCGCACGAGACGCAGTGGGCGGTGCAGGACCCGACGACCGACCTGGCCGCGGACGCCGCGCTCTTCCCCGTGGTGATCAAGGCGGCGCAGCTCCTCAACACCGGGGACACCGCGCTGATCTCGCAACTGACCACCGCGCAGGGCCAGATACCGGCGTGGGCGCGTACCGACTACGGCCGTACGCAGGTGCTGCCGCCGTCGGCGGACGCGTCGAACAACGACATCATCGCGTACTCGTACCAGCCGACCGCGCAGATCAGGAACAGCGAGAACATCGACCTGGAGCCGGTGTGGCCGTACAACCTGGTCACCGACGACCCGGGGTCGCTGCGGGACCTGGCGGTGCGCTCGTACAACCACCGGGCGGTGACCGGGGGCAACGACTGGAGCATGGACGCGATCGACGCGGCCAGGCTCGGGCTGGCCAGTGAGGTCGCGGCGAGGCTGACGTCGATCACCCAGAGCCACCAGGTGTACATCAACGGGCTGGCCGACCTCGGCAACACCGTCGGCACGGAGGCGTACATCGAGCAGGCGTCCGGTGTCGCGACCGCGCTGAACGAGGCGCTGGTGCAGGACTACGACGGGCTGCTGCGGATCGCCCCGGCCTGGCCGGCCGGCTGGGACGCGGCGGGCACGGTCTCGGTGCAGGGCAACACCAAGGTGGACGTGCAGGTCCAGAACGGCACCCCGGTCACGGTCGCCATCCAGGCCGGGTCGTCGCAGACCATGCGCGTGCGCAACCCCTGGCCGGGTCAGTCGGTGCAGGTGGTGAACGGTTCGAGCAACGCCGTCGTGGTCGCGCCGACCACCGCGGGCACCTTCAATGTGCCGGTCGCCTCGGGGCAGTCGTACCTCGTCGAGCCGGTGGCCGCGCCGACCACGGCGCTGCCCTACGCGCAGGTCTCCGGCTCCCCCGCCACCGCCGCCAAGCACCTGGGCAATGTGCAGATCGGTCTGGACGGCGGCGGCACCGCGCCCGGCGGCGGCACGGTGGTCTCGCTGCGCGCGCACGCCAACAACAAGTACGTGACGGCGGACAACGCGGGCGCGGCGCCGCTGATCGCCAACCGTACGGCCATCGGGCCCTGGGAGCAGTTCGACGAGATCGACCAGGGCGGCGGTTGGATCGCGCTGCGCGCGCACGCCAACAACAAGTACGTGACGGCCGACAACGCGGGCGCCGCCCCGCTGCTCGCCAAGGTCGACGCGGTCGGCACCTGGGAGCAGTTCCAGCTCGTGCGCAACGGCGACGGGAGCGTCAGCCTGCGGGCGCGGGTCAACAACCAGTACGTGACGGCCGAGAACGGGGGCGCGGCGGCGCTGATCGCGAATCGGGCGGCCATCGGGCAGTGGGAGGAGTTCGATCTGATCCAGAGTTGACGGCTTTTCCTCCGTCGGCCCCCTGTTCCGTCCCGCGGTACCCGTACAGCGACGGCTGATTGTCCGGGCACCGCTGGACCGGGACGGGGGGTCGAGCCGGTGGAACGTGCCGGTCGGGGTGTGCCGGAGGGCGCGGTCCTGGGTCACAACGGAGCCGAACGGGGCTACGGGCGCGGCACGTTGCGCAGATTGGAGCGCGCGAGCTGCACCATCTTGCCGACGCCGCCGTCCAGTACGACCTTGCCCACCGACAGCGCGAAGCCGCCGATCTGCTCGCCGGTGATCTTCGGCGGGATGGACAGGGCGTGCGGGTCGGTGACGACGTCGACCAGGGCGGGCCCCTTGTGCCGGAAGGCGCCGCGCAGCGCGTCCCGCAGGTCCTTGGGCTTCTCGACCCGGACGCCGTAGGCCCCGGCGGCGTTGGCGATGGCCGCGAAGTCCGGGTTGTGGTTGGTGGTGCCGTACGCGGGCAGGCCCTCGACCATCATCTCCAGCTCGACCATGCCGAGCGAGGAGTTGTTGAACAGCACGACCTTGACGGGGAGTTCGTACTGGACGAGCGTCAGGAAGTCGCCCATCAGCATGGTGAAGCCGCCGTCGCCCGACATCGACACCACCTGCCTGCGGCGGTCGAGGAACTGCGCGCCGATCGCCTGCGGCAGCGCGTTCGCCATCGAGCCGTGCGTGAAGGAGCCGATGACGCGGCGCTTGCCGTTGGGCGTCAGATAACGGGCCGCCCACACATTGCACATGCCGGTGTCGACGGTGAACACCGCGTCGTCCGCGGCCTCTTCGTCGAGCACGGACGCCACGTACTCCGGGTGGATCGGCACGTGCTTGTCGACCTTGCGGGTGTACGCCTTCACGACGCCTTCCAGCGCGTCGCTGTGCTTCTTCAGCATCCGGTTGAGGAATTTGCGGTCGGACTTCTCCCGCACCTTCGGCGTCAGGCAGCGCAGCGTCTCGCCGACGTCGCCCCACACCGCCAGGTCCAGCTTCGAGCGGCGCCCGAGGTGCTCGGGCCGCACGTCGACCTGCACGATCGTCACGTCGTCCGGCAGGAAGGCGTTGTACGGGAAGTCGGTGCCGAGCAGGATCAGCAGGTCGCACTCGTGCATCGCCTCGTACGCGGCGCCGTAGCCGAGCAGACCGCTCATGCCGACGTCGTACGGATTGTCGTACTGGATCCACTCCTTGCCGCGCAGGGCGTGGCCGACCGGGGCCTTGACGCGTTCGGCGAAGGCCATCACCTCGTCGTGCGAGCCCGCGGTGCCGCTGCCGCAGAACAGGGCGACCTTGTTGGCGCCGTTGACGAGCCGGGCGAAGACGTCGAGTTCCGCGTCGCCGGGGCGGACGGTGGGGCGGCGGGTGACCAGGGCGTGCTCGATGCTGCGCTGCGGCGCGGTCTGGGCGGCGATGTCGCCCGGCAGGCTGATGACGCTGACGCCGCCGCGGCCCACCGCGTGCTGGATGGCGGTCTGGAGGACCCGCGGCATCTGCGCCGGGTTGGAGATCAGCTCGCTGTAGTGGCTGCACTCGCGGAAGAGCTGGTCGGGGTGGGTCTCCTGGAAGTAGCCGGTGCCGATCTCGCTGCTGGGGATGTGCGAGGCGAGCGCCAGCACCGGGGCCATCGAGCGGTGCGCGTCGTACAGGCCGTTGATCAGGTGCAGATTGCCGGGGCCGCAGGAACCCGCGCAGGCCGCGAGCTTGCCGGTGAGCTGGGCCTCCGCGCCCGCCGCGAAGGCCGCGACCTCCTCGTGGCGTACGTGCACCCATTCGATGGAACGGTTGCGGCGTACGGCGTCCACGACGGGGTTGAGGCTGTCGCCCACCACCCCGTACACGCGCTGTACGCCCGCGCGCACCAGCACGTCGATGAACTGCTCGGCCACGGTCTGCTTCGCCATCGGGCCCACCTGTCCTCGTCGGTGACTCCTCTCATCTCACCGGGAAGTGGGTGGCCCCGCATCCGGGAGCGCCAGGGCGCGCCCGGTCACGCGTCCCAGACGGTCACCGCCGTCCGGTCGTCGGCGTAGCCCTTGACGCGGGTCTGGGCGTCGGCCAGATACGCGGCCATGCCGGGCGGTCCCGCGCCCCAGCGGCCTGCCAGGTGGACGGCCAGTGCGGGCTCGCCGCGCAGCGGTTCCGCGAGGCCGCCGCTGCACATCACCAGCGCGTCGCCGGGCTGCGCGACGGTGGCCCGGAAGCGGAACGGCGCCGCCGTCTCGTCCGGCGCCAGGTCCAGGTCCTGCCAGGTGTCGTCCCTGATCCGGAACAGTCCGCCGTCGCCGACGCCGAAGAACAGCCGGGTCCGGCACTCCGGGTCCGCGGGCAGCAGCAGACAGCGCAGCGAGGCGGTGTACGTGCCCTCGTCCAGGCCCAGGTCCTCGCCGCGGGCCCGCAGGCGTCCGTAGCAACGGTCGGTCAGCCGGTGCAGGCCCGACTTGAGCGAGCCTCTGCGGGCCGCGCGCAGGTCGTCAGAGAGCCGGTTCCTGCTCCGGCCGACCGCGCCCGCGATCCACCGCACCGCGTCCTGCGCCGCCTTGTGCGCGTCGTCCGCCGCGCGGGCGCCGCTGGCCATCGCGACCAGCAGCAGCGCCTCGTCGCCGCTGCCGAAGCGGGCCGTGAGGAGGGCGTCCCTGCGGGGCTGGCCCCGGTACCGCGCCGAGTCGCCGCGCAGCGACACCGTCCGGACCGTCATGCGGCCGTACCGCGCGCCGTCCAGCACCGTGTCCGCCACCAGGGCGCCGAGGTCGTCCGGTTCCGCCTCCGGCCACGCGGTCGGCTCCGCCGCGTACGTCGGCGGCCCCCCGCCCACCACCTCCGGCTCCGCGACCTCGTCCCGCGCCCCCACCGCCGCCACCCACCCGGGCGGCAGCTCCGGCGCCCACCGCACCTCCCCCTCCACGAACCCCGTCTCCCGCCCCCACCCCGCCGCCGACCCGGCCGCCTTCCCTGCGCCCTCGGTCGCCCCGGTCCCGGCCTCGGCACCGTCCCGCTCCCCCGCCTGCCCCTTCCGCCCGCCGACCGGCACGCCGACGACCGCGGGCCCCGCCCACGGACGGCGGGGCTCGACCGAAGCGGACGGCTGCGGGGGATTGGGCTGATCGGGCCCCGATACGGCGGACTCGCCCGGCGCCGCCGGGACAGACTCGGCGTCAGCCGCCTGCGAAGGGCGTGACGGATCGGGCTCCGGCTCGACCGGTTCGGCCTCGGCCGCAGGTGTCTCCGGAGAAGGACCCGGCTGGGCCGGTGCCTCCGGAGAAGGACCCGGCTGATCGTTCTGCGCTGCGGTCGGCACACCCACGGCAGTCGGACCCACCCAGGGACGGCGGGGCTCGGCCGGGGCGGACTGCTGCGGGGGGCTCGGCTGATCGGGCTCCGGTACGGCGGGCGGCTGGGCCGCCCAGGAGCGATCGACCTCCGCCACGGGCGGGACAGCCCAGGGAGAGCCGGGCTCCGGGGAGGCGGTGGGGGCCTCCCGGTCGGCCGGGACAGGCTCGGCGTCAGCCGCCTGCGAGGAGGGACCCGACCGGGCGGGCTCCGCCTCGGTCGGGGGGACCCACGGGCGGCGGGGCTCGGGCGGGGCGGACGGCTGCGGGGGAATGGGCTGGGCGGGCTCGTCCGGTGTCGCAGGGGCGGGTGGTTGGGCCGCCGAAGGGGAACGATCGGGGGCAGGTCCGGGCGGGGCGGTCTGCGGGCTCGGGGGTGCGCTCGGCGTGGTCGGGGCGGGCGGCCAGGGGTAGTTGGGGTCCGCCGCGCCGGTCGGGGCGGTAAGCGGGCGGTGGGGCTCGGCCTCGGGGCGGTCCGCCTCGGGGGTGGCCCAGGAGTTGTCGGAGGGGGGCGGCTCGGGCGCGGGGCGGCGGGCTGCCAGGAGTTGGTCGAGTGCCGAGTCGTTCGGCGACGGCGGTCCGGAATGGTCCGGCTCGGCCGGTGCCGGTTCGGCCGTCTCGGGGGTCGGGGCCTGCCAGGCGGTGCGGGGCCAGAGGGCAGGCTCGTCCGGGGAAGCGGGCGGGGGGTCCTCGACGGCGAAGGTCGGGGTGGCCGACCACGCGTCCCACGAGGCTCCGGGCGTATCGCCCTCCGGCGCCTCCGGCTCTTCGGCGACGGGCTCCGGCGCCGGTGCCGGCTCGGGGGCGGCCGAAGGTGAGCGGGTCCACCAGGAGTCGGACGCGGGGCGCGGCGCCTCGCGGGGCTCCGGGGCGGGGGCCGACGGCTCGGGGCGTTCGGCGAAGGTGGGTGCGGACGACCAGGCGTCCCAAGGGCGTTGCTCCGGCCGGGGCGGCGGAGTGGGCTCGGGCGCGGCGGCCTCCGGAGCCTCTTCCGGTGGCGGCGGCGCCGTGCCGAAGGTCGGCTCGGCCGACCAGGCGTCCCACGCGGGAGCGTCATCGACCGGCGGCGCGTCCGGCGCGGCGATCGACGGCTTGGCGGGTGGTTCGGCCGAGGACTCGACCGGCGGCTCGACCGGCCGCTCGGCTGGCACCACGTCGGCCGGCCCCACGTCGGCCGGCACCACGTCGACCGGCACCACGTCGGCCGGTACCTCGGGCGACGCGTCCTGCTGAGCCGGAATCGACACCGAAGCGGGCTCCGGAGCCGAGACCGGCGCCGTGGTCGGGACCGGCGCCGGAGGCGCACCCGGTGTGCGCGGCGGCCCCGGCCAGGAAGGGGGCGGAGGCGGCGGAGTGGGCCGACGCAGTCGCAACGTGTCGGCGGCCGGCGTCGGCGGCGGAGGCGCCACCGCGTCCAGCGCCGTATCGAAGTGCGCGTCGACGGAATCCGGCGTGGCGGACGGCGTGGCCGCGTCGTCGTCGTACAACTGACGCCACCAGTCGTCCTCTTGGCTGCTGTGGGAGTCCCCCTGCTGGCTCATGCCCTTATTGTCCACCGCGCGGGCCGCCGGGAAACGTGGAACCGCCGGGCCGGCCCCGCCCCCACAGCAGGGCCGCCCGGCGGAGTCGCCGTCCCCGGCCGGGACCTCGGGAAAGATCCTCCGGGGACCGCACCGAGACCTTCGGACGCGTCCGGAGACTTCTTCCGGGGGCTGCCACGGACACCGTCCCCGGCGCCCTCCGTCCCGCCTCCCGCGAAGCCACCGGAAAGCTCCCCGTGAAGCTCTCCGCAAAGCTCGGTGTCGATCACACTGGCAGAGCGGACCTGCGGGAGTACAAGATGACCAAGGCGGGAAACCGCCGTGGCTCATTTCCGCCACCGTCACCATCACCGCAGGGAGGGGGCTCCGTGCTCGGCGCCATCGGTCTGGACGAAGCGCAGGAATCGGCCTACCGGGCGCTGGTCGGCCTGGGCGCGGCCGAGGTCGGCGACCTGTCGCACCGCCTCGGGCTGAACGAGGAGGACGCGGGCCGCATCCTGCGCAGGCTGGAGGGGCACGGGCTGGTCGCGCAGTCGTCGGCGCGGCCCGGCCGCTGGGTCGCCGCGCCACCGGCCGTGGCGCTGTCGGCGCTGCTGACCCGGCAGCGGCACGAGTTGGAGCAGGCGGAGCTGGCCGCCGCCGTCCTGGCCGCCGAGTTCCGGGCGGAGGCGACGGAACCGGCCGTGCACGACCTGGTCGAGGTGGTCACCGGAGCCAACGCGGTGGCGCAGCGCTTCCTGCAACTCCAGTTCGGCGCGGAGAGCGAGGTCTGCGCCCTGGTCACCGACCGCCCGGTGGCCATCACCGGGACGGAGAACGACGCCGAGCAGGAGGCGTCCCGACGCGGCGTCACGTACCGCGTGGTGCTGGAACGTTCCGTCGTGACGAGCCCGAGCGGTTTCACGGAGGTGTCCGCCGCGCTCGGCAGGAACGAACAGGTGCGGGTGGTGGACCGGGTGCCGACCAAACTGGTGGTGGCCGACCGGTCGTTGGCGATGGTGCCGCTGACCCGCCGCCTCGCCCAGCCCGCCGCGCTGGTCGTGCACGCCAGCGGGCTGCTGGAGTCGCTGATGGGGCTGTTCGAGGGAGTGTGGCGGCAGGGGATGCCGCTGAGCCTGGACGGGACGGGCACCGTGGCCGAGGAGTCCCCCGAAGCGCCGGACAGCACCGACCTGCGCATCCTCTCGCTGCTGCTGGCCGGTCTGACGGACGCCTCGGCGGCCAAGCAGCTCGACCTCGGGCTGCGCACCGTGCAGCGCCGGGTCAAACGGCTGATGGAGATCGCCGAGGTCACCACCCGCCTCCAGCTCGGCTGGCACGCCTACGAACGCGGCTGGGTGGCGCGCGGCGACACGGACGTATGAGCGCGGGGCCGTACGCGGTGGCCGGTGGCCGGTCGCCGGTCCGACGGTCCCGCCGGTCCCGCCGGTCCCGCCGGAAGGGTGAGCGCGCCACCGGACGGTTGACGGCGCGGCGGACCGACGACGTCCCCACGGCGTACGGACGGCGTACGAGCGGCGTACGCGAGTGGTCCTACGGGTCTCGGACAGGTCTCGCCTTGCGCCCCGAGGGTGATCCGCCCGGCGGACGGGCGCGTCATCGGGCAGGGTGGGCTCATGGGGACCGCACAGGTGTGCCTGATCGGCGCGGTGATGCTGCTCGGACTCGTCGGTGTGCTGGCCCCCGGCGTGCCGGGGACGCTGCTCTGCTGGGCCGCCGTCATGTGGTGGGCGACGCAGGAGCACACGAGCCTGACCTGGGGCGTACTGGCCGGGGCAACCGGTCTGCTGGCCGTCGTCCAAGTGGTGGTATGGCTGCTCCCGGCGCGCCGGATCCGCGATTCGGGCATCACCTGGCACACCGTGCTGGTCGCGGGCTCCTTCGCCATCGCCGGTTTCTTCCTGATCCCCGTCCTGGGCGCGGTCCTCGGCTTCGTCGGCACGATCTACGCGACCGAGCGCGTGCGCCTCGGCGGCCACCGCGCCGCCTGGACCGCGACCCGCACCGCGATGCGCGCGGTGGGCGGCTCCGTCCTGGTCGAACTCCTGGCGTGCCTCGTCGTGGCGGGCGCGTGGCTGGGCGCGGTGATCGCGGGCTGACCGGCACCCGGCCCCGCGCGCAGGGGGAGACGTACGGGGTGTGCGGTCGTACGGACATACGTATGGCCGTACGACCGCGCGTCCCCAATCGGCCTAGGTCCTGGATAGGTCAAAGGTCCAATGGCCCGGTGCGCTCACCCGTGTGAGGGTGAGGGCATGGCGATCAAGACACCCAGGACAGCGCTGACCGAGGCCGAGCTGCGCTATCTGCGCACGCAGCGCCTCGGGCGGCTGGCGACCGTGGACGCGCAGGGCCGTCCGCAGGCCAATCCGGTCGGCTACTTCCTGCGCCCGGACGGCACGGTCGACATCGGCGGCTACACGATGGGCGCCACGAAGAAGTGGCGCAATGTGGCGGCGAACCACTATGTGTCGCTGGTCGTGGACGACATCGCGGGCACCGACCCGTGGACGGTGCGCGGGGTCGAGATCCGCGGCACCGCCGAGCAGGTCGTGGGCCCGCACGACCTCGGCGCGCAGATGAGCGACGAGTTGATCCGGATCCACCCGTACTCGATCATCGGCTGGGGCCTGGAGGACTGACCCCGCGCGCCGGACCTCGCCGGGCGTCGCTCGCACCACCGTCGCCCGGCCCGCACAAGGCGCACACAAGACACACCCGTCTCACCTGCCGAACCGACACGGAGAGCGCTCTCACGCCGCGCCGGGGGACCCGTTACGCTGTGCGCGTACCGGCCCCCGGTTTTCTGTTATTTCCGCGTGAAGGAGACGTCCCTTGTCCGACCCGAGCTTCGCGCCGCGTCCTACGCTGGAGGCCGTCGCCGCGCGGGCCGGGGTGTCGCGTGCCACCGCCTCGCGCGTGGTCAACGGCAGCGAAGGGGTACGGGCGCCGCTGGTGGAGCGGGTCCGCAAGGCCGTGGACGAGCTGGGATATGTGCCCAATCAGGCGGCCCGTACGTTGGTGACGCGGCGCAATGACGCCATCGCGGTGGTGGTCGCCGAGCCGGAGACACGGTTCTTCACCGACCCGTTCTTCGCGCAGCAGGTGCGCGGTATCAGCAAGGAACTCACCGCGCGGGACAACCAGTTGGTGCTGCTGCTGACCGAAGGGGCCGCCGATTACGAGCGGGTGGGCCGCTATCTGGCGGGCGGACACGTCGACGGCGCGCTGATCTTCTCCCTGCACACCGACGACTCGCTGCCCGTGCTGGCCCGCAGGGCCGGAGTGCCCACGGTGATCGGCGGGCGGCCCGGCTGGACCGACTTCGACAGCGACCACGGCACCTTGTACGTGGACTGCGACAACCGGGGCGGCGCGCGGGACGCGGTACGGCACCTGCTGAGGATCGGCCGCCGCCGGATCGCCCACATCGCGGGGCCACTTGACCAGACGGCGTCGGTGGACCGGCTCGACGGGTTCCGCGACGTGCTGCCGGAGACCGACCCCCGGATGATCGCCGAGGGCGACTTCACCCCGGAAGGCGGCGCCCGCGCCATGGCCGAACTCCTCCAGCGCTGCCCCGACCTGGACGCCGTCTTCGCCGCCTCCGACGTCATGGCCTCCGGCGCCCTGCGCGTCCTGCGCACCTCAGGACACCGCGTCCCCGACGACATCGCCGTCGTCGGATTCGACGACATGGTCTCCGTCGCCGAATGGACCGACCCGCCCCTGACCACCGTCCGCCAGGACATCGAGGAAATGGGCCGCCTCATGGCCCGCCTCCTCCTGCGCGCGGTGGCGCCGCCGACGGGCCCGCAGAGCGTTCCCGCCCTGTCCTCCATCGTCACGCCGACGCACCTCGTGGTCCGCGCCTCCGCCTGAGCGCCGAATCCCGGCCCGAGCACCACGCTTCCCCCTGAGCGCCGCACCGCGCCCGTCCGAGGGCACTCGGCACCGCCCGACTCCGCCTGACATACCGTCACTTCATCGGATCGAACCCACGCGCGAACACCGGTCCCCCACCTGTGGGTTGGGAACGTCGGGCGAAGGGAAGGTCACGAACAGGTAGCGAAGGTGAGGGCACGGTGAAGGCCGTGCCGGAGGCGAGGAGGTCCGACATGGCATACAGCGTGATTCTCGGCGTCGTGATCGTCGTGCTCGTGGTCGCCTGTGTCGTCGGCTCGTTCTGGAGTGCGGGCAGCCCGATCGCGGTGCGGCGCCGCCACCAGCAGGGTCCTGGCGGCGGCGCCGGATAGGGTCCGCGCCCGTACGGTCGGCCGTACGGGACCGGGTTCAGGACCGGCGGCGGTGGCCGCCGCCCCCGCCGCGCTTGCGCTCGTACATCTCCCGGCCCGCCGCGGTCCTTTGCTTCCACTCGCGCCGCATCTCGGAGCGCAGCCGCTGGTCGGTGCGTGAGGCGATCCACGCGTTCTCGCGCAGCAGCTTGCGGTAGCTCTCCAGACGGCGGTGCTGCAAGGTGCCGTCCTCCAGCGCGGCCAGGACGGCGCAGCCCGGCTCCGACTGGTGCGAGCAGTCCTGGAAGCGGCAGTCGCGGGCCAGTTGCTCGATCTCGGAGAACACCTGGTGGAGCCCGGACTCCGCGTCCCACAGGCCGACCCCGCGCAGCCCCGGCGTGTCGATCAGCACCCCGCCCTGCGGCATCGGCAGCAGGTCACGCGTGGTCGTGGTGTGCCGGCCCTTGCCGTCGGAGTCCCTGGTGGCCTGCACCTCCTGCGCTTCGCGCCCCAACAGGGCGTTGGTGAGCGTGGACTTGCCCGCGCCCGACTGGCCGAGCAGCACCGAGGTGCCGCCCGCCAGCAGCTCCGACAGCGCCTCGATCCCCTCGCCGGTCGTGGCGCTCACCACCAGGACCGGCACTCCGGGCGCCGCCGATTCGGCGTCCTCCAGCAGATAGGTGGTGTCCGGCACGAGGTCCGCCTTGGTCAGCGCGACCACCGGTTGCGCGCCGCTCTCCCAGGCCAGGGAGAGGAAGCGTTCGAGGCGCCCCAGATCGAGGTCGGCCGCCAGCGACACCGCGATCACCGCGTGGTCGATATTGGCCGCGAGCACCTGGCCCTCGGAGCGCTTGGACGACGCCGACCGTACGATCGCGGTCCTGCGCGGCAGCAGCGCCCGTACCGACGGGCCCTTCGGCTGCGCCGGGTCCGGGTCGAACGCCGCCCAGTCCCCGGTGCACGCCACGAGCATCGGATCCGGCGAGTGCACCGGATCGGTGTCGGCGCGGACCGTCACCAGACCGTCCGCGCCGTCGGGGACGACGACGTCGCACATCCCCCGGTCGACCCGCACGATCCGCGCGGGCACCAGTCCGCCCGCCGCGTACGCCGAGAAGGCGTCGTCCAGCAGCGAGTCCCAGCCGTACGGGACGAGTGAGGACCAGGAGGAGGACGACGACGAGAAGGAAGAAGACGAGAAAGACAAGCGAAACCCTTCCAACAGGGCCCCGGCACCGCGCGTCCGATCGGCGCGGCAGAAGAAGAGAGGTCAGCCGGAGACCACAGAGGTGAACTGAATGAACTTCCGCATCTGGGCAGCGCCCATCACCAAGGCAGTCATCGAGTCACACCTCCTGGCCGTACTCACGAGCCGACAGCGGCGAGCCGCTTCTGCGGCTCCCGCTCCAACACCAGGGACCGTAGCCCCTCCCCCACCGCCTCCGCCACCGAATTAACGGCCGCCGCCGCGGGCGGGCAGAGAGCGCCGGAGCAAAGCGGAGGGATCTCCGGTAGTGGTACGGTCGAAGAAGCGGAGTGACCTCCGCTTGTTCTGGTGTCGCACGGGAACGGGATGCTCATGGCTTCCAGCGGGATGACCTCGGACGGGACGACGGCCGGCGGGGCGCGGCGGGCCGGAGGGGCGGGGGCGCTGGCCGGGCGGACGGTGTCGCGCGTCGGGTACGGGGCGATGCAACTGACCGAGCGGGCCGGGCGGGCCGCCGCGGTCGCCGTACTGCGGCGGGCGGTCGAACTCGGGGTGGACCACGTCGATACGGCGCAGTTCTACGGCGACGGCTTCGTCAACGGGGTGATCCGCGAGGCGGTCAGGTCCGAGGACGAGGTGCTGGTCGCCAGCAAGGTGGGGGCCGCACCGGATTCCGGCGGCCCGGTGCACCTGCGACTCGCGCAGAAGCCCGAGGAGTTGCGGGCGGCCGTGGAGGACAATCTCGCGAGCCTCGGCCTCGACCGGATCCCGCTGGTGAATCTGCGCCGCACCGATGTCGGGCCGGGCCTGCGGGCCGAGGGCGACCAGGTGGTCGAACTCGACGACCAGCTCGCGACGATGGTGGCGCTGCGCGACGAGGGCAAGATCGGCGCGATCGGGCTGAGCAGCGTGAGCCTGGACAATCTGCGCCGGGCGATCCCGGCGGGCATCGCGTGCGTGCAGAACGCGTACAGCCTCGTGGCGCGCGACGACGAGGACATGCTGGCCCTCTGCACCGCGCAGGACATCGCGTGGGTGCCGTACTTCCCGCTCGGCAGCGCCTTCCCCGGCCTGCCGAAGGTGACCGACGAACCGGCGGTGATCGCCGCGGCGCGGGCGCTGGGCGCCACGCCCTCCCAGGTCGGCCTGGCCTGGCTGCTGCACCACGCGCCGAACGTCCACCTCATCCCGGGCACGTCGAACACCGCCCACCTCGAAGCGAACGTGGCCGCGGGCGCGCTCACGCTCGACGCCGCGACCCTCGCCGCGCTGGACGCCGTCCCGACCCGGCCGAACGACGCCCCGCTCACGTAACGCGGGGCGCGCGGCCGGACTCCCTCAGCGCGCCCCGAGGCTGGAGCCGCGCACGACCAGCTCCGGCTGGAGGACGACCTGGCGGTGCTCGTGGCCCTCGGGGTCCGCCGTCTCCTCCAGCAGCATCTCGGCGGCGAGCCGCCCCATCGCGACGGCGGGCTGCCGGACCGAGGTCAGCGGTACGGCCGCGGCGGCGGCGAATTCGATGTCGTCGTAACCGACGATGGCCATCTCCTCGGGGACCGCGATCCTGGCGGCGAAGACCGCCTGGAGGACCCCGAGGGCCAGCAGGTCGTTGGCGCAGAAGACGGCGGTGGGCCGGGGCGCCAGGCCGAGCAGCCGGGCTCCGGCGTCGCGGCCCGCCGAGACGTCCAGCCGCTCGGCGGACACCTCGGTCAGCGACTCGGGCGGCAGTCCGGCCTCGGCCAGCGCGGCGAGCGCCCCGGCGCGGCGGTCGCGGACCTGCGGGAGTTCGGGCGGGCCGCCGACGTAGACGATCGAGCGGTGTCCCGCGGCGATCAGGTGCTGGGCGGCGAGGCGTCCGCCGACGACGTCGTCCACCGAGACCGAGCAGACGGCGACGTCCGCCGAGACCCGGTCGACCAGGACGTACGGAATGCCCTGGCTGCGCAGCGTCTTGAGGCTGTGTCCGGTCGCGTCGGCGGGGGTGACCAGCACGCCGCGCACCCGCTGCTCGGCGAAGAGCGACAGGTACTCGACCTCCTCGCTGGTGCTCTGCGCGCTGTTGCAGACCATGACGCCGAGTCCGGCGGCGCGGGCGGCGCGCTCGGCGCCGCTGGCCACGTCGACGAAGAAGGGGTTGCCCATGTCGAGGACGAGCAGCGCGACGATACGGCTTGCCCCGGCCCGCAGTTGGCGGGCGGACTCACTCCGTATGTAGCCGAGGCGGCTGATGACCGACTGCACCCGGGTCCTGGTCTCCTCGGACACCAGGTCCGGGCGGTTGATCACATTGGAGACGGTCCCGACCGAGACACCCGCCTGCCGTGCCACGTCCTTGATCCCAACCATGGGCTCCACTGCTCCGTCCCGCCCGCCGCAGGCAGGGCTCCTCGTAACGCTCATCCGGCGTCGGCGCGACGTGCTCGACGTTCACCCGGAATCAACGCATTGAACTTATTCAAGCACAGTGCGTGCTGGTTGATCCGGCACGAACTGAATCGTTCCAACCTCTCATGTTCACGGAAGGTGGAACACCTCGGTGAGCGGGACCATCGCCGCGTCGGGCGCGGCGCCGTCCAACTCCTCGAAGAAGCCCGCCATTTCCGCCTGCCAGCGGGCGTTCACCTCCGTACCGTCCATGGCGGCGCGCGCCCGCTCGAAGTCCTCGGTCTCCAGATAGCCGACGAGCAGGCCGTCCTCGCGCAGGAACAGCGAGTAGTTGTGCCAGCCGGCGGCGGACAGCGCCTCACGCATCCGCGGCCAGACGTCCGCGTGCCTGGCACGGTACTCGTCCAGCCGTTCCTGACGGACCTTCAACACAAAGCAGACGCGCCGCACTTGAGGATTTCCTTCCGCACACCGCCGGCCCGGACCCACAGGGCCGGCGGTCCAACTGCCTTACTGGATGGTGCCGTCGGCTCAGAAGTTGAACTGGCCGATGTTCGCCTTGTCGAAGACGGTCGGCTTGCCCAGGACGATGACGCTGTCCTTGCCGACGGTGAAGGTGCCCATGTCGCCCGCGGTGAAGGTCTCACCCTCGGCGCCGGTGATCTGGCCGGAGGCCAGCGCGACGGCGGTGTAGCCCGCGAGCGCGCCGAGCTTGGCCGGGTCCCACAGCTCAAAGGACTGCACGGTGCCGTTGTTGACGTACGCGCGCATGTCGTTGGGCGTGCCCAGGCCGGTGAGCTGCACCTTCCCCTTGTACTTGGAGCCGCTCAGGTACTGCGCCGCGGCCTTGATGCCGACCGTGGTCGGGGAGATGATCCCCTTCAGGTTCGGGTACTGCTGGAGCAGGCCCTGGGTCTGCTGGAACGACGCCTGCGCGTCGTCGTTGCCGTAGGCGACCTTGACGAGCTGGATGTCCTTGTACTCCGGCTTCTTGAGCTCGTCCTTCATGAAGTCGATCCAGGTGTTCTGGTTGGTGGCCGTCTGGGCCGCCGACAGGATCGCGATCTGGCCCTTGTTGTTGATCTGCTTGGCCATCAACTGGACCTCGGTACGGCCCAGGTCCTCCGCGCTGGCCTGCGAGACGAACGCGTCACGGCAGTTGGTGTTGGTGTCCGAGTCGTATGTGACGACCTTGACGCCGTTCTTGCGCGCCTGGTTCAGCGCGGTGCACAGCGCGCCGGGGTCCTGCGCGGACACCGCGATGGCGCTGACCTGCTGCTGCGTCAGGGTGTTGACGTAGCTGACCTGGCCCGCGGTGTCGGTGCCGCTGCTGGTGCCGACCTCCTTGTACTTCTCGCCGAGCGCCTCGACGGCCTTCTTGCCGCCGTTGTCGGAGATGGTGAAGTACGGGTTGTTCACCTGCTTGGGCAGGTAGGCGATGGTCAGGCCCTTCTTGACGGGCGCGTTCGGGTCGGCGGAGGCCGACGCCTTCGTACCGGATCCGGCGGAGGCCGATTCCGAGTCCGAGCTGGACTTCTTGGTGGTGCCGCCACAGGCAGTGGCGCTGAGCGCGACGACGGCGACAACGGCGACCGCGGCCGCGGCGCGACGGGCGGGGGCGGTTCTGTACGACATGCGGGTGTCCTTTCGATGCCGCACTCGCGGCAGGTGACGACCAGGTGAGGGTGTTCGGACGACGTGCGTGGTGCGGGGGGTCAGGTGGCGGCCAGTGCGGCCGGTGGTGGCGCGTCGGCGGTTCTGCGCCGGGCTCGCGCCCTGCCCACCTGCCGGGCCACCCGCGGTGCCAGTACCGAGATCACCAGCAGGACTCCGGTGATCAGGATCTGGGACTGCGCGGAGACGTTGATCAGACTCATCACGTTCTGGAGCGCGCCGAGCAGGAACACTCCGGCGATCGCGCCGCCCAGCGTGCCCTTGCCGCCGTCGAAGTCGATGCCGCCGAGCAGCACACCGGCGATGACGGACAGTTCGAGGCCGGTGGCGTTGTCGTAGCGGGCGCTGGCGTAGTGCAGGGCCCAGAAGACGCCGGTGAGCGCGGAGATCGTGCCGGTGGCGACGAACATCGACAGCTTCAGCCGCTTGGTGCGGATGCCCGCGAAGCGCGCGGCCTCCTGCGAGGCGCCGACCGCGAACAGCGAGCGGCCGACCGGGGTGGCGTGCAGGACGACGACCGCGATGACCAGCAGGACGGCCCACGGGATGGCGGCCTGCGGGATGAAGGTGCCGCCGATCCGCGCGGAGCCGAAGTCCAGGTACTGCTGCGGGAAGTCGGTCACCGAGTTGGAGCCGAGCACGATCTGCGCGATGCCGCGGTAGGCGGCCAGGGTGCCGATGGTGACGGCCAGCGAGGGCAGTCCGAGCCGGGTCACCAGCAGGCCGTTGACCAGGCCGCAGACCACGCCGAGCAGGATGCACAGCGGGATGATCATCTCGATGGCCATGCCGTCGTTCCACAGCTTGCCCATGACGGCGCCGGACAGGCCCGCGGTGGAGCCGACCGACAGGTCGATCTCGCCGGAGATCACCAGCATCGTCATCGGCAGCGCGATGAGCGCGATCGGCAGGGTGTTGCCGATCAGGAACGACAGATTCAGCGCGTTGCCGAAGTTGTCGACCAGGGAGAAGGAGCAGAGCAGCAGGACGACGAGCAGGGCTCCGACGACGGTGTCCCAGCGGAACGCGTCCCGCGCCCAACCGGTCGCCGTACGGCCCGCGGTGGCGGGCTTCGCGCTCGCGGACGGCTTCGTACCGGTGGACGGGTTCGTACCGGCGGACGGCTTCGTACCGGCGGGCGGGTTCGTACCGGCGGACGGCTTCGCGGCCTTCGCCGGACCGGTGGATTTCGTTGGCTCAGGCATGAGTTGTCGCACTCCTTGTCTGTGCGGCCCGCTTACGGAGCACCGCCGCGACCCGCAGCGCGACCACCCGGTCGACGGCGATGGCCAGCAGCAGGAGGACGCCGTCGATGGCCTGCACCCATACGGAGCTGACGCCGATCGAGGGGAGCACGCTGTTGATCGAGGTCAGCAGCAGGGCGCCGAGCGCGGCGCCGTACAGGCTGCCGGAGCCGCCGGTGAAGGCGACGCCGCCGACCACCACGGCGCTGACGACGGTGAGTTCGTAGCCGCTGCCGGTGCCGGAGTCGACATTGCCGAAGCGGGCGAGGTAGAGAGCGCCCGCCAGGCCCGCGAGGGCGCCGCAGACGATGTAGGCGGTGAGGATGCGCTTGCGGACCGGCACACCGGCCAGCCGCGCGGCCTCCGGGCTCGAACCGAGCGCGTACAGGTCGCGTCCGCTGCGGTAACTGCGCAGGTAGTACGCGGCGATGATCAGCACGACCGCGGTGAGCAGCGCGAGATACGGGACGGCGCCGAGGCCGTCGTGCCCGAAGCTGCCGAAGCCCGACGGGAGGTCGGCGGCGGTGATCTGCTTGGAGCCGAACCAGATCGAGTCCAGGCCGCGGATGATGTAGAGCGTGCCGAGGGTGACGACCAGCGCGGGCACCTGGCCGAGGCTGACCAACAGGCCGTTGACGATGCCGAATCCGGCGCCGAGGGCGACCGCGATCAGGATGGCGACCAGCGGATTGCCGCCGCCGCGCAGGAACTCGCCCGCGGCGAAGGCGGTGATGCCCAGCGTGGAGCCGACCGACAGGTCGACGTTCCGGGTGATCACCACCATGGCCTGGCCGACCGCGACGAGCACCAGGATGGTCGCGTTGAGCAGCAGGTCCTTGATGCCCTGCTGGGACAGGAAGGCGCTGTTGTCGAGCTGGGTGGCCAGCAGCATCAGCACCAGGACGACGAGGATGGCCAGTTCCCTGACCTTCAGCACCCGGTCGAGGAGGCCGCCGGTGGAGGCGGTGTCCGGCGGCGCGGCCGACGCCGGTTTGGCGGTCATGGTCATGCCGCGTTCCTTCCGCGGCCGGTGGCCGCTGCCATGACGGATTCCTCGGTGGCGTCCGCGCGCGGGATGTCGGCGGCCAGCCGGCCCTCGTGCATCACCAGGACACGGTCGGCCATGCCGAGGATCTCCGGGAGGTCGGAGGAGATCATCAGGACGGCGAGGCCGTCGGCGGCGAGCTGCGAGAGCAGCCGGTGCACCTCGGCCTTGGTGCCGACGTCGATGCCGCGGGTGGGCTCGTCGACGATCAGCACCCGGGGGTCGGTGGCCAGCCACTTGGCCAGCACCACCTTCTGCTGGTTGCCGCCGGACAGCGTGCCGACGACATCGGCGAGCCGGGCGTACTTCACCTGGAGGCGCATGGCCCAGTCGACGGCGCGGCTGCGCTCGGCGCCGCGGTCCATCAGGCCCGCGCGGGTGGTGGCCTTGAAGCCGGTGAGGTTGATGTTGCGCTCGATGGACATCTCCATGACCAGGCCCTGTTCGCGGCGGTCCTCGGGTACGAGGGCCAGGCCCGCGGCCATGGCGAGGCTGGGGGCGCCGGACTTCAGCGGGCGGCCGTCGACCTCGACCTCGCCCGCGTCCCAGCGGTCCACGCCGAAGACGGCGCGGGCCACCTCGCTGCGCCCGGCGCCGACGAGTCCGGCCAGGCCGACGATCTCGCCGCGCCTGACGTCGAAGGACACGTCGGTGAAGACGCCTTCACGGGTCAGCCTGCGCACGCTCAGCGCGACGTCGCCGACCTTGGCGTCCTGCTTGGGGTAGAGCTCGTCCAGGTCACGGCCGACCATCCGGCGGACCAGGTCGTCCTCGGTGAGGCCGTCGACCGGCTCGCTGGCGATCCAGGCGCCGTCCCGCAGGGTGGTGACCTGCTGGCAGAGCGCGAAGACCTCTTCCAGCCGGTGCGAGATGAACAGGACGGCGGCGCCGTCCTCGCGCAGCGCCCTGACGACGCCGAAGAGCCGGGCGACCTCGCTGCCGGTGAGGGCGGCGGTGGGCTCGTCCATGATCAGCACGCGGGCGTCGAAGGAGAGCGCCTTGGCGATCTCGACGAGCTGCTGGTCGGCGATGGACAGGCCGCGGGCGGGCTGGTCGGGGTCGAGGTCGACGCCGAGCCGCTTGAAGAGTTGCTCGGTGGCCTTGTGCACGGCCTTGTGGTCGACCCGGCCGAGCGAGCGGCGCGGCTGGCGGCCGACGAAGATGTTCTCGGCGATGGAGAGGTCGGGGAAGAGCGTGGGCTCCTGGTAGATGACGGCCACACCGGCGTCGCGCGCGTCGGCCGGGCCGTGGAAGACCACCGGCGCGCCGTCGAGCAGTACCGTTCCGGTGTCCGGTCGGTGCACCCCGGCCAGTGCCTTGATCAAGGTCGATTTGCCGGCGCCGTTCTCCCCCGCGAGGGCGTGCGCCTCACCCGCGTACAGCCGCAGTGAGACGTCGCGCAGTGCCCGTACCGCGCCGAAGGACTTGCTCACCCCCTCCAGCGCGAGGACCGGAGTCCGTTCCGGTTCGGGGTCGGTCATTGATGTCTCCTGGATCTCCCGGTCTTGCGCCGCGGGGTGAAATGTTTCAATGGAGTTGCCGGGACGTTAGCCCCGCTTGATCAGGCCGTCAAGAGTCCGTGGAAGCCATTTCGGGAGATCAACCCCGGACGGACGGCCAATCGCGGCTGGAAAGAGACCCTCTAGCAGCGCGTCCGGCTCATGTGACACGATTCAATAACGGCGACCGGCCCGCCATCGGGTTCTCGTCATGACCATTGACATGGCGCAGTGTCGCCTTTAAGGTGAGCCGTCAAATGAAACGATTCACAGAGGTTGCCATGACAGACCTGTCGGCCGTGAAGGCGGCGCTGAAGTCCCAGCGGATCGAGACCCCTTCGTGGGCCTACGGCAACTCGGGCACCCGTTTCAAGGTGTTCAGGCAGGAGGGCGTGCCGCGTAACCCGTACGAAAAGCTGGACGACGCGGCCCAGGTGCACGCGGCCACCGGCGTCGCGCCCATCGTCTCCCTGCACATCCCCTGGGACCTGGTGGACGACTACGCGGCGCTCGGCGCGTACGCGAAGGAGCGCGGCCTGACCCTGGGCGCGATCAACTCCAACGTCTTCCAGGACGACGACTACAAGCTCGGCTCGGTCACCAACGCCGACCCCGCGATCCGCCGCAAGGCCGTCAGCTATCTGCTGGAGTGCGTCGACATCATGGACGCCACCGGCTCGCGCGACCTGAAGCTGTGGTTCTCCGACGGCACCAACTACCCGGGCCAGGACGACATCGTCGCCCGCCAGGACCGGCTCGCCGAGGCGCTGTCCCAGGTGTACGACCGGCTCGGCGACGACCAGCGGATGCTGCTGGAGTACAAGCTCTTCGAGCCCGCCTTCTACACCACGGACGTCCCCGACTGGGGCACCTCCTACGCGCACTGCCTCAAGCTCGGCGACAAGGCGCAGGTCGTCGTGGACACCGGCCACCACGCGCCGGGCACCAACATCGAGTTCATCGTCGCGTTCCTGCTGCGCGAGAAGAAGCTCGGCGGCTTCGACTTCAACTCCCGCTTCTACGCCGACGACGACCTCATGGTCGGCTCCGCCGACCCCTTCCAGCTCTTCCGGATCATGCACGAGGTCGCCAAGAACGGCGGTCTGAAGCAGGAGACCGGCGTCGCCTTCATGCTCGACCAGTGCCACAACATCGAGGCGAAGATCCCCGCGATCATCCGCTCGGTGATGAACGTCCAGGAGGCCACCGCCAAGGCGCTGCTGGTCGACCTCGACGCTCTCGGCGCCGCCCAGCGCGCCGGTGACGTACTGGAGGCCAACGCCGTACTGATGGACGCCTACAACACCGACGTCCGGCCGCTGCTCGCCGAGGTGCGCACCGAACTGGGTCTCGACCCCGACCCGATGGCCGCCTACCGCGGCTCCGGCTGGGCCACCCGCATCACCTCGGAACGCGTCGGCGGCGAACAGGCCGGCTGGGGCGCTTGATTTTCTTAAGGCTCGGTTCACCTCCGCTGCGCTTAGTCGCTGTCGACGGTCGATCGTGCTCGGTTGCTCGTTCCTCACAACCTGCGCGCGTTCTCCCTTTCAACAGCGACCGCTCCGCTTCGGTTCACTCGCCGGCCCTCCTGACGGCGAGCCCACGCGGCCGACCGGCTCCGCGACGCGCAGTGGAGCCTCCGAGCCGGTCGAGCTCGTCGCACCCGCACCCGTACTCATTCCTCCGAAGGACACCGCATGGCTTCCGCCTCCAGTTCCGACGACAGCACGGTCGGGGCGCTGCTCGGCCGTTCGAACCGGCTCGGATCCGATCCGCGCAACACCAATTACGCGGGCGGCAACACGTCCGCCAAGGGCACCGCGCCCGACCCGGTGACCGGGGCCGACACCGAGCTGATGTGGGTCAAGGGGTCCGGCGGCGACCTCGGTACGCTCACCGGCTCCGGTCTCGCGGTGCTGCGCCTGGACCGGCTGCGCGCCCTCACCGAGGTCTACCCGGGGGTCGAGCGCGAGGACGAGATGGTCGCCGCCTTCGACTACTGCCTGCACGGCAAGGGCGGCGCGGCGCCGTCGATCGACACCGCGATGCACGGGCTGGTGGACGCGGCGCACGTGGACCACCTGCACCCGGACTCCGGTATCGCGCTGGCGTGCGCGGCCGACGGCGAGGCGCTGACCAAGGAGTGCTTCGGCGACACCGTGGTGTGGGTGCCCTGGCGCCGCCCCGGCTTCCAGCTCGGGCTGGACATCGCGGCGGTCAAGGAGGCCCACCCGGAGGCGATCGGCTGTGTGCTGGGCGGGCACGGCGTCACCGCCTGGGGCGCCACCTCGCAGGAGTGCGAACGCAATTCGCTGCACATCATCCGCACCGCGGAGACCTTCCTCCAGGAGCGCGGCAAGGCCGACCCGTTCGGCGCGATGCTCGACGGGTACGAGCCGCTGCCGGAGTCCGAGCGGCGCGTACGGGCCGCCGCGCTGGCACCGCTGCTGCGCTCGATCGCCTCCCAGGACCGGCCGCAGGTCGGCCACTTCACCGACTCCCCCGAGGTGCTGGACTTCCTGTCGCGCGCCGAGCACCCGCGGCTGGCCGCGCTGGGCACGTCCTGCCCGGACCACTTCCTGCGCACCAAGGTCCGCCCGCTGGTCCTCGACCTGCCCGCGGGCACGGCCCTCGACGAGGCCGAGGCCCGGCTGCGCACGCTGCACGAGGAGTACCGCGCCGAGTACGCCGCCTACTACGAGCGGCACGCCTCGCCCGACTCCCCCGCCATGCGCGGCGCCGACCCGGCGATCGTCCTCGTGCCGGGCGTCGGCATGTTCAGCTACGGCAAGGACAAGCAGACCGCGCGCGTCGCGGGCGAGTTCTACGTCAACGCCATCAACGTGATGCGCGGCGCGGAGGCCGTCTCCTCGTACAAGCCGATCGAGGAGTCGGAGAAGTTCCGTATCGAGTACTGGGAGCTGGAGGAGGCCAAGCTGCGGCGGATGCCGAAGCCGAAGCCGCTGGCCACCCGGATCGCGCTCGTCACCGGTGCCGGGTCCGGCATCGGCAAGGCCATCGCCCAGCGGCTGGTCGCCGAGGGCGCCTGCGTGGTGGTCGCGGACCTCGACGCGGGCAACGCCGCCGCCGTGGCCGAGGAGCTGGGCGGTCCCGACAAGGCCGTCGCGGTCACCGTGGACGTCACCTCCGAGGAGCAGATCGAGGCGGCCTTCGCCGACGCGCTGCTCGCCTTCGGCGGGGTCGACCTCGTCGTCAACAACGCGGGGATCTCGATCTCCAAGCCGCTCCTGGAGACCACCGCCAAGGACTGGGACCTCCAGCACGACATCATGGCCCGCGGCTCCTTCCTCGTCTCCCGCGCCGCCGCGCGCGTCATGATCGAGCAGAAGCTGGGCGGCGACATCGTCTACATCGCCTCCAAGAACGCGGTCTTCGCCGGACCCAACAACATCGCCTATTCGGCCGTCAAGGCCGACCAGGCCCACCAAGTGCGGCTCCTCGCCGCCGAGTTGGGTGAGTACGGGGTACGTGTCAACGGCATCAACCCCGACGGGGTCGTCCGTGGTTCCGGCATCTTCGCCGGCGGCTGGGGGGCCAAGCGGGCGGCCGTCTACGGCGTCGAGGAGGCCAAGCTCGGGGAGTTCTACGCGCAGCGGACGCTCTTGAAGCGGGAAGTTCTTCCCGAGCACGTCGCCAACGCCGTCTTCGCCCTCACCGGCGGGGAGCTGACCCACACGACCGGGCTTCACATCCCCGTCGACGCGGGCGTCGCAGCCGCCTTCCTCCGCTAGGGCGTGTCACCCTGCGCAGGGCCGGCGTTCAAGGGCGCGGCCCTAGGCGTTCGCCCTGCGCAGGACGTGCCCCGTCAGGGGGGGGGGGGGGGGGGGGGGGGGGGGGGGGGGGGGGGGGGGGGGGGAGGGGGCGGGGTTTTTTCGCGTAGAGGAGGGTGGGTCGGGGGGGGGGGGGGGGGGCCTTTGGGGGGGGGGGGGGGGGGGCCCCCCCCCAGCGCCCCTAAAAGATCGGCGCAACGCCGAAGCGCAAGGACACCGCACACAGGCCGCGCCCCCAAAAGAATCGGCCTAACGCCTCGCGTAGGAGAACCGTCCCGGGGCGCGGGGCGGGAAGAATGAAGGACCGCACTCCGCAGGAGTGGCCGTATAAGGAGAGGCATGATCGGCGAACCCCCAGGCGCAAGCCCAGCCGCAGGCGTGTTCGCGGCGGCGGACCTCGGCGCGACGAGCGGCCGCGTCGTCGTGGGCCGGGTGGGCGGCGGGGAACTGGCCCTCACGGAAGTGAACAGGTTCGCGAATGTGCCGGTGCGGCTGCCGAGCGGGCTGCACTGGGACCTGCCGGGCCTGTT
This sequence comes from Streptomyces sp. NPDC025721, assembly GCF_055558595.1. Classification (NCBI taxonomy): domain Bacteria; kingdom Bacillati; phylum Actinomycetota; class Actinomycetes; order Kitasatosporales; family Streptomycetaceae; genus Streptomyces; species Streptomyces sp. NPDC025721. Next base: position 2,280 of record NZ_JBVHMF010000005.1, on the reverse strand, counting down.
CACCGGCGTTCTGGACGGACTGCGCGAGGCGGCGAGGTCGGGCGCCGCGGTGGCGTCCGTCGGCGTGGACACGTGGGCGGTGGACTACGGCCTGCTGGACGCGGACGGCGCGCTGTTGGGGATCCCGTACCACTACCGGGACAGCCGTACGGCGCAGGTGGCGCCGCGGGTGCGGGACGAGGTCGGCGCGCAGGAGCTGTACGCGGCCAACGGCCTCCAGCACCTGCCGTTCAACACGCTGTTCCAGCTCGCGGCGGCGCGGGACACGGTCCAACTGGCCGCCGCGCGGACGCTGTTGCTGATCCCCGACCTGGTGACGCACTGGCTGACCGGCAGTGTCGGCGCGGAGGTCACCAACGCCTCGACGACGGGCCTGCTGGACGCCCGTACGGGCGAGTGGTCGCGGGACCTCGCCGACCGGATCGGCCTGGACCCGGCGTTGCTGCCGCCGCTGCGGCAACCGGGCGACAGCGCAGGTGAGTTGCTGCCGCACATCGTGGCGGCGACGGGTCTGGCGGCGGGGACGCGGGTCACCACGGTGGGCTCGCACGACACGGCCTCTGCGGTGGCGGCGGTACCGGCCACCGCGCCGGGTTCCGCGTACATCTCCTGCGGCACCTGGTCGCTGGCCGGGCTCGAACTGGACGCGCCGGTGCTCAGCGCGGCGTCGCGGGCCGCGAATTTCACCAATGAGCGCGGGATCGACGGCACGTTCCGCTATCTCAGGAACATCATGGGGATGTGGCTGCTGGAGGAGTGCCGTCGGGTCTGGGCCGCGCGCGGCGAGCCGTCCGAGCTGGCGTCGCTGCTCGCGGACGCGGGCCGCGCGGAGCCGTTCGGCGCGGTGATCGACCCGGACGCGCCGGAGTTCCTGGCACCGGCCGACATGCCCGCGGCCATCGCGGACTACTGCGTGCGTACGGGGCAGCGCCCGCCGGAGAGCCGGGGCGCGCTGGTCCGCTGCGTGCTGGAGAGCCTGGCGCTCGCGCACCGCAGGGTGCTGCGCAAGGCCGCCGAACTCGCCGACCGGGAGATCACCCACATCCATCTGGTCGGCGGCGGCAGCCGCAACGAACTGCTGTGCCGCCTCACCGCGGACGCGTCCGGGCTGCCGGTGATCGCCGGGCCCACCGAGGCGACCGCGCTCGGCAACATCCTCGTCCAGGCCCGCACCCACGGCCTCGTCGGCGATCTGGCCCGGATGCGGCAACTGGTCGCCGACACGCAGGAGTTGCGCCGGTACGAGCCGCGCGGTGACCTGCGCGCCTGGGACGCGGCGGACGCCCGTATCTCCGGTGCCCTCGCCGCCCCCTGACCCCCCGTCACCCGCCCACCCGCCGTCCGTCATCCGCCCGCACGACCCCGAGGGAGCCGCGATGCGTGCCGCCCTGTTTCTCACCTGCGTGAACGACACGCTCTATCCACGGACCGGCCAGGCCGTCGTCGCGCTGCTGACGCGGCTCGGCGTCGAGGTGGACTTCCCGATGGGGCAGACGTGTTGCGGCCAGGCGCACTACAACACCGGTTACCGGCACGAGGCGGAGCCTTTGGCGCGCCGCCAGGCGCGGGTCTTCGCCGGATACGACTACGTGGTCACGCCGTCCGGCTCCTGCGCGGCGATGGTGCGGGACATCTACCCGCGCCTCGGCGAACGGGCCCGGGAGGAGGGCCGCGGCGACGAGTTGAGCGAGGCGCTGGCCGACGTGGTGCCCAGGACGTACGAGTTGACGGAGTTCCTGGTGGACGTGCTGGGGGTGACGGATGTGGGCGCGTACTTCCCGCACACGGTGACGTACCACCCCACCTGTCACGGGCTGCGGATGCTGGGGCTCGGCGAGCGGCCCCGGCGGCTGTTGGAGGCTGTGAAGGGGCTTGAGCTGCGGGAGTTGGAGGGGGCGGAGGAGTGCTGCGGCTTCGGCGGCACCTTCGCCGTGAAGAATCCCGACGTCTCGGCCGCGATGGCCGCGGACAAGGTGCGGCACGCGGAGGAGACCGGCGCCGACGTGCTGTGCGCGGCCGACAACTCCTGCCTGATGCACCTGGACGGCACGATGTCCCGGCAGCGCACCGCCATCCGCCCGGTGCACATCGCGGAGATCCTGGCCAGTACGCGGGAGCACCCGCTGACGGTCCCGACCGCCGGGGTTCCGGTCCATGTCGCCACGGGCGGCGCGCGCAATGGAGGAGTGGTCCGATGAGTGGTACGTATCTGGGTCTGCCGTCGTTCCCGAAGGCCGCCGCCTCGTCCACGAAGGACACCCAGCTCCGCGCGAACCTCAC